>NZ_JAELTU010000010.1 GCF_016429015.1 Rhizobium sp. ASV20
GGAGTTCACATCATGAGTCAGTCCAACGTCGTCTTTGCCGGCAACCGGAATGTCACGCGCGAGATTCTTTTCGCCAGGGCTGAGGAAATTGCCGCCGATCTTTCCACGCGTGCCGCGGAGCTTGACCGCGAGGGCCGACCGCCCCTCGCGGAGATCGTCAAACTGAAGAATGCCGGCGTGTTGAATGCGCTGCATGCGCAGCAAATCGGCGGCGGTGGCATCGACTGGGTGGACGCCTTGCGGCTCGTGCGTATCCTCGCGCGCGGAGAAAGCTCCATTGGCCAGCTTCTCGGCTATCACTACGTCAATAGCCAATACATCCATTGGGCCTTCGATGAGGCGCGAGCACAGGAGCTTGCCGGCAAGACCGTTGCCAGCAGTCTCTATTGGGGCGCAGCCGTCAATCCGCGCGATCCGGGGCTCGTGCTGACGCGTCGCGCCAATGGTTATGTTCTGAATGGCCGGAAGTCTTTCTCGACCGCCGCGCGCGTCTCCGACTACATCAATGCCAATGCCACGCTCGATGACAGGATCGTCGGTTTCGCCGTCCCGACCGATCGGGCGGGCTACAAGGCCAACGACGATTGGGACAATTTTGGCCAGCGTCTGTCCGACAGCGGCAGCGTCGAATTCCATGATTTCCCGGTCTATGAAGAGGATCTGGACAAGGCGGCATCGACCGGTGTCGAGGCGCCCGTTTTGGCCACCTTCAATACGCCTCTTATTCAGCTGGTCTTCGTGAATTTCTATCTCGGCACAGCCGAGGGCGCGCTGCGTGAGGCTGTCGACTACGTGCGGACGACCACACGGCCATGGATAACCTCCGGCGTCGAACGGGCAGCTGACGACCCCTACATCCTCGAGCGTGTCGGCGAGTTCACCGCTGCCTTGAAAGCCTCTGCCGCCTTGGCCGATAGTGCCGCCGCGACCGTACAGACGGCTCTTGCCAAAGGCCACAGGGTGACGGCGCGGGAGCGCGGCGAGGTTGCCGCCGAAGCCTATGCCGCCAAGGTCAATGCCACCCACGTTTCCCTTGATATCACCTCACGCATATTCGAGCTCACGGGCGCGCGGTCGACGGCGGAGAAGCATCGCTTCGATCGCTTCTGGCGCAATGTCCGTACGCATACTTTGCACGATCCCGTTTTCTACAAGGCCAAGGAAGTTGGAGAGTTCGTCCTCAATGGCAAGATTCCTGAGGTAAGCCTCTACAGCTAGGCCTATTCTCGCTGAAGGAGCACTCAGGCGAGAGAGGGGCCCCTGGCTGTCGAAAACCTCCATTCAATCCGAGAGGGTCGAATGGAGGTTTTTCGTTGGAAGCGGAGTTTGCACACGCAACTTGCGTGCGTTCGAAGCGAGTGCAGATGCAGGCTGCGCGGGCTATTGACGTACAACCGGCTATCAATCCAATATCGATAGGCGGACGGTGTCTTCCATAAGGTGTTTCGCATTTTTCTATAAAGTCATCCGAGGTCGGACACCGTAACCTGCATTTCTCGTTTGGAGGAAATGAGAAACGCAAAGGTATGGAGGAGTTTACCTTGGCAGTACCCGCAGAGGAAAATACCGCGTCTTTATCCCCTGAGGATGAAAAGCTCGGTCTTGGCGCAAATCTGGCCTATGGCTTTCAGCATGTTCTCACGATGTATGGCGGTATTGTTGCCGTTCCCCTGATTATCGGTCAGGCATCGGGTCTCGCACCCGCCGACGTAGCCCTGCTCGTCACAGCGTCGCTGTTTGCCGGCGGGCTCGCGACCATTCTGCAGACGATCGGGTTGCCGTTCTTTGGCAGCCGTCTTCCCCTCGTGCAGGGCGTGTCCTTTTCCGGCGTCGCGACCATGATCGCCATTACCGGGCACGGCGGCATCCAGGTCGTTCTCGGCGCCGTCATCGCAGCGTCGATCATCGGGTTTGCCATCACGCCTGTGTTTTCGCGCATCACGCGCTTCTTTCCGCCGCTTGTCACCGGCATCGTCATTACCACCATCGGATTGACGCTCATGCCGGTTGCCGCGGGTTGGGCCATGGGCGGCAACAGGAGTGCACCGGAATTCGGCAGTCAGGCCAATGTCCTGCTTGCTGCTGCAACGCTTGTGATCGTCCTGCTGCTGAGCAAATTGGGAAGTGCTGTGATATCACGCCTTTCGATCCTGCTTGCCATCGTCATCGGAACAGGCATTGCCTATGCACTCGGGATGACCGATTTCTCGCGCGTGTCGAATGGGCCTTTCGTCGCTCTGCCTCAGATCTTTCATTTCGGCTATCCGATATTCGATGCCGCCGCCATTCTCTCGATGTTCATCGTCATCATGGTGATCCTGGTCGAGACGTCCGCGGACATCCTTGCTGTGGGCGAGATTGTCGGGACCAAAGTCGACGCGCGTCGGCTTGGCGATGGTTTGCGTGCAGACATGCTATCCAGCCTCATCGCCCCGGTTTTCGGTTCTTTCACCCAAAGCGCCTTTGCACAGAACGTCGGTCTGGTCGCCGTGACCGGCATCAAGAGCCGCTATGTGGTAGCAACGGGCGGGCTCTTTCTCGTTGCCCTGGGATTGCTGCCGGTGGTGGGCCGCATCGTTGCCGCAGTCCCAAGCTCCGTTCTCGGCGGGGCTGGCCTTGTCCTGTTCGGAACGGTTGCTGCAAGCGGGATCAGGACACTCGCCAAGGTCGATTACGAGAACAACATGAATCTCATCATCGTGGCGACCTCGATCGGCTTCGGCATGATCCCAATCGCCTCGCCGACGTTCTACGAGCATTTCCCGCAATGGGTCGTCACCATCTTCCACTCCGGCATCAGCTCGGCGGCATTGATGGCAATCACGCTCAATCTTCTGTTCAATCACCTGAAGGTCGGCAATTCCGATCAGCAGTCGGTGTTCGTTGCAGGCACGGAACGGTCGATCCGATATCAGGATATCGCCGTTCTTCACGATGGCGACTATTTCCTCAATGGCAGGCTCTATGACGCCAATGGCGCGGAGGTCCCGCTCGTCATCGCAGAGGCTCATTAGTCTCGGCTATTTATAAAAGCGGCTTGAGAGCGCCTCCACGCTTTCAAGCCGCTTTTTTCATGGTCGCTTGCTGGCCATTCGCGCCATGGACCAGCAGGGCCATGGCTCAAAGCATCGTCAGAGGGCGCCGTTCTTCGGCGGAATGACGTCGTTGAGATGATAGTTGCCGACGACGTGGTATTTCCAGCGAACGGGATCGTGGAGCGTATGGGTGCGGGCATTGCGCCAGTGCCGATCGAGATTGAGATCGAGTTTGACCGATGCCGTGCCGGCAAGCTCGAACAGCGTGTTGGTCGCCTCGATGGCGATCTCCGTCGTCAGCACCTTGGCTGCAGCAACGGCCAAGGTCGCCTCGATCACTCTCTTCTCTGTGGTCTCGACCTGTGCGGCATCAACCTTGCGGCCTGCGCGCTCGATGGTCGCGGTGGCGGCCTCCAGCCGGATGGCGAGCTGGCCGACCTTGGAGATTGTCAACGGGTCGTCGCTGGCGCGTTCGACGCCACTATCCATCCAGGGGCGCGCCCTCGTTTTCACGAAATCCAGCGTCTCGGCAAAAGCGGCGCGGGCAATGCCTAGATCGATACCCGCATGGATGATCTGCCCGACCGAACCGATCGTCGTCGGTCGTTCGAAACCCTTGTGGTGTAGAACGACGTGATCGGCGTTCACATAGACATTGTTGAGAACAGTGGTGCCGCTTCCGGTCGTGCGCTGGCCGAACCCATCCCAATCGTCGATGATTTCAACGCCCTCTGTACCCTTGGGCACGAAGGCCATCACAAGCTTGTCACTCTCGTCGAGCGCAAAGATCGTGATCCAATCGGCAAATAGAACGCCGGTGGAATAGAATTTTCGTCCGTTGATCCGGTAGCCCGGGCCGTCTCGTGTGATGCGGGTATTGTAATGGCCGACGGTTTTTGTTCCGCGTTCCGACAGGGCGTTGCCAAAGCGGTCGCCGGCGAGAGCCCTGCCAAAGAAGTAGCGTTTCTGATCTTCGGAGCCATCTACGCGAAGCGCTTCCAGAATGTAGAAGTGGTTTTGCGGAATCTGACCGATCGAACCGTCAGCCTGTGCCAGGATCGCAGTGACTTCGGCGAGTGTTGAGTTCGAGACGTCAAGCCCGCCGTATTCTTCCGGAACCGTGATTGCCAGGAGCCCCGATTGCGCCAGGATATCCATTTCGGCAAAGGGCAGCTGTCTTTCGCTGTCTCGCTCGGATGCGGTGGAGGCGAAATGCTCCGCAAGCTCGCGAGCAACGGCAAGCGCCTGCTGCTCGGTCTCAAGCACGGTGGCCTGAGGGTGCTTGGAGTTGAGATGGTGCAATTGCGCGTTCATGGGGGACTCCGATTTCATTCGGCGTCACGATGCCGCATTCAAAGCTGCGCTACGAGGAAAGGCTTTTCGTTTTTTCCAATCGGTCCGCGCCTTCATTTCTTTATCGGTAGAAATTATAGACAATAACTGTACGGAGAAGGTGCGATGCGATTGACCTCAAATCTTGGGCGCATTTCAATGCTGTCCTGCGCGCCAGTCTTCAAATCTGGCATGCGCAAGTGCGACGGACGCGACCAGTGGCGTGAAACGGTGGAAGGGCAGCGGGCGGCTCGACTGGAGCGGGAACGGCAGGGATTGAGACTGCTCGCCAAGCGCCAGTCTGGCAAGAACGTGACCCAGCTGAGCCGTCATGGCGATACCGCGACCGTTGCAGCCAATGCCGCCGAAGAAATTGTCTCCGAACCGATAGAGCCTAGGCAGGAAGTCCGGTGTCATGATGGCAACGCCGGTCCAGACGACTTCGACACCGGGATGACGGGGCAGCTGGAGTTCGGACGCAAGACGATCGACCACGGCGCGGCCGACACGCTCGAAAGCTCCGATGGGATTGATGGCCATGCCGCCGCTGATCAGCCTGTTGTCGCGGTCTAGCCGATAGGTAAAAAGATTGGAGCGCGTATCGCCAACGGGGCGTCGGTGCGGCGCGATACGGGCAACTGTCTCCGCCTCGATTGGCTTGGTCGCCACCTGATAGACCCTGAGCGGCACACCGGTCCGACCCATGCGGGTCGCAACACCGCTCGTAAAGGCGTTCGTCGCCAGAAGCACGCTGTCCGCTTCGATCTCCCGGTCCGCAAAGGCGATCCGCCAGATGCTGCCATGTCGCTCGACCCGATCCACCGGGCTGCTTTCGCTGATGTTGCCACCATGCCGCGTTACCGCATGCGCAAGACCATAGAGATAGTTCAACGGATGGATGGTTCCCCCGGAATGGTCGATCAGCCCGCCGGAATAGATATCCATTCCCGTTTCGCTGTGGATCTCCTGCGCCTCGAGGAATTCGACGGGACGGCCAAGCTCCGCCCAATCGCGGGCGCGTTGGCGCAGAATGTCGGCCATAGCCTCGCCATAGGCAGGCTGCAGCCAGCCGGTCTGGGCTGCATCGCAGGCAATCCCTTCTTCGGCGATGGTCGCATAGACCCGATCGGCTCCCGTGCCGACGAGAGATAGAAGGGCGTCGGCTTTATCGCGAGGCAGCTTTTGGCGAACGGTCGCTGGATCCGCCTTGGCGAAATTCGGAACGACGAAGCCGGCATTCATGCCGCTTGCGCCGGCACCCAAGCGGCCCGCCTCCAGAACGCAGACGGAACGGCCGGCGCGGGCAAGATGAAGTGCTGCCGTGAGGCCCGTAAAACCGCCACCGATCACGACCACGTCGCAACGTGAAGGTAACTCGCGGACAAGCTCCGGCGGCGGGTTGGCCGTCAGCGTCCAGAGCGTCGGATTGGTGGGGCGGGCAATGCTGCTGGGCATGAGCGGGTGATCTTCCAAAATCTATGCCAGATCGCCGTGTCTATATGCCGGCCGCTGAAAGGAATCTTGGTTCATATTCTTTAGACGAGGCGCCGTTTGACGCGCCTCGTCATGCTTTCAATGACTTGTGCCAGATTACTTGATCTTGTCCTTGAGAGCTGCGACGTCTTCCATCTTTAGCTCACCATCGGTCGTGACCTTGCCATCGGCGATCTTCCAGAGACGGAACGGGCCGGTGATGTCCCCATACTGATCGAAGGAAACCGGGCCGATGACGCCTTCGTAGCGGATCGGCTTGCCTTCCTTGATCAGGCCGAGGGCCTTGGCGAACTCGTCCTTGCCGGCATAGATCGGCGTGCCCTTCGGGTCGACAACCTTGTAGATGTCGTCCTTCAGCTTGGACGTGTCGTCGCCGGCGATCGCGAGAGCCAGACCAACGATCGCGCCAGCGTCGTAGGCGCGGTCCGCGGCCGGGTTGGTCGGCTCGATGCCAGAGAAATCCTTGTAGTTCTTGTTGAAGTAGTCGGTCGACGGCGTCGGCGTCGTGCCTGACGACGTTCCATAGGCATCCTTGAGGTAATCGGCTCCAACGGAGTCGATGAAGTCAGGGCTGTTCATGCCGTCATTGAGCAGGAATTTCTGCGGCCCGCCCTGTGAGATCCAGGTGCGGGCAATCGTGGCGCCGTCGACCGGCGTGCTGACGAGATAGAGCCCATCCGGGCTGCCTGCCATGCCGGCGGTGACTTCCGACGCATAGCTCGACTGCTTCTCATTGTAGGGCGTGGTCGAAACGATCGTGCCGCCGAGCGCCTTGTAGGCCTTCGAGAACTCGGCGACCATGTTGACGCCGAAGTCGCTGTTGACGTGAATGATCGCCAGCTTCTTGAAGCCCTTGTCGATCGCGTATTTGGCGGCAGCGATGCCCTGCAGCGAGTCCGAGGTGATCGTGCGGAAGAAGATGCCGTTGGTCTTGCCTTCACGGCCGAGCGCCGTCAGCGTCGGCGAAGAGGCGGCCGGCGAGATCTGCACGACCTTGGCTGGTGCAGTGACCGAGGTCAGGATCGGGATCGTGACTGAAGAAATGATGCCGCCGATGACAGCGGGAACCTTCTTCACCTGCACGAGCTGCGTGGCAGCGTCGACTGCGACATTGCCCTGGCTCTGGCTGTCGCGGGTATCCGTCACCAGATCGCAGCCGTGCACGCCGCCGGCGGCATTGATATCGCGAAAGGCCATCTCGACGGATTTCGCGCCGGCCTGGCCGTATTCGCCGGCCGGACCGGTCAGTTCCATCACGAGACCCACCGTCACCTTGCAGTCGGCGGCATTGGCGGCGCCGGCTGCGGCCAGAAGGGCCAGAGCCGTCGTGATTTGAAATATCGTCTTCTTCATCTTTGTTCCCCTTGTTCGGTCAACGATTTTCATTTTGATTTTAGGAACCTGTCAGTTGTCCGGCATCTGCAGCCAGGTTTCATGCAGATGCTGCCATTCGACACCGTTAGGCGCCGATGAACTTGCGGTGAAAAGCGCGCTTGCCTGCCGCCGGCTGAATTTGCCGGCGCGCGACTGAGCCTCGATATAGGTCAGCACGATCGTATCCGCGGTTTCAAAGCTCGCGCGGATATCCGAAATCTCGATGCTGAAATCACCATGAAAGCTTGCACGGTTTGCGCGGATCAGCTCGATGGTCTGAGCCCGATCGAACACACGGCCGGTCGGCGGGATCATGTGAAAAGCCTGACCGAATGTGCGCTCGCAGCGGCCGAAATCGATGCTGTCGGCCGTTGCGGCATCGTACCATCCCTCGAAGAAACGATGGAAATCGAGGACCTCGGCGCTGGCCTGTTGAAAGAGAGAGGGCTGCTGGCTCATACTTTCCCCGCGTTGAGATTGTAGTGCATGATGGAGCCGTGCCGACCGGTTCGGTCGCGCTCCAGCGTATAAACGTCGCCCTCAACGCCCGGGCCTTGGGTAATGATGCCGGAGATTTGCCGGCGGTCTTCGTCCGAGAGTGCGATATCCATGATCTTGGCATTGGCGAGCGCATGGGCCTGATTGCGGGCGCCGACGATGACGGCTGCGACCTGCGGCTGCTCCAGCACCCAGGCGCTGGCGATCGTGGCGATGTCGACGCCATGGCGATCACCGATCGCCTTCAACGTGCCGAGCAGCGATTGGAACAGCTCCCAGCCGCCGAAATCGTCGATGATCAGCTTATACTTGACGAGCGAACGGTTCTCGAGCGGCATTTCCGGTTCCGGCTGTCCCAGCCATTTATCGCTCAGGAAACCGCCTGCCACCGAGCCGTAGCAGAGGAATCTAACGTCGTTTTCAGCCGCCAGCTTGGCGAGGCTGTGCGACGGCCGCTGATCCAGAACCGAATATTGCAGCTGCTGACTGACAAGCGGAATGCCAGCAGCTAGGATCTCGGCAATATGCGGCGTGTCGAAGTTGGTTGTGCCGACATTGCGCACCTTGCCTTCCCGGCGCATCTCGTCCAGCCAGCTCAGCGCTTCGAGATAGCCGGGCAGGGCGTAGTCCCACCAGTGAAACTGCACCAGGTCGAGCTGCTCGGTTTTCAGCTTGCGTAGCGATTTGTCGACGATGCCGCGAATATAGTCGCGGCTGATCGTTGCAAGTTTCTCAAGATCGGGCACGAGCTTCGTGTGCACCTTCATGGCGCCTGCAGCTTCCGCGCCGCGTTCGTTGCGCAGCCGCTCGCGCGCCTCGCCGATCAGTTCCTCGACGCCCGTATAGATGTCGGCGCAATCATAGGTGCGGATGCCGACATCGTAGGCAGCGATGAGGTCGGTGACGGCCTGGACGCGGTCGATGGCGCCGTGCCCTCCGGCAAGCTGCCAGCCGCCGCGGATGACGCGGGAAATCTTGTATCCGGGGCTGAGCTCAAAAGTCTTGGCGGTCATGCTGTCTATTCTCCTTCAGGCAACGGCACTGCCGTCGTTTCGGCATGGCTGAACCGCCGCGTGCCCGTTCTGACGATCCGCAGCCGGCTCGCGCAGTTGGGGTCGGGGCAGGCGATTTCCGCATCCGAGGTCATCCAGTCGTTCTTATGGGTTGGCCGTTGCTTGGCCGCGAGCAGCGGCAGCACGGCCGATATCGAGTAGATCGAAAAGCCCTGGCCCGGAGGCAGGGACAGCATTTCGCCCTTGAGCTCGAAATAGTCGCCCGCCTTGGCACCGCAGTAGATCGGCCTTCCTTCGGGAATGACGGCCTCGACTCGAAGGTCGAAAAGTTCGAAACTGTCATCGGCGACTGTGGCCATGTCAGATCTCCGCACGCTCGAAGGTGACGTCGCAGGCACCGTTGCGGCGGATGATGCCGCAAGCGGCGGCGAACTGGTCGCGTTCCTCAACGCGGACCTGCGCGACGACGCTGCCGGCAAGCCAGCCGATCGGGAAGAGCAGACGCGCGCCCTGACCATAGAACAGGCCGATATCGAAAATGGCATCGGGATTACCACCCCACATGCGCGGCGGCACATAGCTCAAGACGATATCGCCCGGCTGCGGCGTCAATGTCGCGTTTTCCGCCGGCAGGGCCGCGGCATAGGCGGCATCTTTCAGATGCGCGGGCGGGATCGGGCAGGAGATTTCCGGCCCGGTCCACATGGCATGAATGCCGCCGACCACGCGCGGTTCGCTGAGGTAGCTCCAGAGGAACGCGGCATTGTCAGGAGCCTTGGCCTCCAGCAGCGGCGCAAAGACGCTGAGACCGGAGCGTGGTTCGAAGATCTTGATGGCGCGTTGGCTCATGCGGATAGGCCCTTCTTGGAATCGGCTTCAAGTTTATTGCGCAGGAACACGAAGGGGCGGCTGATATCGGCGACCAGTGCTTCGCGGGCTCCCGCTGCGTCCTGTGCAGCCATCGCCTTGACGATGGTACGGTGATAATGGGCGGTGTCGACTTCGCCGGCGTCGGAGAAGGCGTAGATGGCGACGCGGATACAGGGACCGGACTGCAGCCACAGGCTCTCGATCATCGGGATCAACACCGCCGAACCGCAGGCGCGATAGATCTCGAAATGGAAAGCCTGGTTGAGCGTCACCTCGCGGTCGACGTCCTTCTTGTGCTTGAGGGCGCGCATCTCGTCCCATTCGCCGAGCATCCCCTCGATGGTGGCAATCTGGCGTGAGTTCATGCGGCTTGCCGCAAGGGCAATGGCCTCGCCTTCAATGAGGATGCGAGCCCGCAGAAGGTCATCCATGCGCTCAAGCGTGATCGGCGGCACGCGAACGGATCGGTTGGGGAGGGCCTCCAGCGCCTTTTCAGTAATCAACCGGCCGAGCGCCTCCCGCACAGGCATCGTGCTGGTCATCAGCGCATCGGCAAGGCCACGAATCGTCAGCACCTGGCTGGGCTCGAAAAGGCCGCCGATCAGCGCGCGGCGCAGCTCGGAGTAGACGCGGTCCTGGACGGTTTCGCGGCCCACGGGCGCAAGCTGTGCGGCAATCGGATCGCTCTTGTCGGCGGTGGCCTTTTGCATTCGAAATCCCTTTTTTCGGCTTGCAGAGTGGATTAAAGCTGATTAGCGTGATCAATGCAAGTGTGATCACAAATCAAATAATCAGGGGGCGGCAGCGACCGTCTTCCGGCCAGAGGGATCTCATGAGTACGACAAGTGAACGGCATGGGGAGGAAGCCCGGCCTGTTCTGAACGCAAAAAACGTGGTGCGCCGTTTCGGCGGCATCACTGCCGTCGGCGATGTTTCGTTCGATGTGCGGCAAGGTGAGATCCTGGGCTTGATCGGCCCGAATGGAGCCGGCAAGACGACGATGTTCGATCTGCTGGCCGGCAGTGTTGCGCCCACCAGCGGCGAGATCACGTTGAATGGCGCGCCCGTTGCGGGCGAGGCGGCGCACCGCCGTATCGGACGCGGCCTTGGAAGGACGTTTCAGATCCCGCGGCCTTTCCCCAATCTGACACTTCTCGACAATGTCATGCTGGCTGCCCAGGATCAGGCGGGCGAGCGGTTGCTGTCGAATTTCCTTCGCCCGTGGAAGGTCGCGGAGCAGGAGAGGGCAGCTCACGCAAAGGCGATGGAGCTGCTGGAGCTCGTTCACCTGACGCGTCTGGCGCATGAACCTGCGCGCGTTCTGTCCGGTGGACAACGCAAGCTTCTGGAGCTTGCTCGCGTCATGATGGCCGATCCCGCCCTCATCTTGCTCGATGAACCTGCCGCCGGCGTCAATGCCACGCTTCTCGAAACGATCATTGACCGCATCCGCGATATCAATCAGCGCGGCGTGACCTTTCTGCTGATCGAGCACAATATCGATATGGTGACGAGGCTCTGTCATCGCGTCCTCGTCATGGCAAGCGGCCAGCTTCTCTGCGAGGGGACGCCGGAGGAGGTCGCCCGCGATCCGCGCGTTATCGAGGCCTATCTGGGAGGCGCGGCATGAGCGAACCCGTGCTCATCGTTCGAGATCTCGTCGCCGGGTACGAGCCTGGCATGCCCATTGTGCGCGGTGCCTCGATCACCGTTGCGGAAAAAGAGATCGTCGTCGTCCTTGGTCCAAACGGCGCCGGAAAATCCAGCTTTATCAAGGCGATTGCGGGCCTTGTTCCAGTTGAAAGCGGTTCGGTGAAACTCGCCGGCACCGAGATCACCCGCGCGCCGGCACATAACATGGTGCGGCTCGGCCTCGCCTTTGTGCCGCAGACGGAAAATGTCTTCCCGCTGATGTCCGTCGAAGACAATCTGAAGGTTGCCGGCGGCATTCTGAAGCCGAAGGAAGTGCCTGTTCGCATCGAGGAAATGTATGCGACCTTTCCGGATCTCGCGCGCCATCGTCGCATCGCGGCCGGCAATCTTTCCGGAGGACAGCGGCAGATGCTGGCCGTTGCGCGTGCCCTCATCGTTCATCCAAAGCTTCTCGTTCTCGATGAACCCTCGGCGGGCCTCTCGCCGAAATTCGTCTCGATGGTTTTCGACATGCTGACCGAGATCCGCAAGTCGGGCGTGACCATTCTGCTGGTCGAGCAAAATGCAAAGGCGGCGCTGGCCATTGGCGATCGCGCCTATGTTCTAGTCGAGGGCAAGGACAGGCATGAAGGCATTGCATCGGAGCTTTGGAACGACCCCGTCGTGGCTGAGCTCTATCTCGGCCAGCGACCGGCACCGTCAGTCAACGGAGGTGCGGCATGAACCTGCAATTTATCGTCGACGGATTGCTGACGGGCTCCATGATCGGTCTTGGCGCCATCGGGGTGACTCTGACCTATTCGATCCTGCGCTTTTCGAATTTCGCCCATGGCGACTTCATGGCTTGGGGCACCTATGCGACCCTTGCCGTCGTCAGCGCCATCGGAGCGATCTTCGGCAAGGTCGCACCGATCGGCCCGCTCTCCTTCGGCTGGCCGCTGATCGTCGCGGTGATTGTCGCCATGGGCTTTACCGGCGTTCTTGCCCTTGCGCTCGACAAGGTCTTGTTCGCCAGGCTGCGAGCCAAGGGCCAGTCGATCATCGTCGTCATGGCAAGCTTCGGCGCCTCCATGGCGCTACGCAGCCTGCTTGAATTCCTCTTCACCTCACGCCCGACCTATTTCAGTCGTGCCATCCAGATCGCCATGCCCGTCGGCTTCGGCATTCGCATCACGCCCGATCAGATCGCCCTTTTGATCGTCACAGCTCTGCTGGTCTTTGGCGTGCATATGCTGATGACCAGGACGCAGACGGGCCGCTCCATGCAGGCGCTCAGCCAGAACCCGGCGCTTGCCCGTGTCGTCGGCATCGATGTCACCAAGGTCGTGCGCGTGACATGGCTGATCGGCGGGGGGCTTGCCTGCGTTGCCGGCGTCATGATCGGCATCCTAGTACAGATCCGCCCGCTGATGGGCTTCGATATGCTGCTGCCTATGTTTGCCGCAGCCATTCTCGGCGGCATCGGCAGCGTGCCCGGAGCTGTTCTTGGCGGTCTGATCATTGGACTTGCCGAAGCTGGTGCGGTTCAACTGATCGGAGCGGAGTGGCGCGCTGCCATCTCCTTCATCATCCTGATGGCGGTGCTGTTCGTCCGGCCGATCGGGCTTTTCGGAGTGAGAGAGCGATGATGGATATTATTGGCTACGGCGCTTTCTTCCTGACCACGGCGTTGATCTTTTCGTTCATTACGCTCGGATTGAACCTGCAATGGGGACTGACGGGCCTCTTCAACGTCGGCCTTGCCGGTTTCGTCGCCATCGGCGCCTACACCTCGGCTCTGTTGACGACGCCGGATACGGCCGGGCGGTTCGGCGGATTCGATTTGCCGATCCTTATCGGCTGGCTGGGCGCAATGATAGTGGCCGGCGTTGCCGCCGCGATCATCGGCGTGGCGACGCTCCGGTTGAAATCGGACTATCTGGCGATCACCACCTTCGGCGTCGCAGTGGTCGTCCAGCTTGTCGCGCTGAATGCACAAAAGCTGACAGGCGGCCCCTTCGGCATCGGCTTCATACCCAGGCCGTTTTCGAGCCTTGCCGAGACGCCGCTGCTCTTCAACTTCGCCAATCTCGGCGTTGTGGTCGCCGTGCTGCTGGTCTCGTATTTTGCACTGGAGCATTTGGCGCGCAGTCCCTGGGGGCGCGTGCTGAAAGCGTTGCGTGAGGATGAGCGCGCGGCAGTTTCGCTCGGCAAGAGCGCACGTTTCTATCGCGTTCAGGCATTTGCCGTCGGCGGCGCGATCATGGGGCTCGCCGGCGCGATACAGGCGCATTTCATCGGCTTTATCGCGCCTGACAACTATCTTCCGATCCTGACGTTTCAGGTCTGGGTCATGCTGATCGTCGGTGGTTCCGGCAGCAACAAGGGAGCTATCATCGGCAGCATTGTTGTCTGGGCAATCTGGGCTGGCTCAGGCGCGCTGACAAGCGCACTCTTCTCTCCGGAACAGCAGGCTCGTGCCGCCTCGCTGCAGATCGTCGCAATCGGCGTCATGCTCTGCATAATTCTGCTGGTGCGCCCAGGTGGGATTCTTGGGGACATGCCTCGCCGGCGTCCGGCTGCGCGTCGATCCTCCCCTGCCACGGACGAAGCCAGCTCTTCCTGACGCTTCAGGACGGCAATCCCGAACGGACGATGGATCAATCTTTGACGACGACGAAAGGCATGATACTGAGAAGCATGGACAACGTTTCCCGCACCAACTTGCAGATTATTCTCGCCATTCACTGAATGGTGGGTCGGATATTTGTTGTCCAAGCAAAGAAACCCGCCCAGAGGCGGGTTTTCTTTTTCCGTCTCGTGGGCTCTCCCGGAGTTGGAAATGTCAGATCAGGAATTCAACAGCGATCTTCAGGCCTCTCATCGCGCGACGCTGCACATGCTGTGCGGAAAGATCGCTGCCGGAAAATCCACCCTCACCGCCGAGCTGGGCCGAATGCCCTCCACCGTAGTTATCAGCGAGGACTTTTGGCTGAGCCGCCTGTTTGGCCCCGAAATGAAGGATGTTGCGGACTACATCCGTTGCTCACGGCGACTGCGCGAGGCCGTCGGTCCGCATGTTCAGGATTTGCTGCGTCTCGGGGTCTCTGTCGTACTGGATTTTCCTGCGAACACGGTCGCTATGCGGGCCTGGATGAGGACGCTCTTCGAGGCAGCCGGTGCCGATCATCGTCTGCATTTCCTCGATGTGCCCGACGAGGTGTGCAAGGCGCGTCTTCGCGCCCGCAACGCTGCTGGTACGCATGATTTCGCAGCCTCGGATGCCGAATTCGAGCAGATCTCCAGCTACTTCGTCCCGCCATCGGAGACAGAGGGATTCAACGTCATCCTGAGGTCGGCCTGAGGTGTGACGCCCTATCGAACCGGAGGGCGCGGGGGTGTGCTGCACTCTCGGCGCCCAACCGAAGCTGGTGTGGCCGCCTCTCGGCGCGGCTGCAGAGGTAGCCTATGGCGAAAGCAACCATGCAACTTCCGTCGTAGCGCGGCGCTTTCAGAAGCCTAACCTAGCCTTTGACCGCACCAGCCGTCATCGAGCCGGAAAGCTGCCGGT
This sequence comes from Rhizobium sp. ASV20, assembly GCF_016429015.1. Lineage (GTDB taxonomy): Bacteria > Pseudomonadota > Alphaproteobacteria > Rhizobiales > Rhizobiaceae > Rhizobium. The sequence goes on from NZ_JAELTU010000010.1 coordinate 14,820, forward strand.
ACATTACCAGGCCGAGGAGAGCCGGGGGCAGGGCGCCTATGATCATAACCGCCGATGCCATGCCCCATTGCACGCCGCCGCCGCTGGCGGCGAAGAAGAAAGAAGCTCCGACCGTCATGGGAACGGCCTGATTGGTGGTCAGCATCAGCCCGAACAGGAACTCGTTCCAGGCGGTGATGAAGCCGAAGATGAAGGTGGTGACGAGCGCTGATCGCACGACCGGCCGGATGACCCGGACCATGATCTGGAAGACGCTGGCGCCATCGACCGTGGCCGCCTCGTCGAGTTCCGTCGGTATGTCGTTTATGGCATTGACCAGCATGACCAGAGCAAGCGGGATGTTGACGATCGTCAGGATGAGCCCCAGCCCTATCCGCGTATCCAGCAGGCCGAGCCACTGATACATCATGTAGAGCGGGATCGCGAAGACGATGAGAGGCACCGCGCGAAGGTTGATGACGAGCGGGAGCAGGAGCTTTTGGCCCGTTTCGCTACGCGCGATCACATAGGCGGCCGGAAAAGACAGCAGGATCGCAAGCACGGTGCCGATAAGCGCGGCTGCGGCGCTATTGGCAAGATAGAGGAAAATGTTGAAGCGCTCGGTGTCCGTAAAGACCTTGAGATAGTTATCGAGTGTCGGCTGTTCGATCCACAGCCCGGCATTGCTAGAGATTTCTCGCGCCGTCTTGAACGAGGTGATGAGCGTAACGATGATCGGAAAGTTCATGACAAGGACGACGATACCGTAGACGATCCAGCGGAGTGATTTCAGCATCTATCTCTTCCTCCGGGCGCCGAGCCAGTTCAGACCGTAGAGGACCAACAGCGAGGTGATGAACAGCACCACGGAGGCGGCCACCGCCTTACCGATGGCGCCCTCCTTGAAGAAGGCCTGGTAGATGTAAATCGAAAGCGATGTGGTGGATCCGCCCGCGCCACTTCCGGTCAGAGCATAGACATTATCGAAGACGCGGAAGCCGTCGATGAAACGGATAAAGAAGGCAACGACGAGCGTCGGGATCATCAGCGGCAGGTCGATGCGCCACAGCCGCTGCAGGCCGGTCGCGCCGTCGAGCGCTGCGGCCTCATGCACGTCTGCGGGGATGGCGATATAGGCGACGTAAAAGAGCAGGAAGGCGAAAGGCGTCCATTGCAGCACCTCGATGACGAGCAGCGTGCGAAAGGCATTGGTATAGTCGAGGAAGGCCGGGCTGTCGCCGAACCATTCGAACAGATAATAGGGCACCGGTCCGGCAAATTCGTGCAGCACGAGCCGATACATCAGACCGACCATGGCGGGAGCGACCATCAAGGGCAGCATGAGCGGCGCCATCAGCACGGGCCGTGCCGATAACAACGGCTTCAGGAAAATCGCTAGAAAGAGGCCAAGCAGGCACTCGCTGATAGCGGTGATGATGCCGAAGCGCAGCGAGAACCAGACCGACTGCCAGAATGCCGGCTCCGTCAGGGCAGTGACATAGTTGCCGAAACCGCTGATCTGAGGGCTGCGCAATGTCTCGAAGGACACCGTGGACACGGAGTAGACGAGATTGAGAAGAGCCGGAAAGCCGAGAAACAGCAGGAGAAACCCGACAAGCGGTGCCAGGTAGAGCCTGCCTTCGGTGCGTTTTACGAGAGCCATAGTGTCAGCCGCAGCGACCGGATGCCCGATTGGGGCATCCGGTCTTGTCCTTATTTCTTCAGGAGATCCTGCATGCCCGCCTTGGTGTGGGCAAGGGCATCCTCGAGGCTCTGTTGGCCCGACCAGTAGCCGGTGAACTCCTTGGCCTGCAGCTCATAGACCGACAGGGCCTTGGTGGAGGTCGCACCCGTCATGACGTAGCCGTACTTGCTGGCGAACTCGCCGAGCTTGACCAGGTCCGGACGCTCCTTGGCCACTTTGGCAACGACATCGGGCGTCAGTGCAGGCGATCCACCGGCGCGGGCATAGGCGAGGGCAGCATCTTCCGACGACAGCCACTTGAGGAACTTGACGGCACCTTCCTTGTTCTTCGCATTCTTGTTCAGGCCGAGGCCAAGACCGTGAATATGGTCGGCGCGTCCGTTCGGGCCGGCAGGCGGCGCGACGACGCCGGTCACGTCAGCCACGGCCGGGGATTTTTTCGGATCGGTGAGTTCGGCAGCAGCCGCATTCCATTGCAAAGCGGTCGCCGCCTGTCCGGAGCTATAGGCAGCGTTGGTTTCGGCATATTCGTAGCTCAGCGAATCCTTCGGCGAGGCGCCGGCGTCGTAGAGCGTCTTGTAGAGCTTCAGGGCCGTCTTATAGGCATCCGAATCGATCGTGATATTGCCGCTGGCGTCCATCCAGTCGCCGCCATAGGAGCGCGGCAGGGATTGGAAGACCATCATGTTGAACAGAAGGTTCTTCATCTGCAGCACGGTGCCATAGCGTACCGGGCTCTGGCGGTTCACCTGCTTGCTGAAATAGAGCGCCGTGGCCGCCCAGTCATCCCAGGTCCAATCGTCAGGCTGCTTGGGCGCCAGCTCCTTGCCGAGGAACTTCTTGGAAATCTCGGCATACTTGGCTTTGGCCTCCGGATCGGCCATGAGCGCGTCAACGAGGTCCTTGCGGTAGTACATGAAGTGCAACGAAAGGTCCGTCGGCACGCCATATTGCTTGCCGTCGAATTGCATCGTCTTCAGCACGGTGTCGCCGAAGACTTTCGATGCCTCGGCATTGAGCTCGATCGGCTCCATGTAAGGCGCGTAACGTCCGATCGAGTAGGTTGCCACCAGATTGACGTCGAAGGCGTTCGAGCCGGCGGCCATATCAGCCTGCAGCTTGTCGAAGAAGCCATCGCGGTTGAAGAACAGCAGCTCAACCTTGTCGGCATCCGATGCGGTCTTGTTATAGAGATCAGTGGTGGCGCGCAGCGCCGTTTCTTCCGAGCCGCCCGGCCAGCCGAGCACGACGACTTTGGCGTTTGCGAGGCCGGGAAGTGCTGTTGCCGACAGCGTCAGGGCGAGCAGCGCAGAGGATATATGCCTGAATTTCATTGTAGTTCCCTCTCTTTATCGTTGTTGATTGACTTGTGCAGGCTTGCTTATCGTTGGCGAGCGGCGAGATCGGCGGCGCCGATGATGCCGGCTCGCGGGCCAAGGCTTGCCGCTACCAGATGCGGCGCGAGATGGTGAGGAAGCTCCGCCAACTGCGCGCGAACGGCTTCGAGATAGCCAGGCGCCAAACCTATGCCGCCGCCGATGACCATGCGCTTTGGAGCAAACATCATCTGGATATCTCGGCAGAGAAGAGCGACGCGGGCAGCCGATTGCGCGATAATGTCCTTTGCCCAGACTTCACCTTGGCGCGCCTGTTCGAATATTTCGGGTGCCTCGACCGGATGTCCTGCAGATGCTGCTTGCGCCGCCATCCAACGGCCGGAAACGACATCCTCCAGCGGAGATTGCCCGCCAGTCGGCGCGCGAAGCAGGCCGAAATGGCCGGCCAGGCCAAGCAATGGTCGCCCATTGACCACGACACCGCCACCGATCCCGGTGGAAATGGTCAGGAACACCGTATCCTCGTTGTTGCCGGCGCCGAACCTGTATTCGCCCCAGGCGGCCGCCTGAGCGTCGTTAACGGCGAAGGCTGGCTTGCCGAACAGCTCGCTGGCGCGTGCGACTAGCGGATAGTCGTCAGGGATTGCAAGGGTGGCCGGGTTGAGCGCAGACCAGCTTCCTTCGCGAATGAGGCCGGTCGCCGCGATCCCAACCTGTTCGTACTGCCCGTTCCATGACGCTGCCTGTTCGGCGATCGCAGCCAACCAGGCATCAGGGCCAGCCTCTCTGCTGGTCATGATCGTTGCTTCGGCGAGGATCTGTGTGCCGCGCACCAGCGCTGCGAGCGTCTTGGTGCCACCGATATCGATCGCCAAGGTTGCTGCCTGCCGTTGTGAGAAGGCGGATGAGACTGCGTCGTGGAACCACGACGTGACATGTTCGGTTCTGGTGATCGCTGATCCAACGACGACCGCGCAAGCGCCGGCACTGACTGCCCCTGCCGCCTGTTCGGGGGTGCGGATGCGGCCTTCGGCGATCACATAGGGCGTCAGTTGCCGCATGGCAGCGATCAAGGCGATATCTGGATCCACGGGCTCCGGACCGCCGACATAGCCGGACATGGTCGTGCCGACAAAATCGACGCCAGCGGCAAGTGCGCGTCTTGCGTCGTCGAGACACGAGCAATCGGCCATTGAAAGCAGGCCGCGTGCCTTGATGGCTGCGAGAAGCGCCTCGATCGTCGCCGGTCGAGCGCGATCAGTCGCGTCGAAGGCGATGATATCGGCTCCGGCATCGGCCAATGCCTCGACATCGGCGACGAACGGGGTGATGCGCACCGGACTGTCGTCAAGATCGCGCTTGACGATGCCGATGATCGGCGCGTCAACGGCGGCCCTGACGGCTGCGACATAGGCCGAGGATTCGATCCTCAACGCTCGTGCGCCTGCCGCAAGCGCTGCGCGCGCAAAGCCGCTGACGAAAACGGCTTCATCCATCGCTCCGTCAGGCACTGGCTGACATGAGACGATGAGGCTGAGATTGAGATCTTCCTTGCGCATTCGGCACCCCTGTTTGGAGTGTCACGATAGACGAAGACTACCGGAAAGCAACCGGTTTTAAACTGGTATTATCTTTGAAGCTCGAAGACGAAATCGTAGACCTCGCCTTTGTAGCGCGTTTCGCAATATTCGACGATCTCGCCGTCGGCCAGAAAGCAGCGTCGCTCCGTCGTCAGGATCGGAGCGCCTGGCTCGCAACGCAAGTGCTGCGCATCCTCGAGCGAAGCGGCGCGCGCGCGCATTCTCTGTACCGCTCGCCGAGGCAGAAAACCCCGCTGGGCAAGCGCCTCATACAAGGAATCGCCGACGGAAGAAGGCGAGGGGAGAAAGCGTACAGGCACGGCTGCATGTTCGACCGCGATCGGGACGCCGTCCGCTGTCCTCACCCTGCGCATCCGCAGAACCTGTGCGTTTGCAGAGATGCCCAGCGCCATCATTTCGGTCGGCGACGGGCGGCTTAACTGCTTGGAAAGCCAAATGCAGCCGGGCTCCATTCCCCGTGCGCGCAAATCCTCGGAAAAGCTCGTCAGTGTCGACAGCGATTTCTCGACGCGATTGCCGATCTCACTGCGTGCGCCCTGTCGCCGGCTCAACATGCCTTCCTCCTCCAGCATCGCAAGGGCCTTGCGAACGGTCACTCGCGACAGCGACAGCGCCTCGGCTATCGACCTTTCTCCCGGTAGAGCGGAGCCGGATTTGAAGGCGTGGCTGCGGACGGCGCTTTCGATCGCCGTCTTCAGTCTTTTATAAAGGGGCATCTCCAGCGCGGCAGAGACGAATTCGTTCCTGATCAGCTCAATAATATCGGTCGCCAAGACGCACCATCCTTCCATGACGCGAGCATGGAGAAGATTTCATCCTGTTCGCTACTGGTATTATTTTGGCGAGCTTTTTTGGATCTGTCGAGAGCGGGGGGAATGAATGCCCCAAGAGGAAGGAGTCGGTTTTATGGCCAGGGGCTTATGATGCGACGGACCGACGTTCCGGCGTCTGGCCACGCTCGTATTGCTGGCGACGTGCAGCGGGCTTTTGGGTGCGACGGGGGGGATGCTGGTTGTCTTGGCCTTGGTTACTCCAAGCCAACGCAAAATTGCATCGAAGCCGGGTTGAGCGGCCCGCTTCACCTCCGGACTCATTTCGGCGTCCATGCCGCAGAGTGTTGCAATTTCTTGAAAATCGACGCGCCCTGCTCGCAGTGGGGGACGCGATTGGAAGACGATGAGCCCGATCATGAAGCCCTTGAGATTTTCAAAACTGCGCGGCTGCAGCAGCGGCGCGAGCCTCAGATCACAGAAGTCCGAGATCTTGCGTTGGAAAACATCGGAGGCAGAATTCTTCTTTACGGGCATTATTCATTCCTTGCATGCGACCTCATTCAAAGGCCGGGGTGTGGCCCGCTAAAGCACTGAGGTTAACGAAGCGCAAACAACCGACCGTTTGGCCGCTTTCAAATCTACGATGCGTCAATGTTTTGCAAGGGGAGAACGATCACGCTTGGGTTAGAATCCGGCAAATGCCCGCAGCCTTGGCATGATGCGTGGCAGCTTTGATATTTGCGGGGCAAAACCATGAAAAAACTGTAACTTGCCTCGCATGCCAATGAGAGCGACATTTGCCTTGCGCCGGATTGATGAGGTGAAAGACATGTCAGTCTTGGAAATGTTAGTTAGACGCCGGATGCAGGAAGAATATGCCAAGGGCACTTCGCCGGAGCGGATTACCCGGCTCCTGCAAGAGTTTCTCAACGGGACAGAAGCCTCCCAAGCAGATGCTGCCCCGCGCCAGACGTCCAATAGCCGATAGAAATCAACAGATGGAATGATGGCCGGCCTTCGAGGTTTTCTCGATAGCCGGCCGTTTTAATGAATACGCCGAGAGACGGCAATTATGCCCGCTACTGTGCACCACCAGAGGCCGAGAGGTTTTTGATGGCGGTCAAGATTTTATATGCCGCCTTGACCCGTTCGGGGATCGGGTAGTTCTTGTTCGCCAGCAATACGATGCCGACCTGTTGAGAGGGAATGAAGACGGCGTAGGTGCCGAAGCCGTTTGTCGACCCGGTCTTGTTGAGCAAGATGTCCTTTTTCGACTGTTGCGGCGTGTTGAGCGGCTCGGTCTTATGCGGTTCGAGCGCCATGTCGGATGAATTGCCGCCAAGCAGGCGGGCAAGGGTCGTCGGATAGGCGTAGCTTTCCCAGCCCAGAGCCTGGGTCATGTTTCCCACAGTATAATGACCGACATGGGTTTCAGCGATCGCGCGCTGCAAGGTTTCGTCCTTAAGCCTCGAGCCGTCCATGTTGATTTCAAGGACACTGAGCATATCGGAGGCCGTCGTCTTGATGCCGTAGGCCTGGGCATCAAGAACGCCTGGGCCAACCCGCATCGGCTTGCCCTGCTTTGAATAGCCATAGGCATAGTTGCGCATCTCGACGGCCGGGACGTGAACATAGGTGTGCTTGAGCCCGAGGCCGGCAAGGATCCTGTCCTGCATCAGCGCGTCGAAAGGTTGGCCCATGGCTCGTGCGGCCAGATAGCCAAATAGGCCGATGCTGGGGTTGGAGTACTGCCGGAAGCTGCCGGGTGCATAGGAGGGATGCCAGTTGCGATAATAGGCAACCATCTTTTCTTGATCGGTCACCTCTTTCGGAAACTGCAGGGGCAGGCCACCGGCGCTGTAAGTGCCGAGCTCAAGCAGGCTGATCTTGTCGAAGCTGCTTCCGGCAAGTTCTGGCATGTATTTCGTTGCCATGTCTGAGAAGGACAGCTTTCCGCTCACCTGCGCGTAGGAGGCGAGCACTGCGGTAAAGGTCTTGCTGACGGACCCGATCTCGAAGATCGTGTCATTGGTAACTCTTTGACCGGCTTCCTTCGAGGCGACGCCGTAGTTGAACACGTAGCGCTCGCCCTTGATGCTGATCGCAAGAGCCAGACCGGGAATGTCATTTTCTTTCATGAGCGGCCGGATGGTTGCATCAACCACCTGCCGGAGGCGATCTTCATCGTTGGTGCCTGCGGCATGTGCCCCAACGCCGTAGGCAAGGCAGCAGGCGGCAATGCCGAGCGTTCGAAATGGAATGAAATGCATGTACAAGATGATGTCCTTATTGTCGTGGCAGCCGGCGCAGAAGGGCACGGCGGCGAGATGCTTCGGACGGCAGATTCCCATAGAGATTGCCGCCGCCGATCGCTGGTTTCAGATCGTTGCTGCGATGCGGCCGATCTCGGCGAGGACGGCATTGCGTTCGTCCGACGCAATTCCGGGTATCTCGCAATAGGCCGTGACGATAATAGGCGCGCGGTTCGACGGCCATAGCACTGCGATATCGTTGGCATTGCCGAATTTATCGTCGTTCGTTCCCGTCTTGTCGCCGGCCAGCCAATCCTTGGGGAGGCCGGCTCGCAGACGGGCATCTCCTGTCTTCGTCATGATCAGCCATGCAGCGAGCTGTGATCGCGAAGCCGGTGTCAGCACCTCGGTAAACAGAAGTCGGCGCAGGTTTTCCAACATGGCCGTTGCCGTTGTTGTGTCTCGCTGGTCGTCGGGCGCGTCATGGACGTTCAATTCCGGCTCTATGCGGTCGAGGCGCGTGATGTCGTCGCCGAGGCCGCGGCAGAGCGCAGTGACAGCCTTTGGGCCGCCGGAGCTGGCAAGCAGAAGGTTTGCCGCCGCATTGTCGCTGAGGGTGACGGCTGCTGCGCAGAGTTCCGCGACGGTCATGCCGGTATCACCGACATTTGCTTCGGTTGCCGGCGAATTCCCGAGGAGGTCGCTTTTCGTGTAGCGAATGCGCCGATCGAGCTTTTCTTCACCCTTGTCGACACGCGTCAGCACCAGAGCTGCCAGTAGCGCCTTGAAGGTGCTGCACATCAGGATGCGCTCGCCGGCGCGATGTTCGATGCGCTTGTCGCTTGCCATGTCGAGAATGCTGACGCAGATGCGTCCTGGGTGCTTGCTTTCAAGCGCTGCAAGCCGCGCTTCGCCTGAAACACTATCCGCAGCGCGTCCAATCCCGCTTATCCCGGCCAGAACAGGGAGCGCAAGCAAGCTGCCGGCAAGGCTCTGCCGGCGTGACAATAAGATCGTCATCGTGGTTCCAATTCGATTTTGTTGAGCAGAAGGCTTGCACGTCAAGTCTCGTGGACGTCGTGGAGACCCCGCAAATCACCTTGCGAGGCGGACTATGCCGCTGCTTTGTGCCCTAGACAAACGATCAATTTTGGGCTTAGGCATGAGAAAAACTTGGGCTTAGGACACAATGGACATCTCACAGCTTCCGCTGAATGCGCTGCGCGTTTTCGAGGCGTCGGCGCGACATTGCAGTTTCACGCGGGCAGGTCTGGAGCTTCGGGTCACGCAGACGGCGGTCAGCCATCAGGTCAAGGCGCTGGAGGATGTGCTGGGCGTGACGCTCTTCAAGCGCCTGCCGCGCGGCCTGGCGCTCACCGACGAGGGGCATGCGTTGCTGCCGGTTCTGACCGACGCCTTTCGTCGCATGAGCGCCACACTTAGCCAGTTGGAGGAGGGAAATTTTGCCGAGATTCTGACGGTCGGCGTCGTCGGCACGTTTGCGATTGGCTGGCTCTTGCCGCGGCTTGGCAGCTTCAAGGTACAGCATCCGCACATCGACCTGCGTCTGAAGACCAATAATAACCGGGCAGACATGGTGCTGGACGGGCTGGATTTCTTCATGCGATTTGGCGATGGCGCATGGCACGGCACCGAAGCGATCCACCTGATGGATGCGCCGCTGTCGCCGGTCTGTACGCCTGCCATGGGCGAACGATTGCGTACCCCCGCTGATCTGGCCGAACTCGAATTGCTGCGATCCTACCGGATCGACGAATGGTCGCTGTGGTTCCGGGCGGCAGGATTGCCGCCTCCTCATCTTCGAGGCTGGATGTTCGATTCGTCACTGACGCTGGTGGAGGCCGTTGCACGCGGCGTCGGCGTTGCCCTCGTTCCCGTTGCCATGTTTTCCCATGACGTCGAGGCCGGGCGCATCATGCAGCCGTTCCGGATCACCGCCATGACCGGAAGCTACTGGTTGACGCGATTGAAGTCGCGAGCGGAAACGGCATCGATGAAAGCGTTCCGACAGTGGGTTATTGCGGAAATCGAGGAGATGCCGGCGTAAAGTGAACAGCATCCTGCGACCCCGGACTTCTGTCCGAGGTCGCAGGATGCTGAGTTCTTCAATGCGGCTTGCTCTCACATGGCTGGCGACGGCCAGCGGCGGCTTCAGCTGGCGAGTTTCAACCTGACGGCGCCGGTCCTCGAGCCTGAGCGCACCGTCTTGAAGCGGCCGACGAGGCCGGCAAGCTCGTTGCTGATGTCGGCGAGGTGGCGGGTCGAGGCATTTGTCTCTTCCATCAGCGCCACGTTCTGCTGCGTCATATGATCCATGTTACGGACAGCGGAGTTGATCTCGCTGATGCCGACGGCCTGCTCCTGTGTGGAGCGCGCGATGGCGCCGACATTGCGGTCGATGGAAGCCACCTGGTTGCCGATGAGTTCCAGCGCTTCGCCGGTACGGTTCACAAGCTCGACCCCGCGACGCACATCGTTCGACGAGCGGTCGATCAAATCCTTGATCTGCTTTGCGGCAGTGGCAGAGCGTTGCGCCAGTTCGCGCACTTCCTGGGCGACGACCGCAAAGCCTTTGCCCTGTTCACCGGCTCTTGCAGCTTCGACGCCGGCATTCAGCGCCAGAAGATTGGTCTGGAAAGCGATATCATCGATGACGGAAATGATGTCGGTCATCTTGCGCGAAGAGGTTTCGATATCGTCCATGGCCGAAACGGCCTCCTGAACGACCTGTCGCGACCGTTCGGCTTCGGAAGCCGATTCCTTGACGATCGCCTGTACTTCGCGCGTCCGCTCTGCGGTCTGCTCGGAGATGGTGGTGATCTGCTCGATCGCGGCGGCGCTTTCCTCAAGTGCGGAAGCCTGCTGTTCCGTGCGCCGCGCCATATTGTCGGCGGCGGAGGAGATCGAGCCGGCCTCGTCGCGAACGCGCGTCACCGAGTCCTCGATGTGCCGCATCGCCGTTCCGAGCGACGTCAGCGATTCGTTGTAGTTGCTCTTCAGGAGCTCGAATTCGGCCGATAGGGCCTCGGTAATGTCAGCCGTGAGATCGCCGTTTGCCAGACCGTTCAGCGCGACGCCGAGCGCATTTAGCGCGCGTTGCTGCTCCTGCTGTGCTGCCGCCCGCTCGGTTTCGGCGCGGTCGCGTTCGTCGGCCAGCACCTGGAGATAGACGGATATGCCGAAGTCCATGTCAACGAGGGCTGCCTTGATGACAGCCGAGAGCCGTCGTGACAGAGCCTGCTCGTGCTTGCGCTGCAGAATACCCTTCAGCTGCTGGGCGACGACTGCCCGCACTATGCCCTCGAGAATGACGGCGTAGCCGCCGATATACCAACGTGGTTCCAGCCCCAGGCGGGCATGGGTCCGGCCGACTGCTGACACGGCGTCTACATAGTCGGGGCTATATTTGCCCGATGCAATCGTCTTCCAATGCTCTTGCTGCTTGGATTTGGCGTGCGTCACATGCTGAGGAGACGAAAAGAACTTAGACATCTCGGGATGCTTGATAATCTTCTCGTAGAAGACATCAAGAGAGCCCTTGACGGCAAGTTCGATAATCGGCTGCAGCTCCGACAGAGCCTGGCGAGCATCCTGTCCCAGTCCTACGAAGTCGAGACGATTGTCCAACTCGTTCATTTTCGATGCACGCACCATGATCTGCTCCAGTAAAGAAATTACAAGCAGTTAGGCCACAGTCATGGTTAAGAATTCATTAGATTGATCGGTTATTTTGGCTTCTTGGGCCTGCGCATTTCAGCGCACCCTCCGGCGTATCGTCGGGGTCGCGCCCGATTGCGCGGCTTGGTTCGATCTGCTAATGCGAGCCTCAGCATTTTCAATTGTTTCGCCTCGGAGCGTTTGGCATGGGAAGCCTGAAGTCAGCAGATAGATAAGCCGCAACAGCTCATTTTGTTGTTGCGGCGTCCTGTCGATCCCATCCAAACCAAGACCGTAGGCAGTCGCCGCCCGATTTCTCCTTCGAGCGGATATATTCTTATGACCTATACGCGCCCTGCTTGGGCCTATTCGCTGTCAGCGGCACTGCTGCTGATGGCGCCCTTCGATATCCTTGCTTCCCTGGCGATGGATATCTACCTTCCCGTCGTGCCGGCGATGCCCGGCATCCTGAACACGTCGGCATCGGTGATCCAGCTGACACTCAGCGGCTACATGATTATCCTCGGTGCGGGGCAGATCATCTTCGGGCCGATTTCGGATCGTATTGGCCGCCGTCCGGTTCTGATTCTCGGAGCGGTTCTCTTCGCTGCGGCGTCCCTTGGGGCGGCGTGCTCGTCCACGGCCGGCACCTTCGTCGTCTACCGACTGCTGCAAGCCGGCGGTGCTTCTGCCGTGCTCGTCGCGACCTTCGCAACGGTTCGCGACGTCTATGCCGATCGTGAGGAAGGAGCCGTCATTTACAGCGCCTTCGGTGCGATTCTTTCATTCGTACCGGCCCTCGGTCCGATCGTCGGCGCGGTCGTCGCCGACAGGTTCGGGTGGCGTGCGATCTTCGTGCTGCTCGCATTGCTGTCGCTGATGGCGACGATCAACGCGATGCTCCGGTGGCACGAAACGCGGCCATCCGTTGCTGCGAATGCGAGGCGGTCCATCTTGCCGATCTTCGCCAGTTTCACCTTCTGGGTTTACACCTTGGCCTTCAGCGCTGTCATGGGGACCTTCTTCGTCTTCTTCTCGACTGCGCCGCGAGTTTTGATTGGTCATGCCGGCTACTCGGAGTTCGGCTTTAGCCTCGCATTCGCGACCGTTGCGTGTGTGATGATTGCCACGACACGATTCGCCAGGATTTTCGTTGGGAAATGGGGTGTTGCGGGTTGCGCAACGCGAGGCATGCTATTGCTACTGTGCGGCGCCGCACTTCTCGCAGTCGGCCAGATCTACGGATCGCCGTCATTTGCAAGCTTCCTGCTACCGGTCTGGATCATGGCGGTCGGTATCGTGCTTGCAGCCTCGGTTACGGCCAATGGCGCACTTGCGGAGTTTGGCGATATGGCAGGGTCTGCCGTCGCATTTTACTCCTGCATCCAGAGCATGATCGTAAGTATCGGGGGAACGTTGTCAGTTACCATTCTGGATGGCGACAGCGCTTGGCCGCTAGTGGCCTATTCCACCACTATGGCATTCCTGGTGTTGGCCGCGCAGATTCTGCTCAGGCGTCACCAGTCAAAAAAATGACAGGGTAGCCAGCGCATCCCTGTCGCGACACATCTGAAACGCTGCCCGCAAGAAAGTGAGTTTTTGCGGGCAGTTATCACGGTTTCCTGAGACCAAAATCTCGCTTTGCTGCAGCGTTGCTTCAACGCCATCCGAGAGCAGGCGCGACATGCTTGAGGATCGCCTCGATCACGTGCGCGTTGTATTCCACACCTAGCTGATTGGGGACGGTCAGCAGCAAGGTATCGGCAGCCGCAATCGCCTCATCCTTTGCTAATTCCTCGATCAGCACATCCGGTTCGGCGGCATAGCTACGGCCGAAGATGGCCCGCGTCTTCTCGTCGATAAAGCCGACCTGGTCGGAATCCTTGCCGCTGCTGCCGAAGTAGGCTCGGTCGAGGTCGTTGACCAGCGCGAAGATACTGCGGCTGACCGAGACCCGCGGTTCGCGTTTGTGGCCGGCCTCTTTCCATGCCTCACGAAAGACCCTGATCTGATCGGCTTGCTGGACATGGAACGGCAGACCGGTTTCATCGTCCTTGAGGGTAGAACTTTGCAGGTTCATGCCGAGCCTTGCTGCCCATGTCGCGGTCGCATTGGAACTGGCTCCCCACCAGATCCGGTCGCGCAGGCCCTCCGAATGCGGTTCGAGGCGCAACAGGCCGGGTGGGTTCGGGAACATCGGCCGTGGATTGGGTTTGGCAAAGCCTTCGCCGCGCAGGATGTCGAGCAGCACTTCGGCATGGCGCCTGCCCATGTCGGCGTCCGTCTCGCCCTCGGTCGGCTCGTAGCCGAAATGCCGCCAACCGTCGATGACCTGCTCAGGTGAGCCGCGGCTGATGCCGAGTTGCAGCCGGCCACCCGCGATCAGATCGGCCGAACCGGCATCTTCCGCCATGTAGAACGGGTTTTCGTAACGCATGTCGATGACGGCGGTGCCGATCTCGATGCGGCTGGTCTTGGCGCCGACGGCAGCCAACAGTGGAAATGGCGATGCCAACTGGCGGGCAAAGTGATGTACGCGGAAATAGGCGCCATCCGCGCCAAGCTCTTCGGCAGCAACGGCAAGATCGATCGATTGCAGAAGCGTGTCTGCAGCCGAGCGCGTTTGCGATTGAGGCGAGGGCGTCCAGTGGCCGAATGAAAGGAATCCGATCTTCTTCATAGGCTCACTCCATAAGGTTTGGCTCGCTCGTCTCTATGTCATGGCACGATTTCGACGCGAGATACAAGCGGACTGGAGGTATCCCGGCGGCGCATGCATTTCATCACAAACGAAAAGAGCCCGCCATTGAGCGGGCTCTGGGAACATCAGCCTGGGGCTGCTGCGCCGCAGCCTCTGGCTGAGCGTCATTACTTCGCAGGCTTGATGGAGCCGATGATATCGAGCACTTCCTGCTTGTGCTTGTCCTGATCGTCCTTGGAACCCCAGTAGGTCAGGATAAGCATTTTGTCCGGCGCCGGGGACAGGACGCCAAGGGTGATGTTGACGGCTCCGTCATTGTCGGTGCCCTGCCAGTTCAGAAGCGTGAGCTTCATGCCGTTGACTTCGTTGCTGTCATCGTCCTTGCGGGTGCTGGCATCGACTTTGACGCCGTTCTTGGCGAGGAAATTGACTGCGTCGTCAGTAATCTTGTCGACGTTGGCATCGGTGGCGACATCCAAGGAAAAGTAGACGGCGGAGTCCGGAGAACTCGAATCGATGCCGGTTTCGGTCTCCTGTGGCTTCCAGCTGTCAGGGATGCTCACGCTGGCGACCGGCGCGTCGCTCGGGAAGGCGATCGTTTTGGCATTGGCAAGCATCGGGAACGCTACCAGCGCAGCGGCAAGAAAGATGATTTTTTTCATGGGGGCTCCAATTTATCGGTCGGTTGCGGTGGTGGGTTGATCCCGTTGGGTGCACGGGTTGTGTTATTGCCGGCGGTCATCGTGGCGACGGAAAGAGTGATCGCCGATTTCAGTCGCCGGAGGCGAGCTCGAAGTCCTCATCGAAAGACGAGGCCTTACCTGAGGTCATGTCGTGAAGCGTGTAATGAAGCTTGTATTTCCCGGCGGATAGACCATCCAGGGTCAAGGTCATGTCGAACTTGAACTCCATGTTCTGCTTATGGCTGACAAGATGCGTATCCATGTAGCCCCGCTTGCTCCAGAGGACTTCACCGCTCGTGTCGACAATGTCGAGATCGGCCATCAGATGCATTTCATAGAGGCCGTCGGAAAGCTGTTTCCAGCCATAGCCGACCGGCTCGCCATAGGTGATGATAGGCTCGCCGGGCTTGAAGACATTCGAGCTGCGCGCCTTGTAGACGCCGTAGCCACTTGAGGCTTCGGAGATGAAGGTTACGTTTTGCTGTGAAAACGGAACCTTGCCCCAGGCTTCGATGGTTGCCTTTTGTGCTGCCGCCAGATCGGCAAGAGGATCGGCATGGGCCGCTGTCGCAAGACAGGCTGCGAGTATTAATCCAAGGGCGCGTCGCATGGTGCTCTTCGATCCATTTAGCCGGTCGTTGATGAAGGAGATGCTGCAGGGACGAGGAAACAGCGCCACCTCGCCGATCGCGACGGTCGCATCCCCAGGCCGCCTGCCTGGTTCGCCAGGGCGGAGCTCGATTTCGGCATTGAAATTAGGCCCTTACGAAAAAATAGGATGTAGTTCTTCTAAGTCTTTCGATGGGCGAGAGCCATAAATATTGCGTGGCGCGACAGGTCCATTTTTGGGTCGAAACCTCGGCCTCGGGGCGAGGTATGGTATCCGTCACACATGAAGCGCCGTTGATGCGAAATCGAGAACATTTCCAGGCTGAGCCCCGCCGGATTTCGGCACTGCGGAGGGCCTCGCATGCAAAACGGGGTTGCCGGTCAGCGCGCGATTCGCGTCGAGAGAATGATGGATGACAAAGTTCGCTCTACGCCGTCAATCTTGCCGATTTCATCGATCAGCTGGTCCAGTTCGGAAATCGACGGTGCGGCGACGATCGCGATCAGGTCGAAAGAGCCGCTGACGGAATGAAGCGTCGTCACGGCATGAATGGCATCCAGCGAAGCCGTCACTGCGGACAGCACCTTCGGCGCAATGGTAATCAGCACATGCGCGCGAATAAGGCCGGAAAGATAGGTCTCTGAGAGCCGTACGCCATAGCCGGCGATCACGCCTTCGCGCTCCAGCCGTTCCAACCGAGCCTGGACCGTCGTCCGAGAAAGCGAGAGTTTCTTGGCGAGCGTTGCCACCGGCATGCGGGCATTTTCACCCAGCAATGCCAGTAACTCGCGATCCTTGCCCGTTACCTGCATGCTCATTCCTGCGTTTTGCGAAACATGATCGTCATATTGCACAAAATTATACAACGAAACGCTGTTTTTGTCGCTATGAATCGTTCAGCCGCTGCCTACACTTATAAAAATCTTATTCATGAAACGCAGGGGAATAATATGAAAGACATAGTGGTCATCGGCGCAGGCAAAATCGGCGGCGCGATTGCTTTGATGCTGGCTGAAACCGGCGACTACAAGGTTGTCGTCACCGATCGCAGTACTGAGCAGCTTGCCAAGATCGACCGCCACGCCGCGATTTCCACCGCAGCTGTCGACATTGCCGACCGCGCGGCGCTCGTGAGCGTTTTGACCGGCAAATTTGCTGTTCTGTCTGCCGCTCCCTTCCATCTGACTGGCCTCGTTGCTGAAGCCGCTGTCGAAGCTGGCGTTCACTACCTCGATCTCACCGAAGACGTCGCGACGACGAAGAAGGTGGAAGAGCTGGCTCAGAATGCGAAGACCGCATTCATTCCGCAGTGCGGCCTGGCTCCGGGCTTCATTTCCATCGTAGCCAATGATCTCGCCAAGCGTTTCGACAGCCTCGATAGCGTACGCATGCGCGTCGGCGCCCTGCCACAGTACCCGTCCAACGCTCTGAACTATAACCTGACCTGGAGCACGGACGGCCTGATCAACGAATATATCGAGCCGTGCGAAGCCATCGTTGAAGGCAAGTTCGTCACTGTTCCGGCCATGGAAGAGCGTGAAGAGTTCTCTCTCGACGGCGTTACCTACGAGGCGTTCAACACCTCTGGCGGCCTCGGTACCCTTGCCAAGACGCTTGAGGGCCGCGTTCGCACGATGAACTACCGCACGATTCGCTACCCTGGCCATCAGGCGATCATCAAGGCGTTGCTCAACGACCTCAACCTCAAGAACCGCCGCGATGTTCTGAAGGATCTGTTCGAAAACGCGCTGCCGGCCACCATGCAGGACGTTGTCGTGATCTTCGTCACGGTCTGCGGCTGGCGCGATGGTCGCTACATGCAGGAAACCTACGCCAACAAGGTCTACTCGGGCATTGTTGCGGGCAAGAAGATGAGCGCCATCCAGATCACCACGGCTGCCGGCATCACGACTGTGCTTGACCTACTTGCGAACGGCAAGCTTTCCGCCAAGGGCTTCGTTTGCCAGGAAGAGATCGATCTGGGCGACTTCCTCAACAACCGCTTCGGTCAGGTCTACAGCCTGGAGAAGATCAAGATGAAAGAAGCTGTTTGAGCAACCTCTTGCTTTCAGGATTTGCAGCGTGGCGCCTTCGGGCGCCACTTTCGTTTTAAGGCTGGAGCCTGCTGCATTTGTGGGCCGTGAGCCAAAGCAATGCCGGCATGCGCTGCGATGCAGGCAAAGCCGCAAGACCGAAGTGGAAGGGTAGCCTGCGAGGTGTTGCGCCGGGTTTTAGCCGAGCAGACTGTTCAGGATCTCGACAGGGTGTGGGGTGGCACGGCGTTCCATTTTCGCCGCCTGTGAGCGGCAGGAAAAGCCTGTCGCCATGACCACGTTTTGATCGCTCGCTTCGGCGATCTTGCCCTGCCAGCTCATGGCATAGAGCTTTTCGGATATGGCACGATTGCGCACCTCATGTCCGAAAGTGCCTGCCATGCCGCAGCAACCGACATCGGCAATATCCAGCTTGATGCCCAACTTCCCGAACAGCACGGACCATTGCTTGAGGGCGGCTGGCGCGTTTGTCCGCTCGGTACAATGAGGCAGCAGCGTGAAATGTTTATCGGGTAAGGTCTGCTGTTGGGGCAATCGGTCGAGATTTGCCGCCAGCCATTCCTGAAGAAGCAGTACCGGACGCTGCAATTTCGCGGAGGGTAGAGCGGCATATTCGCTGCGATAGGTCAGCGTCATCGATGGGTCAATACCGACGAGCGGGATGCCCATTCGAGAAATGCGGTCGAGGTAATCACGCGATTTCGCCGCCTCTTTTTCGAAGCGACCGAGATAGCCATGCACATGCAGTGCCTTGCCGTTTTGTTGCGAGGCGGCAAGCCATGGGGTGGCCCCCATCTTCAGGATGAGCTTGAGAGCGGCGATGACAACGGCCGGATCGAAGTGGGTGGAGAAGATGTCGGCGACGATGACGATCGCGCGCTCGCGCTCTTGCGGCGACAGCCGCTCCAGCCGTTCTGGCGCAGCAACCTGAACGCCCAATCGCGCGGCCTCCCGTTCAAGCGAAATCGCGGGCATGGTCGGGAGCGCGGTAAGACCGGCGATCCGCATCAAGGCCTGGCCGGCGCTGGACGCAGTCAACAGGTTATAGGCGGGCTTGATGCGCGCCATCAGCGGCAGTGTCGTTTCGATCGCAGCGACGATCGGATCTTTCAACGGCCTGAGATAGCGGCCGTAATAGAGTTCCAGAAATTTCGACCGAAAGGCGGGGACGCTGACTTTGACGGGACACTGACCTGCACAGGCCTTGCAGGCGAGGCAGGTATCCATCGCTGCACGCACCTCATGCGAGAAGTCGTCCCTGTTGGCGGGATTAAGCGAGTTGATCGCCCGCCGGAAAAGACTGGCAAATCCGTTGGAGCGGCGCTGTGCCTCGGCCTCGCGTCTGGGGTCGACATGTCGCTCCGCAAGCAGGCGCAGCCATTCACGCATCAGCGCTGCGCGGCCCTTCGGCGAGTAGCGCTTGTCGCCTGTTGCCTTGAAGGATGGGCACATTGGGCTTGCGGCATCGAAATCGAAGCAGGCGCCGTTGCCGTTGCAATAGGCGGCATTGTCGAACGCGGCGCGGATATCGTTGCCGATGATACGATCGAGATCTCCCCGCAATGGCACCTCATCGATCTTGAGGAGCGGTCTCGACGAGCCCGAGGCAATCTTGCCCGGATTGAGCCGGTCGCCCGGATCGAAGGAGCGCTTGATCTCCTGCAGGCTGGGATAGAGATCGCCGAAGTAATCGGGGACATATTCAGAGCGCACGCCTTTTCCATGCTCGCCCCAAAGCACGCCACCATATTTGCGGGTGAGGGCAACGACGCCGTTGCTGATCTTGCGAACGAGCGGCTGATGGTCGTCGCGTGTGAGGTCGAGGGCCGGACGCACATGCAATACACCGGCATCCACATGGCCGAACATACCGTAATCCAGGCCTTCCGCATCGAGAAGAGCGCGAAACTCCCGGATATAGGCGGCAAGGTGTTCCGGCGGGACGGCCGTATCCTCGACGAAGGGCACGGGCCTGACCGGCCCTTCGACATTGCCGAGCAGACCGACGGCGCGCTTGCGCATCGTCCAGATCGCCTCGATCTCGGCCCGCTCCAGAGTGACGGTATAGCCCTTGTGGCGCGCAGGGGGGCCGGCATCGAGAACCGCGGTCACCTCTGCGAGCTTACGCTCAAGCTCTTCGCGATCGTCGGCCAGCACCTCGACGATATTGATGCCGTTGGCCGAGCCGGAGGTGTCCTCCGGAAAGAACCGGGCGATGCTGGTCCAGACGATGTCACCCTTGGCAAGGCCAAGCACTTTTTCGTCGACCGTCTCGACCGACGCGACCTTCATTGCCACCAGCAGCCGCGCATCTTCGAGCGCAGTATTGAAATCATCGTAACGGATGTTGATGAGTGCGGCCTGCGCCGGCAGCGGCAGAATGTTGAGCTCTGCCTCGGCAATCATACCCAGCGTGCCTTCAGAGCCGCAAAGGACCGCATTGAGATCGAACCGACCATCCTCCCGTCTTAGATGAGCGAGGTCGTAGCCGGTCATATAGCGGTTGAGCTTGGGGAAAATCGCCTCGATCAAATCGCGTTTGTCGTGCGCGATCCCATCGGCAACCCTGTAGATCTCTCCTACGCGATCCGGTCGTGCCTTGACCTCCTCGAGAGCGGCGGCGTCGAGCGGGCGCGACCACCAATCGCTGCCATCCGAGAGCACGACGCGAAGGCCGAGAACGTGGTTGCTCGTCTTGCCGTAAAGGCAAGAGCCTTGGCCGCAGGCGTCCGTCGAGATCATCCCGCCGATGGTGGCGCGGTTGGAGGTGGAAAGCTCCGGCGCGAAGAACACGCCGTAGGGCTTGAGCGCCTTGTTCAATTGGTCCTTCACGACGCCCGCTTCGACGCGAGCGATCCGCCGGACAGGATCGATCTCCAGAATGCGGTTCATGTGTCTGGAGCAATCGACGACGACGCCCGAGGTCAGCGATTGCCCGTTGGTTCCGGTGCCACCGCCGCGGGGTGCGATCGTAATCTCGGAAAAGGCCGGTTCCGACATGCCCGTTGCAATGATCTTCAGATCCTCGGCGCCCTTCGGATAGAGAATGGCTGCCGGTTTGAGCTGATAGATGGAATTGTCGGTCGAAGCGACTGTCCTTGCGCCTTCATCCATCTCCGCGTCGCCGCGAAAGCCGAGTGCCACCAACCGGCGCACGAAGGCACCGATCTGCTGTTGCAAACTGTCTTTCGCCGAAACGAGGCGTGGTATCATGATGTGAAGGCTTCCGGCTTTTTAGTCGATGAGTAGCGAATTTCCGCTTTTAAACAGAACTATGGAAATGCTCTATCTCTTTGTTTTCGTGCAATTCCGGGCTCATGGCGGATTTGCGGTTCTGCTGGAGTTGCCATAGAGCACGATGCCGAAAGAGTAGACGGCTTTCGGCATCGTGCTCTACTTGTTTGATTCTAGAGTGGATTGAGATTTCAGGTCGAGCAGACCTGAAATCATCCGGCTCTAGCGCTGGAGAGCCGCACAGGCCTTTTCGATCCGATCAAGCGCTTCGACAAGGTCAGCTTCCGATGTCGCATAGGAAATGCGGAAGTACGGCGACAGGCCGAAGGCAGAGCCTGGCACGACGGCGACATGCGCTTCGTCAAGCAGATAGGCGCAGAAGTCCGTATCGGTTGCGATAGTCTTGCCCGACGGTGTCGTCGTGCCGAGAACGCCTGCGCAGCCCGAGAACGTATAGAAAGCGCCTTCGGGCACGAGGCAGTCCAGGCCTTCGATGGCATTCAGGCGGCCAACGACAAGGTCACGACGCTTCTGGAAGCTTGCGGTGCGCTCCTGAAGGAAATCCTGCGGGCCATTCAGCGCTGCGATGGCGGCTGCCTGGCTAACCGAGCAGGGGCAGGACGTTGCCTGGCTCTGAATGACGGCCATGGCCTTGATCAGTGCCTTTGGCCCGCCGGCATAACCGATGCGCCAGCCGGTCATCGCATAGGCCTTGGAGACGCCATTGACGGTCAGCGCCCGGCTCTTGAGGCGTGGCTCGATCGCGACGGGTGTCGTGAAGCGGAAGCCGTCATAGACAATGTGCTCATACATGTCGTCGACCATCAGCCAGACATGCGGATGCCGCAGCATGACCTCGATCAAAGGCTGATAGTCGGCTTGCGAATAGGCCGCACCCGATGGGTTCGAAGGCGAGTTCAGCAGCAGCCAGCGCGTCTTCGGGGTGATGGCCCGTTCGAGCTGATCCGCCTTTAGCCGGAAGCCGGCCGCAGCATCGCAAGGGATGAGCACGGGCACGCCGCCGCAGATCTCGACGATGTCGGAATAGGAAGTCCAGTACGGCGTCGGGATGATGACCTCGTCGCCCGGGTTGAGCGATGCCATGAAGGCATTGAACAGGATCTGCTTTGCGCCGGCTGCGACCGTGATCTCGTCGACGGCGTAGTCGATGCCGTTCTCTCGCAGGAACTTGCCGGCGATCGCCTTCTTGAGTTCGGGCGAACCGTCAAGAGCCGTGTATTTGGTCTCTCCGCGGTCGATGGCGGCCTTTGCCGCCTCCTTGACGTTGTCAGGCGTATCAAAATCCGGTTCCCCGGCGCCAAGGATGATGACGGGATGGCCTTCACGCTTCATCGCATTGGCGCGTGCGCCAATCTGCAGGATTGTCGACACGCCAATGGAGGCGATGCGCGAAGCGGGCTGAAAGCCCGCTTCCTCGATGGTGGTGGCGATCGTCATGGAGATTACTCGATGTCGAAGGAAACGCCCTGTGCCAGCGGCAGGGCCTTGGAGTAGTTGACGGTGTTGGTCGCGCGGCGCATGTAGGCTCTCCAGGCGTCCGATCCGGATTCACGGCCGCCACCGGTTTCCTTTTCGCCGCCGAATGCACCGCCGATTTCAGCGCCCGACGTGCCGATGTTGACGTTGGCGATACCGCAATCGGAACCATCAGCCGCGAGGAAGCGCTCGGATTCTTGCATGTCGCGGGTGAAGATCGACGAGGACAGGCCAGCGGCTACCGCATTGTGGTCTTCGAGGACAGCGTCGAAATCGTCATAGGGCATGACGTAGAGGATGGGCGCGAAGGTTTCTTCGAAGACCGGGCCTGCCTGCTTCGACATTTCCACAAGCGCCGGCTTGACATAGAAGCCATCGGCATGGCCGACGTCGATGCGCTCGCCACCGGTCACCGAGCCGCCATGCGACTTTGCTTCTGCAATTGCCTTCTGCATGCCGTCGAATGCTGCCTTGTCGATCAGCGGTCCGACGAGTGCAGAAGACTGCAGGGGATCGCCGACCGAAACGCTCTGGTAGGCTTTCTTCAGGCGCGGTACCAGCTGATCGTAGACGCTCTTGTGGACGAAGAGGCGACGCAGTGTCGTGCAACGCTGGCCGGCCGTGCCCATGGCGCCGAAAGCGATGGCGCGGAGTGCCATATCGAGATCGGCCGACGGGCAGACGATACCGGCATTGTTGCCGCCGAGTTCCAGGATGGCGCGTGCAAAGCGCTTGGCAAGACGCGGTCCGACATCGCGGCCCATGCGGGTCGAGCCGGTTGCCGAAACAAGCGGCACCTTGGGGTGATCGACCAGAACTTCACCGATGGCACGGTCGCCGATCAGGAGCTGCGACAGACCTTCCGGAGCATCGCCGAAGCGGGCAAGGGCGCGGTCGAGAATTGCCTGCGAGGCGAGCGCCGTCAGCGGCGTCTTTTCAGAAGGCTTCCAGACGATCGAGTCGCCGCAGATCAGAGCCAATGCCGCATTCCAGGACCAGACGGCGACCGGGAAGTTGAAGGCGGAGATGATGCCGACAACGCCGAGCGGGTGCCACGTTTCCATCATGCGATGGCCCGGACGTTCGGTGGCGATCGTCAGACCGTAGAGCTGGCGGGAAAGGCCGACTGCGAAATCGCAGATGTCGATCATTTCCTGCACTTCGCCGAGGCCTTCGGAACGGATCTTGCCGGCCTCGATCGAGACCAGGCGGCCAAGGTCGTCCTTGGCGGCGCGCAGTTCTTCACCGAGCAGGCGAACCAGTTCGCCACGCTTCGGTGCCGGTACCAGGCGCCAGGCGCGGTATGCCGCATCGGCCTTCTCGATCCGCGCAGCGGCTTCGGCAGCCGAAACCGTCTTGAGGTTGCCGATCTTTTCGCCGGTGACCGGAGAATAGGAAGGCATGTTGCCCTGCGTGTAGAGCGCCTTGTCGACGCCGAGCTTTTCGAGGATAGCGGCCGCTTCGGCTGCAACGGAAATGTTCTTTGCTGCGATGTTCATCTTATCAAACTCCACTTGTCTTGATCCAGGCTGCGGGCGGCGCTTGCGCCGCATCGCATCACTCGGCTGCGTCTTGTTTGGACAACGCCTGCAGGCAGGCGTCGATCGATGCCTGCTCGATGCCGGCATAATGGTCGAATTCGTTCAGCACCTTCATACCAAGATCGGTTTCGAAGCGCTTCTGGTTCGGGCTTGCGATAAACTCCTGCT
Organism: Rhizobium sp. ASV20; assembly: GCF_016429015.1. Taxonomy (GTDB): domain Bacteria; phylum Pseudomonadota; class Alphaproteobacteria; order Rhizobiales; family Rhizobiaceae; genus Rhizobium. The sequence continues at coordinate 38,633 of NZ_JAELTU010000010.1, forward strand.
GCGCGCCGTCACCAAGGTTGGACTGGAAGATACCAGCGGCGCTGACGGGAAGGAAGTCTTCGTACACGATCGGATCGAACTGAACGAGGCCCTGATTGATCAGTGTTTCGATATCGCCGCGAGTGGTTGCAGCTGCCTCGCCCTTGGCCGTCAGCGAATAGGCGAAATACCCCAGGCCCTGGGCGCGGATGGCCGACCAGTCGTCCGGGAATTCGGCGAAGCTTTGCGCGAGCGCGGCTTCGTAATCACGCGCGTTCGATCCATCGGCCGCTGGACGCACGATCTTGCGGGAGGCATCGAGCAGCTGGTCATAGAGCGCACGACCCTTGGGTGTCAGCGCGACGCCGCGCTGTTCGATTTCGCCGAAGCGTGCGGTATGCGAGCCGGTTTCCCACACGCCATCGGCATTGCGGAAAGATACCGGCTCTTCCAGTGCCTTGAATGAAGTCTGACGCAGCAAGATAGGGCAGGCGCGGGTCGGCGGTCCCTCAACGACGGCCTTGGGCGCGATGCCGTATTCCGGCATCAGCGACTGGACCTGATCGATGTCGAGGGTGCGCGGCGTCAAATGGTTGATGTGCGGCCCCTTGAACGACACGACGTCGGCGATCAGGCGATGCGCGTCATGGAGACGGTGATACATGGCGGCGTCGACATTTGCTTCATCGTGCCAGCGGAAGGTCTCCAGCACTTCACTGACGAAGCGCTGGGCGTCCTCTTTGCCGAGGCCGCCATCGCGCTCGGCCTTCTCAGTGAGTTCGACAGCGCCCGCGGTGAAGATCTGACGCTTAGAAAGGATCTGCGCAGATGCCTCGCGGAGCTCCTCGTCGGCGATCAGATCAAGGCGCAGCAGCGAGGTGAAGACGCGGAAGGGATTGCGCTTCAACTCGGCATCGCCGATCGGGCGGAACGCCGTCGAGTGCACCGGCACGCCTGCCGTCGAGAGATCGTAGTAGCCGACGGGATACATGCCCATGACTGCGAATACGCGCGCCATCATGGCAAGTTCGGCTGCCGTCCCGAGCCGGATCGCGCCATGCCGTTCTTCGGAGATGCGATCGAGATAGTCGGTCGCCTGCAGGCGCTCCTTCAATACAGGCTGAGCGGCCAGCGTCTCGTCGTTGACGCGGCCGACCAGCTCCATGAGCGTGCCGTAGGCGGGGACCTCTTCGCGGTACATGGCGGACATCGCGGCCGAAAAGGCGCTGCGTATATCGCTGGTCGAGATGTGATCGGACTTCATGGTAATCTCTTCCTGAAAGGCTACATCATTCCTATAATGCAGAATATATCTTGCTGATGAGCAGGTCTTGTGAGAGAAAATCCTAACTTGATGCTGAAATGGAATGACTATGCGTCGACGCCTCATCCCCGACATTGTCAATCTTCAGGCTTTTGAATGCGCCGCGCGCCATCAGAATTTTTCGCGGGCAGCCGAGGAACTCAACCTGACGCAAAGTGCTGTCAGCCGTCAGATCAGCGAACTGGAGCAGCAGACTGGCTTAAAACTCTTCGAGCGTGTGAGACAGCGCGTCGTACTTTCGGAAGCCGGACTTCGCCTGCTGCCCGAGGTCAAGGATCTGCTGCTGCGTTCGGAGCGGCTGATGATTGGCGCCGTTGCGGCAGGCCAGATGAAGCTGTCGCTGAAAGTGGCTACCCTGCCGACCTTTGGCACGCGCTGGCTGGTGCCGCGTCTCGGTCGGTTTCTCGAAGAACACCGTGACGTCGCCGTTACGGTCGAATCCCGTTCCAAGCCTTTCAATTTCGACGAGGATAATTTCGATCTGGCCATTCATTATGGCCTGCCGGCCTGGGCCGGTGCAGTCGCGACCTTTCTTTGCAGCGAGATGGTCCTGCCTGTTGCCAGTCGGGCCCTTGCCGCGCGGCTGGATCCGCGCTCACCGGTAGAGCTGGCCGATGCTCCGCTGCTTCATCTGACGACCCGTCCGAAACTCTGGGCTCAGTGGTTCGATTTGCAGGACTTGCCGAACGAAAATGCTTATCCCGGCGCGCGCTTCGACCAGTTTTCCATGATCATCTCCGCGGCGTTGGCTGGATTGGGCGTCGCACTCCTCCCCACCTACCTGATCGAGGAGGAGTTGAGATCAGGCATTCTCCTGCCGTTATTCGATCTGCCGATGCCGACGGAGAACAGCTATTACATTGTCATGCCGGAGAAAAAGCAGACAAACGAGACGGCCACATTGTTTCAGAACTGGCTTCTGAACGAGGTCCCGCCTCGATTGCAGCCGGCAACCGATGGTGATTGATAAATTTTAAGCTTGAAATTCTTTCTCGCGAGCGTCACACATTGCTGTATCGTGCTGCTGCATCTCCGATGTGGCGCAGATGCAAGGTGAACTCGGGGAGGAGCAAGCCATTATGAAGACGCATCCGCTGAAGGGACCGAACCGGCTGAAGCTTGGCGTGTTTTCATCGAATGCCGATGGCGGGCTGGCGATCACCGATGTGCCGGAGCGCTGGACGGCAGGGTGGCAGGACAATCTGACGGCAGCACAGATCGCCGATCGCGCCGGCCTCGAGTTCTTCCTGCCGATTGCCCGGTGGCGCGGCTTCGGGGGCAAGAACCGGGTGCGGGAATGGTCATTCGAGACCTTCACCTGGGCCGCAGCCCTTTCTGCGGCGACCAACCGCATCGGTCTGTTCATGACGGTGCATGTGCCGCTCGTCCATCCGCTCTATGCGGCCAAGTCGCTTGCTACGGTCGATCACATCAGCCAGGGGCGGGCAGGGCTCAATATCGTCTGTGGCTGGAACCCGAAGGAATTCGGCATGTTCGGTGTGCCCCTGGTCGAAAAGGGATACGATCAGGCGGCGGAATGGCTCGAAATCGTCGAGAAATTGTATGGCTCCGACGAGCCGCTCGACTATGCCGGAAGCTACTATAATCTGAAGGAAGCCGTCAGTCGGCCGACGAGCTTACAGGCGCCGCGCCCGGTGACGATGAACGCGGCATTCGGTGGCCCCGGCCGCGATTTCGCTGCCGGCCATTGCGACTACCTGTTCACAACCTTTACGGAGATCGCCGAGGCCGGAAAACACGTCGCTGATATAGGCGAGCGGGCGGAAAAGAACGGCAGGCAGGTCGGAGTTTACACGGTATGCCATGTGGTCTGCCGCGAGACGCAGGCGGAAGCCGAGGACTATTACACCCGCTATGCTGTTACCATGGCGGATCATGCCGCTGTCGACCAGCATATGGCGGGCAAGAAGGAATTCTCCCAGTCCCATGATCGCGACTCCTATGACCGCTATCGCCAGCGATTTGCCGGAGGGGCAGGCAGCTATCCGTTGATCGGCACGCCTCAGCGCATTGCGGACGAGATGATCGCAATCGCCGAGCAGGGTTATGCCGGTATCGCCTTGTCATTCGTCAACTATACGCAAGAGCTTCCTTATTTCTGCGATCGCGTGCTCCCTCTTCTGAAGAGGGCCGGTCTTCGGGTCGAGTGATGCGACAGCCGACGTGCTGATCGCTGCGGTTCGTTCATCGGACACCGACGAACTGCGTTGCCGCTGGAACAGTCGGAAAATGTGCGCTGCAGCAAAAAACCTTGGCTCAGGGGTTTACAAGCGCGGCCATGGATGTGATCCTTCGGGCGAAGGTGCCGCCTGATTTGTGGCGGCTTTTTCCTTCAATCGGAGTCTAGGCTATGGCTCCGATGCGCTTTGATTTCGGGCGCTTAACCGAACAAATCAATCCGGGTCAGATGCGACGCTAGCGGCGTGTTCGGCTGTTGTCTTGATGCGCCCCGAAGCCAGTTTTTCGGGGCAGAGATAAATGGGTTTATCAATGGTTTTTGTAGCCAAGCGCGCCTTTCTGGGCGTTCTTGCAAGCGTGCTGCCGCTGTCGCAAGCCGCCAATGCCAGTGACCTGATGATCTGGTCGTCGGTAAAGGTCGCGCCGCGAACCTACAAGACCACTGTCGGCTTTCGATTGCCGATGGCGTGGGATGTAAGTGCCGGTATGGATCTTGGCATTGGTGGGGCGACGAATGGAACGATTGCGCGCGACAGCAGGCTCGCGACGTTCTGGGGTATGGCAGTCGATCGTCCAGGCCGTTTTTCAAGTGCTGCGCGGCGCGAAGTCGCGCTGCGGCTGGACACGGTCAACGGTGCAGGAGCGATCTGCTTCGGGCGTACGCATGGCTGGATCGTCTCCGAAGATCTCGATATGAGCACTTCCCGCTCGTTGAACCTCAATTATACGGGTATGCGGAATGCATCGACCTTGGTCACTGCGACGCAGGCCGTGACGGTTGCTGTTCCATGGACCGGGACGTCGCTATCGGCGAGCGGAAATCTCAAACAGGTCGGCAGCATCTTCTCCAGCACGGTGTCGTTTCAGCAGCCAATCGCCCCGAACCTCAACTTCTCGGGCTCGTTCACCGATCCGCAGAGATTGACGCCCTCGGGCCATCTGCGTCTCGATTATCGCGTGAGGTGGTAGCAGGGTGCCGCCCGTTTCGAGCGAGGCGTGAATAGGTCCGCTACTTGATGGGGATGTTGGCCGAAGCAAGCTGAGATCGCAGCTTTGAGATGATGTCTTGACGGGCGGCCGTCCATGATGAGGTAACGGTCCAGTAGTCGATCTTCAGGACTGTCTGGTCAGCGGATAAATCGTCGACATAGGCGATGGGAGCAGGGGTCGTCTTGACCCGCTGATCGGATGTGACCACGTCGAGAACGGTCTTGCGCGCAAGTTCGATATCGGCGCCGCTGCCCAGGGTGATCGAGAGCTCTTGGCGGCGATCTGGCTCGCGGCTGTGATTGACGATCGGCGTGTTCCAAAGCGTGGAGTTCGGCGCCATGAGATAGAGGCCATCAGCGGTTCTCATCTCGGTTGCGAAAAGGCCGATATCCTTGATGTAGCCTTTGACATTCGTCGTTTCTATATATTCGCCGACCCGAAATGGCCGCAGGATCAGCAACATGATGCCGGCGGCAATATTCTGAAGCGTCCCCTGGAGCGCCAGGCCAATGGCGAGGCCTGCGGCGCCGAGTGCCGCGATGATCGAAGCGGTCTGCACACCGAATTGTCCGAGAACGGTGATGAATACCAGGATCAGCAGGCTATAGTGCAGGAGGTTCTGGAAGAAGCTTGCCAGCGTTTCGTCGATGCCCCGGATGCGCGAGATGACGCGATAGGCCGCGCGGCTGACGACGCCTGCAAGAATCCAGCCGCCAATCAGGAGGATGATCGCACCGAGGATCGAAAAGCCATATTGAACCGCAAGCGCGGAGGCCTGATCCAGGGCCGTGCGGGTGGCAATGACGACGCTGGTCGCTTGATCTTCCATATAAAAACTCCGTGTTTCCGCAGGGCCAAATGAAAGCCGGCGGACTTTTGTTCCCGCTTGATGGCTATTTCGCGGCTAGCACTCCAGTCATTCGCGGGAACGGAAACGCAGGGCGTCGCCGTCAGGCGCCATGCTTTGCCTGGTGCGTATTCGCCTTGGCCGCTGCGGCGTGATGGGCTTTCTTGTGTTCGTACATTCCAAGATCGGCCCGTTTCACGGTGGTTTCTATCGTTTCGCCCTCTTGGCTGGTGGCCATGCCGACGGCAATGCTGAGCGGCGCGCTGGAATAGAACTGGTTGTTGATCTTCAACAATTCGTTGATGGTGTCGACCATGGCGGCCGCTGCGATTTCATCGGCTCCCGGCATCAGCACCGCGAATTCATCGCCGCCAATCCGGGCCGCGTGATTAGGCTGGGATACGACGCTGGAGAGCACTTCTCCCATGCGACGCAGCAGCGAGTCGCCGGCATCGTGTCCGCTCTCGTCATTAGCCTCCTTCAGGCCATTGAGATCGATGACGATGGCGGAGACGGGCCGCAGGGACTTGCGCTCCAGCCTGTTGATCTCGTCCATATAGAAGGCGCGATTGTAGAGCCTGGTCAGGACATCGTGCTTGCCGAGATATTCTAGATAGGCCTCGGCCTTTTTGCGCGCCGTTATATCCGTGAGTGCGACTTGAACCAGCGACCAGTCGTGTTCATGGCCCGGGAAGACGGAAAACTGCAGCAAAACGTGACGCTCGGAGCCATCGAGAGCATAGTTCAGCACTTCGCGCTGATGGAAGAGCCGCTCGTTCCAAAGTTCCACCAGCTGACCGCGGAAATGCTTCTCCATATCGTTACGGAAGACTTCGCCGATTCGCTGGTGCAGGGTCTGGCGGTCCGGCGCGCAGAACAAATCCAGTGTCGCCTGATTGACGTCGAGCACGCTGATCTCGCTCATGCATTGCTGCACGAATTCCGGATGCACGTCGAGGAAGACCTGAAAATCGATGATGCCGCGCTTGCGGATGTCATCGAGCAGAATCTTGATGCGGCTGAAGTCCTCAACCCAGAGCGATACCGGCGAATGTTCGAACATTCCTTCAGCATAGCGGCGCTGGCGCTCCTCCTGCCGGCGTGCTTCCTCGCGCGCGGTCACGTCTTCGGTCGTCAGCAGCAGGCGGCTCCAGGACGCTTCGTATCCAGGCAGTATGACGCCGCGTAGCTGGATATCCAGTCTGCGGCCACCCAGCGCATAGTTGATCGCTGTACTCGAAAATTCGGTCTTTCCCTCCCAGAGCGCCACCAGTTCGTTCACATGGCTTTGCAACATCTCGCCGCGGAAGATATTGGGAAGTCCGACAACGAGTGCCTCGAAAGACGGCGCTTCGAACAGCTCCAGTGTTTTCGCGTTGACGGCGAGGACACGAATCTTCTGCGAACAGGTAGCGACACGTCGCAGGTCCGCAACCAGGAACGAGCGCAGATCTGTGACCCCTTCGCTCCGCCAGAGTGCGAATTGCTCTCTGACGCCGCTGAAGTCCTCCAGCCACATGGCAACGGGGGCGAGATCGAATACGGTGGAACTAAGATCTTGGGCGTTCATCATGATTCCCTACGCCGGTCATAAAGGCGAAATGCAAAACACAGGGACCGGCGGTTCGCTAAATGCTGATTAGCGAATATTTGTAAAACTTGCGTTGATACCGATTGATTGGTCAAGTCAGGCGGTTGTTTATAGACTATTTGCAATTCATTCTTGTTGAAACTGTGCTCAAAAGAGCTCTCGGGCTCCGCCTGTATTCGTTATGTTTTCAAAAAACGCTCGAACGCTTCCAGGGTTTTCTCGCTGACGTGATGCTCGATGCCCTCGGCGTCGTTTCTGGCGGTGTCGGGATCGACGCCCAGACGGCACAGGACGGCTTCCACGACTTGATGCCGCCGCCGCGTAGCCATCGCCAGGCGATGCCCTTCTTCAGTCAGGAAGACGCCCCGGTAGGGTCGCTGGGTAATCAGATTTTCCTCGGCTAGCCGCTTGAGCATTTTGGCAACGGTAGGCTGAGTTACTCCCAGCCGCTGCGCGATATCAGTCTGGCGTGCCTCGCCGGCATGTTCGATCAGGTCGGCGATGAGCTCGACATAGTCCTCCATGAGTTCGGTACGCCGGTCGTCACGGCTTTTCTGAAACGCCTCGACATGCGTCTCGACTTCCGTGGATGCGAGACGGCTTTCCGGGATGGGAGGTGTTTTCGTCAAGGCGGCTTACCCTCATGGGATTAAGTGTCGTGTAATGACGTTTAGCCTCGACTATAAATAATTCAACTCCGTTATGAAACTCCGGTCTGCGATCCCCAGATATGGATCATCCGTTGCTCAGTCCGGGGACCGGGATGCCGAAAGTCTGGAGAAGCAGGATCGCGTTCAGCCCGAGAATGACGATGGTCCCTACAATTGCAGCAATATCGGTCAATCGGCCGTTGGCGAAGTTGCCCATGATGGCGCGGTTTCGGGTGAACATGACGAGCGCGATCATCGGAATGGGCAGCGCGAAGGAGAGCACGACCTGGCTATAGACGAGCGCTTCGGTGGTATTGACGCCCATGAGAACGACCACGAATGCCGGTAGCATGGTCACCAGTCGGCGCAACCAGACCGGAATGCGGAAGCCGACGAAACCTTGCATGATCATTTGCCCGGCCATGGTGCCCACTGCCGAAGATGAGATGCCGGAGGCCATGAGGGAGATCAGGAAGATGCTTGCCGCCGCTCCGCCAAGCAGAGGCGTGAGGGTATGATAGGCGCTTTCGATCTCTGCGACTTCGGAATGGCCTGAATGGAAGGCGGCCGATGCCATGATCACCATGGCCATATTAACTGCGCCGGCAACGGCGAGTGCTATCACGCATTCCCAATTGGAAAAGAAGACGAGTTTCCGTCGCTCATTGTCGTTGCGCCCCGGAGCGCGATGTTGGGTCAGGCCGGAGTGCAGATAGACCGCATGCGGCATGACAGTCGCGCCGATGATGCCGACCGCAATGGTCAGGGCGGTAGAATCCGGGATCGACGGCAGGACGGTGCCAAGGGCCGCCTGACCCCAGACCACGGGCGCGATGAACATCTCGATGAGATAGCAGAGGCTGATGATGGCGACGAGGCCGCCAATGACCAGTTCCATGGGTCGGAAGCCGCGTTTCTCCATCAGCAACACCCCATAGGTCACGACCGCCGTGACGGCCATGCCGGCGATAAGCGGCATCTGGAAGAGGAGCGACAAGCCGATCGCGCCACCCAGGAATTCTGCGAGATCCGTCGCCATCGCCGCCACTTCGCTGATGACCCACATTGTGTAGCGGATGGGTGCCGAGAATTCGTCGCGACAGAGCTCGGCAAGATTGCGGCCGGTGACGATGCCCAGCTTTGCTGAAAGTGCCTGGAAGAGCATGGCGATAAGGTTTGCCACGAGCACCACCCACAGCAACGAATAGCCGTAGCCAGAGCCTGCCTGGATGTTTGTCGCGAAATTGCCGGGATCCATATAGGCGATGGAGGCGATAACCGCCGGGCCTGCGAAAAGAAGGGTTGATCTGAACCCTCGGCGTCTGCCGGCCAAGACTTCGCGGATCTGCATATCGGTACGTTCCGACAGGGTCTGCCGGGCAATCGAGTCTGTCATGGGGCTTCTCCAGCTCGTTATAAAAAATATAGCTCAGGCTTAATTTATGTCAATAAGCCATTATTGAGAGTTGGTGCTAATCCTTGTCGGTCGGCCGTCGCCAGTGACAAAGATCAAGCGGCCCGACGCTTTGCGTGGAGGGAAAAGGGGAGGGTTGGGATTGGGGTGGAGTGAGATATATTGATCTTTGTCGAGGTTGCTGTTGTAAGATACAGCATCTTAAAGTATAGATTTGTCGTTATTTGGATTTGATATTAAACGCAGGGATTGAGTGCATAATACTGTTGCAATTTTTGATTATATGAAGCTGTATTATTAGAATATTATATTTATATCATAATTAAATTTATGTAATATTTAGTTATTTTAACCGATTCATCAGTCTGTCGTGTTCTTGTTGCTTTGCAGCGCCGTCGGCGGTGAGCAGGACGCTCTTTATCTGCGATGCCCCCGACACCCCCACGGCAGACAATCATCGGCGCGGGCGCACTCTGCGGCGTGCACGCGATTGTCGGCTCTTCATCGAGAGCAGGCAAATCATGTCATTTCTCCAGAATGCAAGAATCAGGACGAAAGTACTCTCCATCATCATCCCGATCTGCCTGATCGGGGTTGCGAGCGTTTTCTTTATATCGAGCCAATATAAGGATAGCGTTGGCACCTATTCGAACTTCATTTCGAAGGATGAGACCGCGGCCGTCGAGATGTCCAGAGCCAGCCAGCGGGTGACGGCACTTAGTTACAATGCCTATCAGATCCTGGTCTACAGCACGAAAGACCCGGAGATGGTGACGTTTTCGAAGGATTACGAGGAGAACAAGAGCGTTCTTCTCGCTCGCTTTGCGACGGTCAAGCAGTTGATTCCCGCCGAAGCGGATGCAATCGACAAGCTGGCGGCCAAGGCAAATGATATTGTCGCGCTGACCGATCAGGCCGTAAAGGCTGGGCTGGTCGATGACAACGATACGGCCACCAAGCTTCTGAAACAGGCCGACCCCCTCATCAAGGATGAAGTCCTTTCCGTCCGCCACTGGCTCGATACCTTCAATGAGAACATCAACGCCAAGAGCGATAGGCTTGACGAGCATGCGTCAAGTACGATCACCAATACGCTTGTCGCTCTCGGTCTTCTCTTTGCCGCGGCAATCCTGATCGCCATTCTCGTTTCTGCTCGTGGTATCACCGCGCCTATCGAGCGACTGCGAGCCCGCATGGCGTCGCTGGCCGAAGGCCATACGGACGAACAGATTGCAGGCATCGGCCGCAGGGACGAAGTCGGTCAGATGGCGGCGGCAGTCTCGGTATTTCGCGACAATGCGCTCGAACGTATTCGATTGGAGCAGGAAGCCGCCGCCGGGCGAAGCCTCTCTGAACGCGAAAGACTGGAACGTGAGGCGCAAAAGGCCAAGGACGCGGCCGATACCCAATTCGCCGTTGATGGGCTGGCGAGCGGCTTGTCCGAGCTTTCGAACGGCAATATGGTCTATCGCATCGAGAAGCCTTTCGTCGCCCACCTCGATCAGTTGAGGACGAACTTCAACGCGTCGATGGCAAAGCTGGAGGAGACGCTGCGCGCGGTCGGTCAGGGCGGTCAGGCGATCGCAGCCGGCGCCAGCCAAATCCGCTCTGCAGCTGACGATCTCTCCAAGCGCACCGAGCAGCAGGCGGCCTCGGTCGAGGAGACTGCGGCGGCACTCGAGGAAATCACCACCACGGTCAAGGATTCCACCCGGCGGGCGGAAGAGGCGAGCTCGTTGGTCGGACGCGCCCGCGTCGGCGCCGAAAAGTCCGGCGAAGTCATGCGCGAGGCGATCGCCGCCATGGAAGCCATCTCGAAATCGTCGAGCGAGATCAGCAACATTATCGGCGTCATCGACGATATCGCCTTCCAGACAAATCTGCTCGCTCTCAATGCAGGGGTTGAAGCGGCACGAGCTGGCGAAGCCGGCAAGGGATTTGCCGTCGTTGCCCAGGAAGTGCGCGAGCTTGCCCAGCGTTCTGCAAAGGCTGCCAAGGAAATCAAGGCGCTGATTTCGACGTCCGGACAGCAGGTCGACAGCGGCGTGGATCTCGTGTCGCGAACCGGGCAGTCGCTTCAACAGATCGTCAAGGAAGTCGAAGATATCGACCGCAATGTCCGCGCGATCGTCGAGGCCGCCCGCGAACAGGCGACCGGCTTGCAGGAGATCAACACTGCCGTCAACACCATCGATCAGGGTACGCAGCAGAATGCAGCCATGGTCGAGGAGTCCACGGCTGCGAGCTACAGCCTGGCCAAGGAAGTGACGGCCCTGAACGAGCTGCTCGGACAGTTCGCGCTTGAGAGCGGCCGAGGCCATTCACGACCCGCTATGGCGACGGAGCAGTCGAAAGCCGCTGCTTCGCCGGCGCGCTCGCTGCGGTCACGCATCGCGGGTGCGTTTACGGGCTCGGGCGGCGCGACTGCCGCAGCGGCTTCCTCTTGGGAAGAATTTTGATGCAGAACATGCACAATTGCCAATAAGAAATTGATAATAAAGAATTTAACGACCGCGGCTCAATAAGCCGCGGTCGTTTTTATTCATCGTCGCTTCTGCGTGCTTATTGGAAAAGCTGCATGCCCCAATAGGAAAGTGCAGAAATCGCGGCCGCCGCAGGCAGTGTAATGATCCAGGCGATGACGATATTGCCGGCGATGCCCCAGCGGACCGCCGACACGCGCCTTGCCGCACCAACGCCAATGATGGCGCCGGTAATCGTATGCGTGGTGGATACCGGTATGCCAAGCCAGGTCGCGGCAAAGAGGGTCAGTGCGCCGCCGGTCTCCGCGCAGAAGCCCTGCATCGGATTGAGACGAGTGATCTTCGAGCCCATTGTGTGAACGATCCGCCATCCGCCAAACAGCGTGCCGAGTGCCATGGCTGTCTGGCAGGAAAGCACGACCCATAGAGGCACATGGAAGGAACCGCCGCCATATCCTTGGGAATAAAGGAGAATGGCGATAATGCCCATGGTCTTTTGCGCATCATTGCCGCCGTGTCCCAGAGAATAGAGCGACGCCGAGAAGAATTGCAAAATGCGGAATGTGCGGTCGACCGCAAAGGGTGTCTGCCGCACGAACAGCCAAGTAACGGCCAGAACCAGAAAGAGCGCCAGGACAAACCCGATCAGCGGTGACATCACGATCGCACCAGCCGTCTTGAAAACACCGAGCCAGACAATCGAGCTTACGCCAACCTTGGCAAGGCCCGCGCCGATCAGCCCGCCGACCAGTGCATGCGACGAGCTGGAGGGTATGCCGAATATCCAGGTGACGATATTCCAGACGATTGCTCCCAGCAACGCGGCAAAGATGACCGAAGCATCGACGATACTGGGATCGATGATGCCGGTTCCGAGCGTCTCGGCCACATGCAACCCGAAGAACATGAAGGCAATGAAGTTGAAAAATGCCGCCCACAGCACGGCATATTGCGGCCGCAGGACGCGGGTCGAGACGATGGTGGCGATGGAATTTGCCGCATCGTGAAGGCCGTTCAGAAAGTCGAAGAACAAGGCGGTGGCGATAATGCCAACCAGCAAGGGAAAGGCGAGGGTGGCCTCCATCAGACGCTCTCGAGCACGATGCCGTTGATCTCGTTGGCGACATCCTCGAAGCGGTCGACAACCTTCTCAAGCTCGCCGTATATCTCGCTGCCGATAATAAAGGCCATGGCATTGGAGGCGCCGTAATTGCGGAACAGATCCTTCAAGCCCTGATCGTGGAGTTCGTCGGCGCGGCCCTCGACCTTGACGATCTCTTCCGTGAGGTTGGCAAGTTTCGAGGCATTCGGTCCCATGCGATCGAGAAGAGGGACGGCCTCGGCGACCAGATGGGCAGCCTTGACGATCACTTCTCCCATCTGCTGCATGCCGGGGTCGAAGCTCTTCTGCTCGAAAAGCCGGATGGTTTTCACGGTCTTGTGCATCATGTCGATGGCGTCATCCATGGACATGATGAGGTCCTTAATGTCGCCACGGTCGAATGGCGTGATGAAGCTTCGGCGCACGGCAAGCAGCACGTCTCGCGTGATGCCGTCTGCCTGATTTTCCAGCTCGACGATCCGTCGACCTTTCGCGTCGATGTCGTTGCCGGCCAAAAGCTCGTTCAGGGCTTCAGCGGCGCCAACGATCGTGCGCGAGTGCTGCGCGAACAGATCGAAAAAGCGATCCTCGCGCGGCATGAGTTTGCGAAACCAGCCTAACATACAAGCTCCATGCATTCATTGTCATGAAACCGTCATAATTGACGGAGCGCGGCTTGGAAAGCCGCGTGCTTGCGATGTTCTGTGGGTATAGCGAAGGTCTTTTCAGTCTATTAATCGCGCAGAAGGGGCAATAGCTGATCCCCCTGTCGCCTGATTTCCGTGAGATAGGGCGTATCCGAGAGGACGAAATGCGTGATGCCCAGTTCGCGGTATTTGCGCAGGGAGCGGGCAACCTCCTCTGCGGATCCGACGAGCCACGTCGTCCCGGCTCCGCCGCCGCCGAACTTGCCTGGTGCGGTATAGAGATTGTCGTCGAGCACATCGCCGCGCGCATTGAGATCGAACAGGCGTCGCTGACCTACGGCTATCGACTGGCGATGGTCGTGCCAGCCTGCTCCATTGTCCTCGGCCATTCTTGCGATTTTTGCTTCGGCATCTGCCCATGCCTGTGTGCTGGTTTCACGGACGAGCGTGGTGATGCGCAAGCCGAATTCCAAGGGAGCGAGATCGCGATCGTGCGCCTTGCTCAGTGACTTCAAGCGCTCGATTCGCTCGCGGACGCCATCAAGCGGCTCGCCCCAGAAGAGCTGGACGTCTGCTTCGGTGGCTGCCACGCTCTCGGCCGCCTCCGAAGCGCCGCCGAAATAGAGCTTGGGATGGCGGCGTTCGCCGCGACCTTGAATTCTCGGGGATGCCGTCGATTCAGCAACGCGGAAATGTTCGCCCGCATAGGTAACGTTCTCTTCGGTCCAAAGCTTGCGAACCAGCCGCATGAATTCCCGGGTGCGGGCATAGCGATGCGCCTGATCGCCCTCGCTGTCACCGTAGGCGGATGGGTTGTCCTTGCCCGAGACGATATTGATGCGCACCCGGCCGCCGCTCAGATTGTCAAGGGTGGCAGCGGCGGATGCGAATTGCGCGGGCTGCCAATAGCCTGGGCGAATGGCGATCAATGGCTCGAAAGTTGTGGTTCTAGCCACAAGCGCGGCGGCGACGGTGAATGTGTCCGGTCGTCCCCATCCCGTGCCGATCAGGGCGCCTTTCCACCCATGTTCTTCCAGCGCCCTGGCATGGCTTGTCAGTATTTCAAGACTATTGTGATTTTCGGCGACCAAATCGCCTCGGTGGCCGGGTTTCGTGTCGTTGGGAATGTACCAGAGAAATTCGCTGCTCATGACCATGCCTGCATGCATTGGATAAGAAAATACGGGCGCGACGGGGGGGGGCGCCCTATCATCGCGTTCAGATTTTCCCCTTCCATGGAACGAGAACTGCCTCGAGAGCGCGGATCGCCGCTGTAAAGGCAAAGGCGCAGATGGCGATTATGCCGATCCCGACGAAGACGACGTCCGTTGCAAGGAATTGCGATGCCGACATGATCATGAAACCGATGCCCCGCGTCGAGGCGATAAGTTCGGCGGCTACCAGCGTTCCCCAGCCGATCCCGAACGCAATCCTCACGCCGGTCAGTATCTCCGGCAAAGCCGAGGGCAGCACGATCGAAACGAAGAGCTGCAAACGGCTCGCGCCGAGCGACCGCGCCGCATTGACGCGCTCAAGAGGAAGCGAGCGGACGCCCGCCTGAGCGGACAGGCAGATCGGCGCGAACATCGCGAGCACGAGGAGGGTGATTTTCGAGGTTTCACCAATGCCGAGCCAGATGATCATCAACGGCAGGTAGGCAAGGGGAGGCAGCGGCCAATAGAATTCGATGGGCGTATCGAGAATTCCCTTTGCCCAGCGACTGAGGCCCATCAACAGGCCGACGGGAATACCGACCGCGATCGCGATCGCTGCGGCGACGACAATGCGGAACAGACTGGCGAATATGTGTTCCGAGAGCGAGGCGCCGGCATAGCCGTCGCGATAGACGACACTGATTTGCGTCAGGACTTCATCGGGTCTTGGTAGAAAGAGGTGGGAAACCAGGCCAAGTTTCGAGACCAGCCACCACAGGCCAATGAAGACGACCCCGGTCGCGAGGCTGATGGCGATCGTCGGCTTGGAACCGACACCGAAACCCGGCATGCGAACAAGCTTCGCCTTCGCTTCCGGCGAACGGACGATAACGGGACGTGTTCCAGAAATGTCGGTCATGCCGCGCTCCTGATATTGTCTGCATTGTGGAGGATTGCGCGAATTTCCTCTCTGAGTTCGGCAAATTCGGGAGAGGTCAGGATCGATCTTGCGTCGCCGCTGGCAGCCAGGCGATGCACGAAATCGAGATTGAAACGAGCGACGACACGGCCAGGTCGCGGCGACATCACCAGCACCTCGGTGCCCAGAAACAGGGCCTCTTCGATCGAGTGGGTTATGAAGAAGATCCGCTTGTTGGTTCTGGCCCAGACAGAGACGAGCAGCTCCTGCATCTGTTCCCTCGTCAGGCTGTCGAGCGCGCCGAAGGGCTCGTCCATGAGCAGGATATCCGGGTCGGTCGCCAATGCACGGGCGATGCCAACGCGCTGACGCATTCCGCCCGAGAGTTCGTAGGGCGATGCGTTTGCAAAGTCGGTGAGGCCGACGAGGCGAAGCAGCTCCGAAGCACGCTCGTGCCGTTCCCGTCGTCCGAGGCCCGCAAATTGCAGCCCGAGCGCGACATTATCGAGGACGGACTTCCACGGCAGCAACGAGTCTTTTTGAAAGACCACGCCACGATCGGAACCGGGGCCTGAGACCGGTCTGCCATCCAGGGTGATGGTCCCTTCCGAAAGTGGCAAGAAGCCGGCGATCGCATTGAGCAATGTTGATTTGCCGCAACCAGACGCTCCAAGGGCGACGACAATGCCGCGTTCGGGAATCTGGAAGGAGACGCGATCGAGCGCATGAACGGTTCTTCCGTCGCGCGCTGCGAAGAATACACTGGCGTGGTCGACTTGAAGCATGTCTTTTCTCGAACGTTAGACGCCGGCGCAGTAAGCACGCCAGCGTCAGGAGGATCAGTTGCTCGCACTTACAAGTGCATCGGCAGTGACGAAGGCGCCGTAGTTCGGCAGAACGTCCGAAACCTTGCCCTGGCTGTTCAGGAAGGTGGCGGTGTCCTTGAGGATTTTCGCCGCTCCGGACTTGTCGCCGCCACCAAGCCAATCGGCCGATGCCTGCACATCGGGGGTCAGCAGCGTAAGGTTCTTGAGCGCCGCCGCCTGCTGATCCGCCGTGCCGCCAAGCAGCTTGGCAAGCGCTTTTGCGTTGTCGCTATCCGGTCCCCAGGCCGCCTTGTCCGCGGCGAAAGAGGCATAGTACTTGCTGATAACAGAGGCGTAGGCCTTCAAAAATTGCGGATTGTCGGCAGCGAATTTCGACGTTGCCACCCAGGCGGAAAAGGTTGGTGCGCCCTTGTCGGCGACATCCTTGGAGGTGACGAGCACCTTGCCGCCTTTCTTCAATTCGCTCAGCGCCGGATCCCAGACGAAACCGCCATCGATATCGCCGCGATTGTAGCTGGCGACGATTTCGGGCTGCGGGATGGCGAAGACCTGCACGTCCTTCTCCGTGAGGCCTAGTGACTTGATGAGCGCGAGCAGCTGATAGTGGTCGGTCGAAACGGGCGCTGCGGCGAGCTTCTTGCCCTTCAGATCGGCAAGCGTGTTGATGCCGGAACCATTGCGCACCACCAGCGCCTCATCGATGCCGGAGATTGATGAGAGGTAGAAGGCCTTGACGTCAAGACCTCGCGATGCGGCCGCTGCAAACGGGCTCGAACCGACATAGCCGATCTGGACATCGCCCGATGCGATGGCGGCAAAGATCTCCGCGCCCGAGTTGAACTTGCGGAAGTCGATCTTATAGCCGGTCTCTTTGGCGAAATCGCCGTTGGCGATGGCGACGGAGGACGGCAGGGCATCGGTCTGATAGCCGACGACGACCTCTTTATCGGCCGCCTTTGCGGCGACCGCCATCGAGATGCTCGCGAGACCGAAGGCGGCCGCGGCGACGAGCTGCTGGAATTTCATATCTGTCCCCTTTGCCGGATATCAATTTCCGGCGGTTGCCTGACTTCAATGGACGAAGCCTAACGAAAAGAACGGGGTGGCTGATAGAAATAACAAACTATTTTTATAGACTATAAAGGGAATGGTTTGTCTAAATTGATGTCCGCAGCGGAGTCAGCGCATTTTGAATGCATGGAATGTCGGATGGAACGAAAGCAAGACGCTTGCTCGAATGCGGTGCCGGACGTCTTTCGAGCGCTCTGCTTCGGTAGGCCACAGGCCTCCCGACTGTCACCCGTCAACTCTGCATGAATAGCTCAGAAAAATCGCAATGGCGTGGCGGACGTCAAAGCTGGCACTTGGGATCGATCATGTCCTCTGCAGATCCGCGGGATTTGTTCTCTCCCATTATTCTTGCCAGAACATAGAAACCGCGCTGACCGTCCGGAGATGTCGCGCTGAAAACGCCAACGACGACGTTCTCCATGTCTGAGCGGGCTCCTTCCAAACCGTCTGCGACGAGCTTTAACGGGTTCAGATTAGTGAGGTCGTCAGCCTTGTGGAAGAGAGCCCACCAACCGGCTCTGGTCTTCAGGCTCGTAAAGCTGTCGCTTCCTATTTCGGTGGCATGTGTCTTCAAGAGCGCGCGAAAGCGGGGCGTCTCGCACCCCATGTGGATATGGAGCCGATCCTGCGTGCGCCAATTGGCGGCGTTTATCGCCAGCGCAAAACGCTGCGTCGCAGACTTGTCCGTACGCAGGCCGATACCGGCCGATTGCTCCCGCCACGCGTCGTCAAAATAGTTCGGCGCCTCTGCTGTCAGAAGGCGAGGGTCTTCTATCCCGGATACGTCGGCCAGCGGCGCAAGGATCGTTCTTTCCTTGTCTGTCGGCTCCCGCAATACAGCGTAGGACGACAACGGGTCCTGCGCCTGGACGACTTTGAGGCAGGGATATGGCGACCCCGTCAGCGAGGAGTTGATCTCGCAGGTTCTGACGACCAGCCCTAAAGCGGAACGGCTGACGAAGGAGCTCATGACGATGACCGCGACAGCGAGAAAGCCAATGAGAACCACAGGACGATATTTCATGCGCGACTTCGTATCTCTGCTGACAAGCCAATCATTTGCGGCGATCTGTTCCATATCATAGCCCACCTTAGTTCCTTTGCGATAGACGCAGAAGAGCCGTGGATCTCGATATCAGGCGGAGATCTCCATTGCGGTTCGCGGAATCTTGATAGTTCCCGAAGCCCTGTTCGGGAAATCGGCTAGCTAACGCTTGTGGCATTTTTAAAGCGCAAGTCGTCGGCGCGCCTGCAATCGCTCCTCATGTCGCAGCCGCTTCGCCATCATATGATGAAATGCTTATTTTTTTCGCATTGGATGGCAGAAAGAGAAAGCCGTTTCTTAAATTCCTTAAAATCTATGCTTTTTATAGATTATAGCTTTGGTGGTCGGCATCGAGGCAATTATGGATGAATGAAACGGCATGTCCTATCTTCTCAGCCTTCTCGACAAGAGCCCTATTGAGCAGGGGCTTAGCGCCGCCGATGCTCTGAGCGCGACCACCCGATTGGCCGTCAGAGCCGAAGAGCTCGGCTATCATCGCTTCTGGGTCGCCGAACATCACAATATGGCGAACCTGGCAAGCTCGGCACCGGAGGTGCTGATTGCCTATCTCGTCGCCAGAACCTCGAAGATCCGTATCGGTTCGGGCGGCGTCATGCTGCAGCACTACAGCGCCTACAAGGTCGCCGAAGCGTTCAATCTTCTGGCCTCGCTCGCGCCTGGACGTATCGATCTTGGTGTTGGCAAGGCGCCAGGCGGCTTTCCGCTGTCGACGCGGGCACTTCAAGTCGCCATCGATCCGGAAAAGAAGCCGAGTTTTGCCGAGCAGCTATCCGATCTGAACGGCTATCTCGCCGCCGAACCCCGGTCCGAAGGTGCCTTGGCGACCCCGTTTCCTCCTCGCGCGGCGGAGCGCTTCCTCCTTGGCGCAAGTGTCGAGAGTGCGGAGCTTGCCGCGGACAAGGGCTGGACGCTGGTTTTTGCCGGTCATCTGAACGGCGATCCTGAAAACCTGCGCAAGACCTTCGAGGCTTACGGGCGGGCGACTGGCGGCAAGGTTCCGATCCTGGCGCTCGCAGCCTTTGCGGCCGAAAGCGAGGCTCATGCCCGTGAACGTGTCGGCCAGCTTCGTATCGTCAAGCTTTTCCTGCCCAACGGTCAGAGCGTCAATGTCGGAAGCCAGGAACAGGCGGCGGAATTTGCCCGCCAGGCGGGTGTCACCGACTACCGCACAGAAGAGAAGGTGCCGAGCGTCCTGCATGGCACGGCTGCCCAAATTCGCGCCGAACTCGACGCGCTGCATAGAAGCTACGGCGTTGAGGAGTTCGTACTCGACACACCGGCGCTGGCGGCCGCCGAGCGGCTCGCCTCGATCGAACTACTCGCCAAAGAACGCCTTTCCCTCGTTGCCTGAACGGCTGTCCCAGGAGGATCAATCATGGCTCAGAAACACGTCACTTTCGGTATCATGCTGCAAGGGCCAGGCGGCCATATGAACGCCTGGAAGCACCCGAGTGTCCCGGCCGATGCCAGCACAAATCTCAACTTTTTCGTCAAGACGGCCCGCAAGGCCGAGGAGGCCGGCGTCGCCTTCGCCTTTGTTGCAGACGGTCTCTATATCAATGAACAGTCGATCCCGCATTTCCTCAATCGGTTCGAGCCACTGACGATCCTTTCGGCGCTTGCCGCCTACACGACGAAGCTCGGTCTGGTTGGTACGGTCTCGACGTCCTACAGCGATCCCTTCACCATCGCCCGCCAGTTCGCCTCGCTCGATCTCATCAGCGGTGGCCGTGCGGGCTGGAATGCCGTGACGTCGCCACTTGAAGGATCCGGCCGCAACTATAGCCGCGAGCATCCCGAGCATGAGTTGCGCTACGAGATCGCCGATGAATATCTCGATGCGACCAAGGGCCTGTGGGATTCCTGGGATGACGATGCCTTCGTGCGCGACCGTGAAGCGGGTGTCTATGCCGACAAGACCAAACTGCACCGTCTGAACCACAAGGGTCGCTTCTTCCGCATCGAGGGACCTCTTAATATCGGCCGTTCCAAGCAGGGGCAGCCGGTGGTGTTCCAGGCCGGTGCCTCCGATTCCGGCATCCGGCTCGCCGGCAAGCACGCCGATGCGGTCTTCACCAATGGAGGGCCGCTCGATGAGGCCAAGGTTTTCTATAAGCAGGTGAAGCAGAGCGCGATCGCGCATGGACGCAGTGCTGCGGACGTCGGCATCTT
Source organism: Rhizobium sp. ASV20 (assembly GCF_016429015.1). Classification (GTDB taxonomy): domain Bacteria; phylum Pseudomonadota; class Alphaproteobacteria; order Rhizobiales; family Rhizobiaceae; genus Rhizobium. Next base: position 59,068 of record NZ_JAELTU010000010.1, read on the forward strand.
CCCGGGCATTGGTCCCATTGTCGGCGCGACACAGGAGGAAGCGGACGCCAAGCATCGCAAAATCCGCGATCTCGTAACGATTGATGAGGCACTCGCTTATCTCGGCCGCTTCTTCGATCATCATGATTTCAGCGTCTATCCGCTGGACGAGCAGTTTCCCGATCTCGGCGACATTGGTCGCAACAACTTCCGCGCCACCACCGATCGCATCAAAAAGACGGCCCAGGAAAAGGGGCTCACGCTGCGGGAGGTCGCGCTTGACGCGGCAACGCCGCGTACCTCTTTCATCGGAACGGCCGAACATATCGCAGACGAGATCATTCGCTGGGTTGATCAGGAGGGGGCCGACGGCTTCATTCTCGGCTTCCCTGTCATCGGCGAGGGCTTCGACGACTTCGCCAAACATGTTCTGCCGATCCTGACAAGTCGTGGCTATTTCGATCCCGTGCTGAAGGGCGACACGCTGCGCGATCACCTTGGCCTGCCGTTCCGGGAAAGCCGCCATGCCGCGGATGCCGATCATGCCGAACCCGCAAGGGCCGTTGGCGCCTGAGCCGGGATGGATCACCATGAACGCCATCGTTAAACCTGCCTTGCTCAACGATCCCGTCGAAAGAGGAATTGCCACCTATCTCGACGAAATCATCGCGCTGAGGCATGACCTGCATCAGTATCCTGAGCTCGCCTTTCAGGAGCATCGCACCTCCAAGAAGGTTGCCGCGCTTCTCGCAGACTGGGGTTATGAGGTTGCAGCAGGAATCGCAGGAACCGGCGTCGTCGCGACCCTCAGGCGGGGCGATGGGCAGCGCAGCATCGGCATCCGTGCCGACATGGATGCGCTGCCCATTGAGGAGGCAACGGGGCTCGACTATGCCAGCAGCAATCCCGGTGTCATGCACGCCTGCGGGCATGATGGGCACACGTCCATCCTGCTCGCCGCCGCCCGCTACCTCGCCGAGAACGGCAATTTCAGCGGTACGCTTCGGCTGATTTTCCAGCCCGCAGAAGAGATTGGTGCCGGCGCCCGCAAGATGCTGTCGGAAGGCCTCTTCGAACGCTTTCCGGTCGACGCCGTCTTCGGCCTTCACAATTGGCCGGGAGTTCCAACGGGACAGTTCGGCTTCGTCGTCGGTCCCGCTATGGCTTCCGTCGACCAGGCGGTTATCAAAATCGTTGGCAAAGGCGGTCACGGCGCCGAGCCGCATCGAGCAGTGGACCCGGTCCTGGCCTCGGCGTCCTTCATCACTGCGCTCCAAAGCGTGGTTTCGCGCAACATCGACCCGCAGGACATGGCGGTTGCCACAGTCGGCTCCATTCACGCCGGCTCCGCATCGAATGTCATTCCTGAAAGCGTCGAGATGAAGCTCACCATGCGCGCTTTCAGCGAAGGCGTGCGTGCAAAGCTTCAGGAGCGCATACCGGCCCTTGCCCGTGCGCAGGCCGAAAGCTTCGGCGCGGAGGCGGACGTCAATTATCGCCTGGGCTTTCCCGCGCTGGTCAACCATGCGGGCGAAACGGATTTTGCCAGGAACGTTGCCGTGAGCGCGCTTGGGCCTGCAGCACTGGCCGCCGATTTTCGCCCGCGTACCGCCAGCGAGGATTTTGCCTTCATGCTGGAGGCGAAACCCGGCAGCTATCTCTTCGTTGGCAATGGCGACAGTGCGCCGCTGCACAGCGCCCAATACAATTTCAACGACGCCATCATCGCGCCCGCTGCTCGCTACTGGGTACGGCTCGCCGAAACTTTCCTCGCGGATGACAACAGGTGACGAACGACATGAGCGACACATTTCTCTACACGAACACGCTGGATCCGCGCGCCAAGCCGCTGATCGATGAGCTGATTTTCGAATATGACAGCCGCTATGGCACCTATTTCAACGCGGAAGGCGCTGCTGCCGAGTTGAACCGGTATCCGCCGGAGGCCTTTGCGCCCCCGCACGGCAATTTCCTGCTTCTGCTGCGCGATGGCGAAACGATCGGCGGCGGGGCCTTCAAGCACTATGACGACCGAACCGCAGAGTTCAAACGGATCTGGACGCGACACGATCTGCGGCGCCAGGGGCTGGCGCGCAAGCTCCTCGTGGAACTGGAGCTTCAAGCTGCGCGGCAGGGCTACCAACGCATCTACCTGACGACAGGCTTCCGCCAGCCAGAGGCAGTCGGTCTCTATCTGAACAATGGCTACACCGCACTCTTCGACACGTCGGTCGACCCGGAAATCTACAGGAGCCTGCCTTTCGAAAAAGATGTCAGCCAGTTGGCACGGTTCCATCCCCTCGAAACTTCCGGGGCGCAACACCAGCGGCTGGCCGTCGCCGGACGGTAACGACGAACGAAGCAACGACAATCACAAGGGGCATGCATTATGGCACTGACGACGGATTTCGCGGGCATCGATCCCGCGACCGCAGCAAGCGAGACGAAGACGGATTATGCGCGCTATCGCATCGTGCCGGCGCGGCATCTCGGACGCACCGTGGGGACGATCTTCGCGGTGCTCGTTCTCACCGTCGTTCTCTATTCCACCTTCACCAATCCCCGCTGGGGATGGGGCGTGTTTGCCGAGTGGTTCTTCGCCGAACCCGTGCTTGTGGGTCTGGGAAGAACCTTGCTCCTGACGGCGCTTGCCGCCGTCTCCGGTTCTATCCTTGGCACTGCTTTGGCCCTGGCGCGCGTATCGAAATCGCCGCTGCTGGCCAGTCTTTCCTGGGGCTATATCTGGCTGCTGCGCTCGATCCCGATGATCGTCCTGCTGCTGGTGCTGAACAATCTGGGTTATCTCTACGAAACGATCACAATCGGCGTCCCCTTTACCGATAAGGTGCTGTTCGACTATCCGACGACCCAGCTCCTGACGCCGTTTGCAGCCGCGTTCCTCGGGCTGACGCTCAACCAGTCGGCCTTTTTCGCCGAGATCGTGCGTGGCGGCATTCTTTCCGTCGATCAGGGGCAGTTGGAAGCGGCCGCTGCGCTCGGCCTGCCGCGCCGGCGTCAGGCATTTCGCATCGTACTGCCGCAGGCCATGCGTTCCATCCTACCGACAGGTTTCAACGAACTCATCGGCCTCGCCAAAAGCACATCCATGGTCTACGTGCTGGCCCTGCCGGAGCTCTTCTATACAGTGCAGGTCATCTATCGCCGAAATCTGGAAGTGATCCCGCTGCTGATGGTGGCGACGGTCTGGTATCTCGTCATCATGACGGTCCTGTCGGTCATCCAGCATTATATCGAGCGCTATTTTTCCAAGGGCGCCGTGCGTAATCCTACGCCATTGCCCTTCCAGGCGTTCTTCCAGCGCTTACGCCGGCCGCTTCCGGTTGCTGTCGCCAACGCCGGTGCAAACAAGAGAACGATGGCAACCTTTCGCGGAACGACCGATCTATACGCCAAGGGTGGAGCGGTTCGCATCCACGGCATATCGAAAAGCTTCGGCACGCTGAAGGTTCTCGACAATATCGAACTTAGTTTGCCGGCCGGCAGCGTCACGGCCATCATCGGTCCATCCGGTTCGGGCAAATCGACGCTGCTGCGCTCCATCAATCATCTCGAACGTGTCGACAGCGGCTTCATCTCGGTTGATGGCGAGCTCGTCGGCTACACGCAGAAGGGCGAAGTGCTCTACGAGCTGAAGGAGAAGGACATCCTGAAGCGGCGGACCGATATTGGCATGGTCTTCCAGAGCTTCAATCTCTTCCCGCATCTGACCGTTCTGGAAAATCTCATCGAAGCGCCGATACAGGTCCGTGGTGCGAGCAGGGAAGAGGCTATTGGCTTCGCGCAGGAGCTGCTCGCCCGTGTCGGTCTCAGCGACAAGGTCGATGCCTATCCCCGTCAGCTTTCCGGCGGCCAGCAACAACGTGTCGCGATTGCCCGCGCTCTGGCGCTCCGGCCAAAGGTCCTGCTTTTCGACGAGCCGACCTCGGCCCTCGATCCCGAACTGGTCGGCGAGGTGCTCGACGTGATCAAGGAGCTTGCCCGCACCGGGACGACACTCGTCATCGTCACCCACGAAATCGGCTTTGCCCGTGAAGTCGCCGATACGGTTGTCTTTATGGAAGGTGGCCATGTGATCGAAACCGGGGTGCCCGCGCAGCTCCTCAACGATCCGAGACATTCGCGGACGCGAGCATTCCTCGCCAAGGTTCTCTAGCAATCCCAGGCTGGTGAAGACAATGCCGAGCCCCGTCGGCTTTCGGGAAACAGTAAGATCAACAACAACCTAAAGATGAAATGGAGAAGGGACATGGCATTTTTTGATAGAACGAAATACGCGCTGGCTGGCGTGATCACGGCAGTCGCGATGAGCTGCACGGTGGTCAATGCGGCCGAAAAGTTCAACCTCAGCCCGGATACGTCCAATCGTGTCCGAGCGCAGAAGGACGAAGCCGCGGTCAAGGCAATTGCGCCCAGCTTCAAGTTCGTCAATCCCGGCAAATTCACGGTGGGCATCAATCCCTGGGATCCGCCGATCGCCACTTATGCTACCGATGCGAAGACCGTCGTCGGCGCCGATCCGGACATCGCACAATTGCTCGCCGATTCCCTCGGCCTGCAGCTTGAGCTGGTGCCGGTTGCATGGGAAGATTGGCCGCTCGGCGTCTCCTCGGGCAAGTACGATGCCGTCATTTCGAACGTCACGGTCACCGAGGAACGCAAGCTGAAGTTTGATTTCTCGACCTATCGCAAAGACGTCCTCGGCTTCTACGTGAAGGCCGACAGCAAGATCACCTCTATCAAGGAGCCAAAGGACGTCGCGGGTCTGAAGGTGATCACCGGAGCGGGCACCAATCAGGAGAAGATCATTCTCGAATGGGATCGCGAGAACGTGGCAGCTGGCCTGAAGCCGATCGAAGTGCAGTATTTCGACGACCGCGCCGCCGCAGATCTTGCCTTGCAGTCCGGTCGCGCCGATGTCGAATTCAATCCGAATGCGACCCAAGCCTACAATGCCGCAATCAACGGCACGAGGAAGCTTGTCGGCACCGTGTCCGGCGGCTGGCCGATAACGGCTGAGATCGCTGTTACGACAAAGAAGGGAGCCGGGCTCGCCGATGCCGTCACGCTTGCCCTCAATGATCTGATCAAGGACGGCAAATATGGCGAAGTGCTCAAGCACTGGAGCCTGAGCGCCGAAGCGGTCGATCAATCCAAGACCAACCCTGCGGGCCTGCCGAAGAGCGGTTCGTAATGTTGGCCGAGCGGATCGGCGCTGGTGGGGCCCGCACCGGTCCGCTCCCATCCTTCCGATATGGAGATACAGTTTCCGTGACTTTCCTTCCTACCTTCAGAACCATGCTCGCTGCCGTCGCGGCAACCGCCCTGATCGGCTTTGGCTCGGCAAAGGCAGCTGATGAATTCGACCTAAGTCCTGAACAGCCGGGACGTGTTCACGCAGTCAAGAACGAAGCGGCGATCGCCTCCATAGCCAAGGGCTTCAAGTTTGTGACGCCGGGCAAATTCACAGTGGCCGTCGCTCCCGGCGGGCCGCCGCTGGCCACTTACGCAACGGATGCGCAGACCGTGGTCGGTGCCGACCCCGACTATGCCTCGGCCGTTGCCGATGCGCTGGGATTGAAGCTGGAACTCGTTCCCGTCGCCTGGGCCGACTGGCCGCTCGGTTTGACATCAGGCAAATACGATGCCGTCATCTCCAATGTCGGCGTCACCGAACAGCGCAAGGAGAAGTTCGATTTCTCCACCTATCGGCAGGGTCTCCACGGCTTCTTCGTCACAGGCAAGAGCAAGATCGCTTCCATCAAAGAGCCCAAGGATGCGGCCGGTCTGAGGATCATCGTCGGTGCAGGCACGAACCAGGAGCGAATTCTGGTGAAGTGGAGCGATGAGGATGCGAAGGCCGGTCTGAAGCCAATCGAGCTGCAATATTATGACGACGACGCTGCGAGCCTGCTTGCACTTCGCTCTGAGCGAGCCGACGTCATCGTGCAGCCGCACGCCCAGCTCGTCTACATCGCCGCACGCGACAAGGACATCAAGGGGGTAGGCACATTGAGCGCCGGTTGGCCGGATCGTTCCGATGTCGCGATCGCCACCCGGAAGGGTAGCGGTCTCGCAAGCGCGCTCACCGCCGCCACGAACGGACTGATCAAGGACGGCACCTATGCCAGGATCCTCGATCATTGGCATCTGGCAGAGGAAGCTCTGCCAAAATCGGAAACCAATCCGCCCGGCCTGCCTAAATTTTGAGGAGATAGCGCGATGACCCATCCCGCCCCATCGATCAGCCATATCGGCTTTCTGACGCCCGGCAACTATCCCGACGCGGATCCGTTGGCCGGCCTTGAACAGACCCTGCAGCTTCTGGAGTTCGGCGAACAGAAAGGGTTCGACAGCGCCTGGGTTCGGCAGCGTCATCTTGAACCCGGCATCTCCTCAGCCAGCGCCTTTCTCGCAGCCGCGACGCAGCGCACACGTCATATCGAGCTTGGAACTGCCGTCATTCCGATCGGCTACGAAAGCCCTTACCGCCTCGCGGAAGATCTTGCCACGGTCGACGTCCTGTCAAAGGGACGGCTGAATGTCGGCTTGAGTGCCGGACGTCCGCTGCACGCCGACCTGATCGGTCCGCTCGCCTTCGATGGCGATTGGGAAAATCACGATTTCTCCCATCAACGAGTGCTGCGCTTTGCCGACAATCTGCGGGGCACCTATGTCGGCGATCAGGATACGGTCATCAAGACCCCGTTCGGTCCGCAGCGTCCGCGTCTCCAGCCCTATGCGAAGGGTTTGATCGATCGCATCTGGTATGGCGGCGGGTCGTTGCGTTCGGCCGCCTGGGCCGGCCGCAACGGTTTCAATCTCCTGATCGGCAATGTTACGACCGGCGAGGAGACGAATGATTTCTTCGTTGCGCAATCGCGGCAGCTTGAAACCTATCGCGCTTCCGGCGGTGACACGAGACGGGTAGCGCTCGGTCGTGTCATCGTTCCCTTCGACAGCGCCGATGCCGTCACGCGCAAGCGCTATACGGACTATGCCGCCGGTCGCTATGAGCGCACACTCTCGCCGCAGGGTGAACGGCGAACGCTCTTTGCCCGCGATCTCGTCGGTACGTCAGCAGAAATCCTGGAGCGGCTGCACGCCGATCCGATCCTGCCCTATGTCAGCGAATTTCGGTTGGAGCTGCCCTACGAGTTTCACGACGAGGAATATAGGCAGATCCTGCATGATTTCATGACGCATATAGCGCCGCATTTGGGGTGGCGGACCGCTCCCGTCCTGCGCCGCACGGCATCCTGAAAACAAGGATACTGGTAATGAGGGCGGATCGGCAGAGACCTGCACCGATCCGCTCTTTTCTGTCAGCTGACGACCACTCAGCTCGGGATCGCGACGGGATGGCCCGAGGACGGATGTTGGATGATATGCATGTCCAACCCGTAGATGGCGCGTAGCGCCTCCGTGGTCAGGATGTCGTCCGGCGAGCCGTTGGCGATGATCCGGCCTGAATGCAGGGCAATGATGTGGTCGCAGAAGCGCGCCGCCATGTTGACATCGTGCAGCACGACGACGACGCCAAGGCCCTTGGCATGGCTGAGACTCTGAACCAGCGATAGAACCTCGATCTGATGCCCGACGTCGAGAGCCGACGTCGGCTCGTCGAGCAGCAGGCATTCGGCATCCTGGGCTACGAGCATAGCTAGCCAGCAGCGTTGACGCTCACCACCGGAAAGCGTGTCGACGAGGCGATCCGCCATGCCGGCGACATCGGTAAGCCGCATGGCTTCCTCGACTTTCTCGCGATCCGTCTGGCCGAAGCGGCCGAGCGCGCCGTGCCAGGGATAACGCCCGAGCGCCACGAGTTCGCGCACCAGCATTCCGGCTGCAGCAGGCGTCGCTTGCGGCAGATAAGCGACCTTGCGGGCAAACGGCCGGTCTCCCCAACTCGACAGAGGCTTGCCTTCGAAGCGGATGGTGCCGCCCGCCGGCGATTGCTGTCGCGCCAACAGCTTCAGCAGCGTCGATTTTCCGGAGCCGTTGTGGCCGATGAGACCGACGATCTGCCGCGGCGCGAGCGTAAGCGTGAGCGGCTGGAGAAGCGTACGATCCGATACTGCAAAGGAGACCGCATCGAGTTCGAAGAGCGCTTCGCCTGATGTTGCCGATACGCCGATTGGCGCAGCACTGCGCACTTCGGAAGCAGTCATCGTCATCATTTACGATCCTTCGTCTTGTCGTCGCATTCGACCCACGCAGGGATCGTCAATCATAGCATCTCCCTCCTAGCAAGAGATGGGCATTGATTGCTATACTTATTCTTGAGTTTTATGCACTTGTTTTTTCTGCAGACCAAGAAAGCAAGGCGTCGCAATCGGTAGAGGACGATTGCGACGGTCCAGCGCGCCTGCGGCATATGGCGTTTTCAGCTCGCAGGCCCACTTTCGCGACCAGAAAGGATTTGTTCGGCAAGCGCGAAAGCGTCCGTGTTCGAGGCGACTATTTCCATTCTTGTGCCGAAGGCCTTGGTTGCAAGGCTCATCTGGACTTGTATCGCAGCGCGCTTGATAGCGCTGGCCTCGATGCCGATGACCGCCTTGCAGGTCGCGGCGAGAGCCGTCTTGTTTTTCTTCAGCCAGATGCCGCGCGCCTTGCGGTCTTCGTGATCTTCGGCTGGCTGGTCGCCTTCCATGATTACGACGAACGGCATGGAAAGGGCGAGCAGGGAATCCATCTCCCGCTCCCATTGTGCAGCATAACCCGGTCGCACGGATTGAGCGCTCTGACGGATGATCGGCCATTCGGAGATGTCGTGGAAGGTGAATGTGGTTGCGTCGATAGTCATAGCGTTGTCCCTCATACGAGATTTTCGAATAGCATTGCGGCACCGCGCTCGGATGCGCCGATCGCGCGGGTGGCCCGATCGCGCATGTCCGCCTCATAGTCGAGCATCGCTACGCTGGCTGGCCTGGCTTTCGAAAGAGCATTGGAAATTGTTTCCGCAAGGACGCGTGCATCTTCGAGCGTCGTGTTGGCACCGAGACCGCCCGCGGGGCTCATGGCATGGATTGCGTCTCCCAGAAGCGTCACCGTACCGAACGGCCATAGGGCGTCGGGGCGTCCGCTGCGAATGGGCAGCGCTGCGACCGCCGCAGGATTGCTTCGGCTGATGACCTGTCGGATACCCGGATGCCAGCCGCGCATGCCGTTCGTGAGCAAGGCCGGCAGATCCTGGACATGATCGTATTTCTCCAGGCCCAGTCGCTGCCGAGGCCCGATCAGCGCCCAATAAAGGTAGTCCGCCATCGGCGTGAGGCTGCAGCCGGGTGCGAAGCGCGAGGCGAGCGCGGAGAAGTCGCTATCGAAACGCATCAGATCGAAGATTGCCGTGCAGCCATCCGCAAAAACCACGGTGGTGCCGTCGCCCAGGAGATCGCAATCGCCCAACAGTGGCAGCTCCATCTTGCCGTAGATGCATAGCGATCCGGTGTCTCTCGGCTCGGCATAGGGCGCGAGTTGCCTGCGTACCTGTGAATTCACGCCATCCGCGCCCACGAGGAGGTCGCAGGATACTGGCGGCAGACCCTCGAAGGAGATCGAGACTGAACCGTCTTCAAACCCACGATAGCATCTCAGTTCATGTCCGAAATGGACGTGTTCCTCTATCCCCGCCAGCAGGATTTCACGAAGGGTCTGGCGATTGACGCTCAAGTCGCCGGTATCGTCGTCTTCGCCGATATCCCAGCTGGCTGGCGTGCGTCCTTCGATGGGGATCAGCTGAGGTGTCACGAAACGGCCGGCGGAGCCGCCGATGGAGGCCGTTGCGCGAAAGAGGGCGAAGAGTTCCTGCGGGAGGCAGGCTGCCAGCGCCTTCTGTCCTTCTGCGTCTATCCGGATGCGATAGCCCTGAAGCCGGCTATCGGGGGCTGCATCGCGCTCGTAAACGTCAAAACTGATACCAGCGCGCTTCAATCCCTGTGCAAGGCACAGGCCCCCGAGGCCTGCGCCGATGATGACGACATGAAAATCCTGCATGAGTTGTTCGATTCCGTTCTGCTTTCAATCTTAAGAACAAGCAGGACGATAGCGCAGAGCCATCCGGACGTGATAACGACATTCGGACGATAAATGTTGCAAAACGGCCAAACGAACATGGATCTGGAAGACATTGGCAATCGGGCTGACGGTCTACCCCTTGTCGCCTTCTGGGGATCGGATGAACCAGGCAGCGCCTTTCGCTTGGGGACCTTTGAATATGACTGGCACTCCCATGTGCGTGGTCAGCTTTTCTGTATCGAAAGCGGCCTTGTGCATATGCGTACGCCTGCGGGCTCATGGCTGTTGCCTCCGAGGCGCGCGGGCTGGATCCCGCCGGGTATGATGCACAAGGCGAGCGTCAATGGCGTGCTGAGCGGATGGGGTATCCTGTTGACACCGCTTGCCAGCGCCAGCCTACCCACGAGCCCCTGCGTCCTGAGCATCAGCGATGTATTGCGCGCGCTGGTGCAAAGAGCAGCGACATGGCATTGGGAAGAAAGGCTTTCGCCGCCGCAACGTCGACTCGCTGCTGTTTTGCTGGACGAAGTTCGCGCGGCACCGACTGAAAGCCTGCACCTGCCGATGCCGGCGGAGCGACGCGTTCTTCGCATCGCCGAAGCCGTGCTTAAGGATCCAGCCAGCGAGGAAACTTTCCATGCATTGGCGCAGCAGGCCGGCATCTCCGAGCGCTCGGCGCGGCGGTTGTTTCACACGGAAACCGGTATGTCCTTCGCCAATTGGCGGCAGCAGGCGCGGTTGCTGCTTGCGCTGGAAGATCTGACTGCCGGACGCTCGATCGTCGAGGTTGCCGACAATCTGGGCTATGCGAGCGCGAGCAGCTTCATCGCGATGTTCAGGAAAGCGTTCGGCCTGTCGCCGCGCCGCTATCTTGCTGTGCGGAAGTCCTGAGCCGCGCCGCGTGCTGCAAGGCTATATGCGTCGCGACACGCAAATGGGCGCCGAAGGTAATCGGCGCCCATGCTTCGTTTTCGATAGGTCTAGGCGGTTACGGGTTTGCGCTTGCCACCGAGCAGGCGCAGAGCATTCATGGTAACGAGCACAGTTGCTCCCGTATCGGCGAGGATCGCGGGCCAGAGGCCTGTGATGCCGATGATCGTGGTGACCAGAAACACACCCTTCAGGCCGAGCGCGATGGTGATGTTCTGGCCGATATTGCTCATCGTCCGCTTCGAAAGTTCGATCATTTCACTGACGTCGCCGACGCGGCCATGCAACACCGCGGCATCCGCGGTTTCGAGCGCCACGTCGGTTCCGCCGCCCATGGCAATCCCGACATCGGCTGCGGCCAGTGCCGGCGCATCGTTGATGCCGTCGCCGACCTTGGCGACGCGAAGGCCCTGGCGCTTCAGCTCTCCGACGATGCGCTGCTTGTCTTCGGGCAGCAGTTCAGCACGGACCTCGATGCCGAGCGTCTTGCCGATGGCTTGCGCGGTGCGCTTGTTGTCGCCGGTCAGCATGATCGTCTTGATGCCGGCATCCGTCAGAGCCTTCAGGCCAGCTGCAGTATCGGCGCGGGGCTCATCGCGCATCGCCAGCAAGCCGGCGACGCTTCCCTTGGCCAGAAGAACGGAGACCGTCTTTCCCTCGTCATTGAGGGCGGCAATCCGTGCAGATTGCTCCGGCGCAAGCGAAACCTTGTCGGCAACCGCTTGTGGCGAGCCGAGGAAGACGTCAAGACCGTCAACCGTGCCGTTCACGCCCTTGCCGCCGATCGCCTTCGCATCGAAGATCGATGGGATTTCGATTCCATCCGCTGATGCGCGGCCGAGGATTGCCTGGGCGAGCGGATGGCTGGATCCGGTTTCGAGCGCGGCTGCCAGTCGAAGTACCTCGGTTTCGCTCATGCCAAGTCCGATAAGGTCAGTGACCTTTGGTTTGCCTTCCGTCAGGGTCCCGGTCTTGTCGAAAGCGACGGCCGTCACCTTGCCGATGTTTTCCAGCACGGCTCCGCCCTTGAGCAGCAGGCCGCGTCTCGCGCCCGATGACAGGGATGCTGCGATCGCCGCCGGCGTCGAAATGACCAGCGCGCAGGGGCAACCGATCAGCAGGATGGCAAGACCCTTATAGACCCATTCGCCCCAGGGGCCGCCCAGAAGCAGCGGAGGAATGATGGCGACGAGTGCGCCGACCACCACGACACCAGGCGTATAATAACGCGAGAAGCGGTCGATAAAGCGCTCGGTCGGCGCCTTCGATTCCTGTGCCTCCTCCACAAGCTTGACAACGCGTGCAATGGTGTTGTCGGCTGCAGCGGCCGTGACACGGACGCGCAGGACGGCATCGCCATTGACTGTTCCGGCAAAGACCGTGGCATCCGCACCCTTGCGCACCGGAGTGCTTTCGCCGGTAACGGGCGCCTCGTCGATCGAGCTTTCGCCCGATACGATCACGCCGTCGGCGGAAATGCGATCACCGGGACGCACCAGAATGATGGCGCCGACCGGCAGGTCTTCGGCCGGTAGCTCGCTGATCTTGCCGTTTTCTTCGACAAGTGCGGTCTTAGGAACCAGGTCGGTCAGCGATTGAATGCTGGCTCGCGCCTTGCTGGCGGCAACGCCCTCCAACAGCTCGCCGATCAGGAAGAGGAAGACGACGGCTGCTGCTTCCTCGCTGGCGCCAATGATGACCGCGCCGACTGCGGCAATCGTCATCAGCATTTCGATCGAGAACGGCGTTCCGGCTATTGCGGCCATGAATGCGCGCCGGGCAATCGGAATGAGACCGACCAGCATGGCGGCGGTGAAGATCCATGCGTCGAGTTCAGGGACCATCTTGCCGATGGCCCAGGCGGCGGCAACGGCTACGCCGCTGGCGATGGTCAGGCGACCCTTCGCTGATTTCCACCATGGTCCGCTGGTTGGTCCATGATCATGGCCATGGAGGCCGGCGATAGCTTCGCCCTCCGCCTCGTGGCTGTGCCCGGCATGATCGTGTCCGTGCGCGCCATGATCATGGTCATGGTCGTGATCATGCCCGTGGCTATGGTCGTGTCCCTCATGATCGTGGTCATGTGACGAATGGTCGTGATGATCGTGGCCGCAGCCACAGGCATGCGTGTCAACCTCTGCCTTGGCGACCTGCGTGTTGTTAGACGGCAGCGGAATGACTTTGTAGCCCAATCCCGAAACGCGCTTCGCGATGGCTGGTGCAAGGGCCTCGTCGCCCTGATGCTTGACCGTCATCGTCCCTGCCGTAACCGAGACGGAGACGTCTTCGACCCCCTGCAGGCGGCGAACGGCTGTATCGATTTTCGAGGCGCAGGAAGCGCAATCCATGCCCTCCACGCGATAGCGGCTCTGTTGTATTGTCGAAGTCATAGCGAGGTTCCAATTTGCGTATTGGAACCATTGCTACATCCTCTAGCTACTAGAGGAACAAGAGCGTTTTTGCAGTTTTTTCAGGCCGACTTCAGAAAATGGAGATAAGAGACTGAATCGCTGAGCAATTTTTGATCTTATCTTCGTTATTGCAGCGGCGTTGCCGACGCGCGAGCCACGGTGACCATGTTTCTGCCGCCTCGTTTTGCCTCGTAGAGAGCAGCGTCGGCGGTTTTCAGGAGATCCTCGAGCGTTTCCTGCGAGGTCCTGCCGCACGTCACGCCGAGGCTGGCCGTCACATGCCCATCGCCCAGCCCGCGATGCTGGATCCCAAGGGCTTCGATGGAGCGGCGCGTTCTTTCCGCGATAGCCGAAGCCACCTCGCAATTGGTCTCGGGCAGCAAGACGAGAATCTCTTCACCGCCAAAGCGGAATGCAGTTCCGTTACCGCCGACCTCCTGTGAAATGCATTGGCAGACAGCCCGGATACATGCGTCGCCCTCCACATGCCCATGGACATCGTTGAAGAGTTTGAACCTGTCGATATCGAGCATAATGACGGCGATGGAGGCAATCTCTCCGTTTTTTCGCCAGATCGACGCCCGCACGCGGTCGAGAGAATGACGATTGAAAAGGCCGGTGAGCTCGTCTCGCTCCGATTTGTGCTCCAACTGGACATGCAGCAGGCTGCCGCGAAGCTGGTTGAGGAAGTTCAGCCGGTCCTTGTGCTCGGTAAAATAGGCGCTGAGCACGAGGAAGATCGTTAGCGTGACATAGAAGGTGATGATGCCGGTATAGACGACATCATCGAAAGCGCCGCTGAGTTTCGTTGTCGTGAATTGCACGGCACACATCAGGACGAGGCCGAGGAGGATCGTCGGGAAACGAGGCGCCAGCGCGATGACAAAGAACAGGAAAGCGGCGACATTGCCGTTCTGATAGACGAAGAGGTATGGGCTGCCGCTGTGCATGGCGACGGACATGGGTAGGGAGACGCCGAGCACAGCCACGCAGATTGCCAGAAGGTCGTAATTCAATGCGCTTGGCCAACGCCTTAGTGCGATTACGCTGAACAGTGCAAAAGGCGTGAAAATTCCGAATCGTACCAGCACAAGCTGGGAAAAGACGTCCGCCATCATGGTGCGGTCGCCGAAATAGACCAGATCGTAAATCAGCGTACCGACGATGGCCCAGATCGGCGCCAATTTCACTCGGTTCGCCGCATAATCCTGCAGGAAGAGCTTTTCTATTGCCGGCTTGAAGCGAAGGAACCGAAACCCGTTGCGGAGTTGACGGTCGACCTCTTCCAATGTGACGGCGCTCACCGATGTTACTCCGAACTCATGAGACAGATTTGCGTTTGATAGCGCAAAAGTCTGATCAGTCTCTAAAGAGTGGCGCCGCTGCCGGTCGGACATGTGTCCCGGATCGGGAAATTTAAAGATACGCGCCCCGGCACTCAAAGCGCCGCTGAGCGTCCAAATGGGGCGCGTATCGAATTGGGCCGATTACGGCTTCAGGAGAACCTTGCCCGCCTTGCCGGGTGCCAGCGACGACTTCACCGCCTGCGCGATTTCCGTCATGTCGTAAGCCGCTTCCACCGGCAGCTTGACCTCTCCGGCTGCGACGCGCGTGATCAGCTCGCCGATCAGCCGCGTCCTCTCCTCGGTGGTCATGGCGGCGCTGATCTTGCTGCCCCAGAAGCCCTTGATGGTGAGCTGCTTGAAGATGACGGAACCCGATGCGATCTGCATCGGTTTGCCGGCTGCCGTTCCGAAAGACACGAGCAGACCATCTTCGCCCAAAAGATCGGCGAGATCGTTGCTAGCGACGCCGCCGACGGAATCAACGGCCGCGCGGATCGGGGCGCTGCCGACCAGGGCGCGAACCTTGGCCTTCCAATCAGGGGAGGCCGTCGAGACCGCGTTCTCGACGCCGAATGCGGCCAGTTCCTCGACGCCTGCATCGCGGCGAACGAGATTGATCGCATGCACGCCGCGACTATGTGCCAGCATCGCCAGCGTCTTGCCGACCGCTCCATTGGCAGCGTTCTGGATGATCCAGTCGCCCTTTTCGACATTGAGGAATTCCAGAAGCGCGATGGCGCTGAACGGCATCGCGATCAGCTGTGCTGCAGCTTCGTCGCTGATGACGTCGGGTACCGGAACGAGGCTTGCTGCGGGCGCGATGAACTGCTCCGCCCAGGTCCCGTGGACACCCGCGGCAACCACCCGCTTTCCGATGAATGCACTATCGACGCCTGCGCCGACGGCATCGACAATGCCCACCGCCTCGCTGCCGCCGATTGCGGGCAGGACCGGCTTGTAGCCATAGGCGCCTCGTACCGTCCAAAGGTCGTGATTGTGGATCGGCGACAGAATGGTGCGAATGCGCACCTGTCCGGCAACCGGTTGCGGCAGAGGCATCTCGGCAAGACGAAGAACTGCAGCCGGGTCGCCGAAGACTTCGTGAATGGCGCTACGCATTATGGTTTCCTTGCATGTTTGATGTGCTGGTCCTGGCTTTGCTTAAAGGCTGCCGGGGGCGGAAAGGGCTTGCTCGGTCGCAAACATGGCTTGATCGAGCGGAGTTTTATCTTTTCCAAGTTTGGCGAGGATCGCTGCGCCAAGCCAAAGGCTGTAAAGTGAACGGGCCATCTTCTCGGGCACGCAGGACGGTGAGATGGAGCCGTCATCGCGCCCCTCCGTCAGCGTGGTGGCAATGCGCCGCAGGAGATCGTCGACGCCGCCGAGCAGGATCACGCGCATGCTTTCGGAAAGATCGGAGATTTCGGCGGCAAGTTTCACGACGAGGCAGCGGTCGGCGAGACTGCCGGCATTGCCGTCGGCAAGCCAGGCATTCCAATAGTGCATCAACCGCTGACGCCCGTTTCCCTTCCAGCCGAAAAGCGTATCAAGGCGCTGTGCGTAGTCGGCGCAATATTCCTTGAGCAGGGCACAGCCAAAGGCCTCTTTGGAAGCAAAATAATAATAGAAAGATCCTTTCGGAACGGCACTCTGTTCGAGCAGTTCCTTCAGCCCAACGCCGCCAAACCCCTTGCGCAATACGAGCTCTCGCCCGATCTCAAGGATATGGTTGCGTGTCAGATCGGATTTCTTTCTGGTCGCCATGGCCGTCCGATAACAAATAATGGACCGGTCGTCTACAAGGCGGACGTTGTTTGCCAGCTATATCAGCACAAGGGCTGCCAGAGAGAGGATCAGCGCCGGAAACATTACGATGACACCGAGCTTGAGGAAGGCCCATGCGCCCATATGCAGACCCTCCCGGCGTAGTGCGGCGAGCCACAGGATGGTGGCCAGCGAACCGGTGACGGAGAGGTTCGGGCCGAGGTCGACGCCGATAAGCACGGCCCCGGCTATGGTATCCGGAACATGCGCTGCCTGCACTGCGCTGCCCGCAAAGAGACCAGCCGGCAGATTGTTGACGAGGTTGGAGACGATAGCGACCGAAAGTCCGGCAGCTCCCACCGCCTGCGTTTGCGAATGGGACACAAGCGCCGCCAGTCGATCAGACAGAAGAGCCGTAAGGCCGGTGTGATTGACCGCCTCGACAATGACGAACAGCCCGCCGACAAGGGGCAACACGCTCCAGCTGATGCCTCGGATGGTTTCGATCGGGCTCTGCCGGGTCAGGGCAAGGACGATGATGGTCGTGACGACGCTGGCGCCGAAGGTTGGGATACCCAGATCCACATGCATCGCCGATGCTGCGATCAGGATGATCGCCGTTATCAAAAGTCCCCATCCTGCCAGTTTGGCGCTATGCGACAGAGTGGGCTCTTCAACATCACAGGCAATGCTGTCTTCGGACAGCGCTTGTCTTTGCGTCCAGTAGAGGCAAGCGAAAGTGACGACAATCGAGACGATCGAAGGAAGCAGGAACGTCGCCATCCAGCGGGAGAGGGACGGCATTTCTCCGCCGGCAAAAATCACCAGATTGGCCGGGTTGGAAATCGGTAATACAAAACTGGCGGCATTGGCGATGAACGCGCAGACCAGCAGGTAAGGCATGGGGTCTCTGACCCGCGCCGCCCGGCAAGCGGCGTAAACGGCCGGAGTGAGGACCACCGCGGTTGCGTCGTTCGACAGAAAAACCGTCACCACCACGCCGACCACATAGACGAGCAGGAACAGCCGTCGGGGTGAGCCTTTGGCGTGCGATGTCGCTATCGCCGCCACCCAATCGAACAATCCCTCGCGGCGCGCGAGCTCCGACAGGAGCATCATGCCGATGAGGAACAGATAGACGTCGAAGCCCTTCGAAATGCCTGCCCATACATCGGCGGTACCGATCAGCTGGAAAGCAAAGAGAAGGGCCGCGCCGAGCACGGCCCAAACGGCTTCGGGCCAGCGGAACGGGCGCGCGACGACGCCCAAGGCGGTCAGTCCGGCGATGCCCCAGGTAATGGCGGATTCAGTCATTCAGATGATCTTGGATACCAGTGCGCGATATCAGGCACTCTTGATTTGCAAGGCAAGCGGTCTTTGGTGGCATGGCAGGCATGGTTTCGCTTAGCTGCCGCGCGAAGGAGGCACCCTTTCGGCGCGATCGACGAGAACGGAGCATTCTGCGTGTTCTATGACATATTCCGTCGTCGAGCCGAAAATTCGGTCGAAAATATCTGAGGCATGTGTTGCCAGCACCAGCAAGTCGGCCTTCTTCTCTTTGGCGATGAGAAGGAGTGTCTTTGAGGCCGTGCCGTTGCGCACATCGATCTGGGCATCAATGCCAAGGCGCCTGCATAGCGCACTGAGCTTTTCTTCCGCTTCGCTGAAAGCGGAAATGGTTCTTTCATCCGGATTTTCGCGCGCGGATGGAAAACGTTCAATGACATGCACGACGGTCAGCTGCCCGCCAGGCGTCAGCAGCGTGTTAGATGTGCGCAGCAAATGCTCGGCGCGCTCGCGTGAGCCTAGGCCGATCGCACAAATAACCCTGTCATACATTCCAATCTCCTTACGCGCTTCAATGCACGAGCAGTTCAGGTTTTCGGTCGCCGATCTCACGTCGTATTCGCCGACAGAGCATATGTCTACTTAGAGCATCGACAATGCGATTGTCCGTCAAGCCTTGTTTTCGGCATGACGGGCGCACTGTGCATCCGATATTTACCCGGATACGCTTTCCATCACGGGTGGTCGTCATGACGATTATGACCTTGGGCAAGCGATTCGGCGATCCCAATCCCGCGCTCGGCTTCAATCATCGTCGCGATGGTGGTCAATTTCACCTCCTATCCGAGCAAAAGGAAGCGGCAAGCGGAAACGCTCGATCAATTCACAAACGGACGACGCTGAAGCCTGTCGGTATAGGGGAAATGCTGCATCGCAACATTGTTTGGCCGGCGAGCGATTTGTCCGATCGACATCATTAGATGAAAAAAATCAGCATGTTGGAGCCGAATTGAATTGTTCTGCGTCAATCTGCCATAGCCTCAAAGACGCCCTGCGACATCCTGCGCGCTTTTGCGCAGTGCACAATACGCATAAATCATTTCGCGAACAGCTTGCTGAGAGATCAACTATTCGGCGAGACGGATTGTGCTATTCTTGTCGCTGACAAGTGGTGAAAAGCCGGTCATATTAGCGCTCCGATATTGTCGATTGCCGCAAGCGTGTTCTGGGTTCGACGAAAGATGGATGTATCTGCCATGCAGATCATTCGCTCTTATTCCATCGGCGGGCCTTCCTTGGTGACACAGACGGGAAAGGACCGGCCAACGTGAGTGCTTCCTCCGCCAGCGACGGGATAATGAAGAGACAGGAAGTTCACGGAACGAGCGCCTCGGAAGGCGCTCCTGTTCTTCAGATTCGGTCTCATCGGTCCACTGGCCGTCGCGGTGCCACAGGTCTTGCACCGGCTATTCTCTGTCTTTCCTCGCTGTTGTGGATCGGCCAGGCTGCGATGCTGGCGATCGGCGTGGGCGCGATCAGCCAGGGTGGCGGCGTTGCAGGCGTGAGTGGCCCGGCTTTGATTGTCGTGGGCCTTGGTATTTTGCGGGCGTTGCTGGATGCGGCGGGCGGTCGACTGGCCTTTCGCGCTGCCCGGCAGGAGCTGAGCGTGCATCGGGCGGCTGCGACAGCGGCGCTGGCACAGCGCTCGCCGCTCGATAGCGGCAGGCCTGCATCCGGTATGGCGGCGAGTGTCCTGGGCGAGCAGGCCGAGGCCATTGTTCCCTATCTTGCGCGCTTTCGACCTGCCCGGATGAAAGCAACCGTCGTGCCTCTGGTCATGCTGGTGTGCATTCTGCCTATTTCCTGGGTTGCGGCCCTCGTCCTGACTTTCTGCGCGCCGCTTATTCCGATCTTCATGGCGTTGATCGGATGGCGCGCCAAGGCAGCCAGCGAAAAACAGCTTGCCGAGACGGGCGGTATCAACGCCTTTCTGCTCGACCGGCTCCGCGGCCTTGCAACCATCCGCGCACTCGATGCGGTCGATGCGACGGCTCTGCGGCTACGGAGGGATGCGGACTCGTTGCGGATTCGCACCATGACCGTACTGAGGATCGCCTTTCTGTCTTCAGCCGTGCTCGAATTCTTCGCCGCGCTCGGTGTGGCCGCCACCGCAGTCTATGTCGGTTTCAGTCTGCTGGGATCCATCGATGTCGGCACCTGGGAGGGCCCGTTGACGCTCACTCAAGGGCTCTTCATCCTCCTGCTGGCTCCGGCCTTCTTCGAGCCGCTGCGCGAATTGTCGGCCGTCTGGCATGATCGTGCGGGTGGCGAAGCGGCGCTTGCGGCATTGAAGGAACTGGCGGCATCGCAGCAAACCATTCTTGGCGGCAACGATGCGAAGCCGGTCTCATCCGTTGGCCTGGCATCGATCGAGATCGAAGGGTTGGTCTTTCGCCACACCCCTGAGCGCAAAGCCGTTATCGATCACCTCGAGCTGTCGGTCGCTCCCGGAGAGCATGTGGCGCTTTGGGGCGCCAGCGGCTCTGGCAAGACCACGATACTGTCCCTGATGGCTGGCCTTGCACGGCCCGAGGCCGGCGTGGTGCGCATCGCCGGCATACCGCTGCGGCATGATACCGCCGATAGCCTACGCCGCCGCATGGCGTGGATCGGTCAATCACCGCATGTTTTTGCCGGGAGCGTCATCCGCAACGTGGCGCTTGGGCGCAACGGCATCGATGGCGCGACAGTTACGCGCGCACTTGATGATGTTGCTCTCGATAAGGTCTTCACGCCGGAACGTGTGGCAGCGGTCGGGGAAGGTGGTCTCGGTCTTTCCGGTGGCGAGGCGCTGCGGCTGGCACTGGCGCGCATGATGGTCGATGAGCGTGCGGATATTATCCTTGCCGATGAACCGACCGCGCATCTCGACGCGGAAACGGCCACTGCCGTCACGGATGCGCTGCTCTCACTCGCCAACGGGCGCATTTTGATCGTGGCAACGCATGATCCGGTGTTGGCCGGACGTCTGGACCGGATTGTTCGCCTGGATACGCAATCGCTAGGGGTTGCAGCATGACTGGTGCCTTCAAGACGCTTTTGCCTGTCGTCAAACTGTTCTGGAACGAGCGCGGTACGAGCCTTGCATTGGGTGCCGGCCTTTCCACCTTGGCGATGCTTGCCGGCGGCGGCTTGCTCGGCCTCTCAGGCTGGTTCATCACCGCCTCTGCCTTTGCCGGCTTGACGGTTGCAGGTGCCACAATTTTCGACGTCTTTATGCCTTCGGCGGGCATTCGCCTGCTGGCAATCGGCCGAACGGCGACGCGTTACGGCGAGCGGCTCGTCACGCATGACGCAACGCTCAAGGTACTTGCGGCGCTGCGCGAACGGCTGTTTCGCGGTTGGGCGGAGCCCGCAGCCGCGGCCATGTTGATCCGCCGCCCGGCAACGCTGCTGTTTCGGTTGACGAACGACGTCGACGCGCTCGATTCCCTCTATCTGCGCGTACTGGTGCCGGCCGCTGTCGCCCTACTTGCCGCTTGCGCGGTGACGATCGCGCTCTGTTTCATCGACCCGGCGCTGGGAGGCCTTGCCGGTCTGTGGCTCGTCATCGTCTGTCTCGGCCTTTCGGTCGTCGGCGGACGTATGGCTTTGAAGCCGGGACGCCGCCGCGCTCACGCGATGGAAGCGCTGCGAGCCCGAAGCATCGATCTTGTCGCCGGCCAAACGGAGCTGGCAATGGTTGGGCAGTTGCAGGCTCAGCAGATTGCCGTTGCCGAAGCTGATAAGCGTCTTGCGAAAGCGGACGATGCCCTGAACCGGATAGACAGTGCTGTCGCTGCCGGCTTCTCGCTTGCATCCACATTGCTGCTGACCGCGACCCTGCTGACGGTTGCCTTGCTCGCCAAACAGGGGATGGTCGGCGCGCCTGCGGCGGCCTTCGCATTGCTCATTGCCTTCGCCGCCACGGAGCCTTTCGCTGCCATGCGCCGCGGTGTTCTAGAACTTGGACGAACGCTGCTGGCAGCCAGGCGCATCGCGCCCCGGCTCAAGCCCGAAACAGCAGCGCAAGCTATGGCAAGACCAGAGGTCGGCTACGCCTTTCAGCTCGCGAAAGTCTTCGCGGGACATGAGGAAAAGGCACAGCCGGTTCTGCAAAATCTTTCTCTGTCACTGGCTGCTGGAGAAAAGCTGGCCGTAGTCGGCCCAAGCGGCGTCGGGAAGTCTACTTTGCTGGCGCTGCTTGCAGGTGAGATCGTGGCAAGCGAAGGATCGGCTGCATGTCTGCCGTCCGCAAGGCTGACGCAGCGCAGCGAGCTGTTTCAGGACACGGTGCGCGGCAACCTGCAGCTGGCGGCTCCGGATGCGGATGACAATCGGCTGCGCGAGGTACTCACGGCTGCAGGGCTGCTTCTGGACATTGAGGCCTTGCCGCACCGTCTTTCCACGCGGCTTGGCGAAGGAGGCACTGGCCTGTCCGGCGGCCAGTTGCGCCGACTGGCACTCGCAAGGCTTTTGTTGCGCGACGCGCCGCTCTGGCTGCTCGATGAACCGACGGAAGGCCTCGATGCGAAGACGGCCGGCGCTGTGCTCGACGGGCTGACGTCCGTTACCGTTGGACGCAGCCTCGTCATTGCGACGCATATTCGCCGGGAAGCCGCTTTGGCCGACCGGATCGTGCTGCTGGACGGCGGTCGCATCGCCGCAAGCGCAGTCCGCGGCACCATGGAATTCGAAATGCTCCTCGACCGGCTTCGGCCGGACTAGGGGTAAACACCATGCCTGCGGCGCGTCGAATGGCGCCGCATTCCTGTCAGACACACCGTAGGGGGTGGGAGAAAGACTATGGAACTCGATATCGTGGCGCTATCGCGCCTGCAGTTTGCCATGACGGCGCTGTATCACTTCTTATTT
>NZ_JAELTU010000110.1 GCF_016429015.1 Rhizobium sp. ASV20
GCCGTGCCGCTGTCATTCTTCGGTGCGCGAAACGTGGTGTTCTTCGCGCCGTTGCGCTTCGGATTCCGTCGCCTGTTCGACTGCTTGCGCGGCATAGATCAGTTGATCTGGGCCGTCATTCTGGTGCGCGCATTCGGCATGGGCCCGATGGTCGGCGTGCTGGCGATAGCGCTCTCTGATATCGGCTCTTTGGCCAAGCTCTACGCAGAGGCCATAGAAACGGCGCGCAGGCAGGAGATCGAAGGCGTGAAAGCCACCGGCGCCTCTGCGCTCTTGATTGGCCGCTTCGCGATCCTGCCGCAGGTGCTGCCGCTTTTCGTCTCGCAAGCGCTCTATTTCTTTGAGTCCAACACTCGTTCGGCCACCGTGATAGGCATCGTTGGCGCCGGCGGCATCGGGCTCGAAATATCGCGCCGGATCAAGATACTGGCGTGGGATCAGGTGGCCTTCATCCTGCTGCTCATCTTTGTAACAGTGGTCATCATCGATGCATGTTCACAGATGGTCAGACGACGCCTGCAGGGTCGGTCCTCTGTGGAGCGGTGATTGGCACGGTGCTGTTCCAACGATTCCACTGATGCCGGAAAGAGCTTTGGCAATTTTCAGCGAAGCTTTTGATACCTGACTTCAAGAGCCAGCATTTCAGGATGAGATTATTCTTTTGGCAGTCGGTAGGTACCGCCGACATGGTGTCAGCTACTGCGACCTTGAACACATGATGGGCGACCGAGGACGGGTGTAGCCAAATGCTTGCGCCAGTTTGGTATCGTCCAATTCTCAAGCGAGACGCCGTGCGTATTCATGGGATGCTCTTCTGCGGCAATGAGCGTGTCAGAAGCAAATACCATCATCTAAACGAGAAGTGATTGGGACGACAGCGCTAGCGCCGCGCTGCGGCCATATGGATATTCTGATCCTTAGTGGGGCTTATGCTTCACGACGTCACCGTCGCATCCAGTCAAGGGACGATCAATATCTTAGCCTATCGGAGGGGCGAGACCACGGTTCCTATCCTTTCAAGAGCAGCTATGCGCGTTAGGCGGCGCCAGAGCGACTGACCGTCGTGGCCAGCTCTCAGCGGAAATCAAGAGCCGAATGTGCTTTCGCTGCGGCGGCAATGAGGGCTTGAACTGCATCGAAGCCCCGAATTTCGGCAAGCCCACAAAATCCGATCGCGTCCACCCGTCCGTGATCATGGCGTTTGAGCATCTGATGTCCTCTCAATAGTCAACAGGAGTGCCGCTTGACGGGGGCGTACCCTAAATTCGAACCGGTACAGAATAGGCACGCGTCCCGCAGGAAACGTTAACCAGTTATGCCATAGGAAGCCTCCGGGCGTGCCGCTTTACCTATTGCTGCCGGCAGTCGGGATGGTCTGGCAGCTCTGGTAGATCGAGCTTACACAGCATGACGCTGGTGGTTTCATGCCGCATGGTGCGCAAAGGCAGCGTCAGTCCAAAAGACGACGAACAAACAGCGCGGGAAGGGAATGTAACCCTTTCGTCATTGTCCAATGCATGGACGCCATCCCCACCGTGAATGTTCCACGTCCCTGGTGTTCCGATGCTCTCCCACTCGGACGGGCCAAGGACCGATTCTTGATGAGATTTACATGTCATTGCTCGCAAATCTGAAAATTCGT
Organism: Rhizobium sp. ASV20; assembly: GCF_016429015.1. Taxonomy (GTDB): domain Bacteria; phylum Pseudomonadota; class Alphaproteobacteria; order Rhizobiales; family Rhizobiaceae; genus Rhizobium. The sequence goes on from NZ_JAELTU010000110.1 coordinate 1,643, forward strand.
ACGAAGATAGTCGCCCCGGTTCTGGGCTTGAGCCTCTTGGCCGCCGCCGGAATGGGCTACATGGCAACGGCGTTCAAATCGGTCGGCAGCGACTATGACCGATTCATCAACAACGAAGGCATGGCGGGTATTCTGAATGCTCGCGCCACATCCAACATCTTCCAGATCGGCTACAAAGCGAAGATCATGGCAATCAGCGACGCTGGCTCGGATGAACGCAAAGCCGCGATTGCGGCCTATGACGGTCAGGTCCAGCAGATCACCGATCGTCTCACTCAGACGGCGCAACTTGTCCCATCACGCGCAGAACCCGTCAAACAGATTCTGGATGGTGTGACCGCGATCGGCAAGATCGTTCAGGCGTTGGAGACGGAAACCGACAGGACGCGCGCCCTTGCCTTGTCGGCGCAGATAGACGCGAGTGTCACGCAGGTTGCGGCGCAGGTAACGGCAGGCAATGAGCAATTGATCAAGACTGTCAACGATGGCAGCGACAACCTCGTCGACCGTACCAATGCGACCGTCCTCTATAGCCTGGTCGGCCTCGGCCTTGTGATCGTCATCGTTTTGGCACTCATCTTGTGGGTCGTGTCGACCGGCATCACCGCACCGATCGAGGCGCTTCGCCGTCGCATGGCGGCACTCGCCGACGGCGAGACGCAGGCGGAAATCGCCGGCCTTGGCCGCAACGACGAACTCGGCCAGATGGCGCAAGCGGTCGCAGTCTTCCGTGACAGTGCTATCGAGCGCATCCGTCTGGAAGAGGAAGCCGAGGCCAACCGCAGCCTGTCGGAGAGAGAGCGGATTGCACGTCAGGAGCAGGAAGCGAAAGACGCGACGAATGTGAAGTTCGCCGTCGACAGCCTTGCCGCAGGCTTGTCGCAGCTTTCAGATGGCGATGTCACCTATCGCATCAGCCAGCCATTTACCGACACGCTGGACACGGTGCGCCACGACTTCAACAATTCCGCCGAGAGGCTGCAAGCAGCTCTGACGCAGGTTGCCGAGAATGCGCGTGGCATCGAGGCCGGTGCCAACGAAATCAAAACCGCCGCCAACGATCTGGCCAAGCGTACCGAACAGCAGGCGGCAGCCGTAGAGGAGACCGCCGCGGCCCTGGAGGAAATTACCGCCACGGTGAAGAATTCGACCAACCGTGCGCAGGAGGCGGGCCAGCTCGTCAGTCGGACCAGGGCGGGTGCCGAACAATCAGGCGAGATCGTCCGTCGCGCTGTGTCGGCCATGGAGGCCATCGAGAAGTCTTCCGTCGAGATCACCAACATTATCGGCGTGATCGACGAAATCGCTTTCCAGACCAACCTGCTTGCGCTGAATGCGGGAGTCGAAGCGGCCCGTGCAGGTGATGCCGGCAAGGGCTTTGCCGTCGTTGCTCAGGAAGTTCGGGAACTGGCACAGCGCTCCGCCAATGCCGCCAAGGAGATCAAGGCGCTCATCGGCATGTCGAGCGGGCAGGTTCGCGAGGGTGTGCAGCTCGTCGGCGATACGGGCCGAGCACTGGAAGCCATCGTCTCTGAGGTGCAGGAGATCAACCGCCATGTTGGCGCGATTGTTGAAGCCGCGCAGGAGCAGTCCTCCGGGCTGCAGCAGATCAACACCGCCGTCAATCAGATGGACCAGGACACGCAGAAGAACGCCGCGATGGTGGAAGAGACCACAGCGGCCACCCACAGCCTGTCGCGGGAGGTCACCTCGCTCAACGAGCTTCTGGCGATGTTCAAACTATCTGGTGGCGCACGGCAGGCAGCAGTCCCTGTTCGTCCGGCGATGCCCGCGGACAGGGCCGTCACGTCCCCGGTCAAGGCTCTTGGCCGCAAGCTCGCCAGCGCCTTCAACGGCAATGCCGCTCTCAAGCAGGAGAATTGGGAGGAGTTTTGATGAGCCTTCTGCTCAACGCCACAGGCGATGTCCTGAAAATCATCGCCGTAAGCAGCTTGCGCGACTGAGCCGCGCCCCGACTTCACTCGGTGACGACTAGGAGGCTTGGCGGTGTTCAACTGCTCGTACTGGATTTCGGACGCTGTCGAAACCCATGAGCCCGCGATCCGCCATCCCGGTCCCAAGACGGCTTCCGTCATGATCACCGGGCTCCCTGCTGCATGCGTCCTTGATGTTGATCGCGATCATTGATGCTGCAATACGCTTAGACCGCCATCGACCGTCAGGCAGGTGGCGTTCATGAAGGGGCATTCGTCCGAGATCATGAAGACCGCAGCCAAGGCGATTTCCTGCGGCGTTGCAATGCGGCCACCTGGATGTAGTTTCATCGTCTCCGCTTTTGCCTGCTCCGGATCGGCAAAACCGTTCCAGTAGTCGATGACTTTCTGCGTCGCGACATAGCCCGGCGCCAGGGCGTTAACCCGAACATTCTTCGATGCATATTCGATCCCGAGCGATTTGGTCATGCCGAGGAGCGCGTGCTTGGCAAGCGGATAGGGAAACGTGTGTGGAATGACTGTGAAAGCATGGGTCGAGGCGATATTGAGAATAACGCCGCCACCGTTGGCGATCATCTCTGGTAGAACGGCGCGGCAGCAGTTCCAGGCGCCCTTAAGATTGATGTCGAAGCAGCGCTGCCAGTCGTCGTCGACCAACTGCAGCGGTTCGGCAAAGACGTTGACGCCGGCGTTGTTGACCAGTGCATTGATACCGCCGATTTCTTCACCAGCCTGAGCGACCGCGGCATGCATGGCGGCAGCGTCCGTGATGTCAGCGGATCGGTGACCGACATCGGCGCCTTGTCCTTTCAGCTTGCAGGCGGCCTGTTCCAGGAGAGCCGCGTCTTGGTCGATCAGAAAGATGCCGGCGCCCTCGGCGACATAGGCCTCGGCAATTGCCAGTCCGATTCCTTGCGCGGCCCCGGTAATGAAGATCCGTTTTCCAGAAAGGCGGTTTGGCATTCGATGTTCCTCTTTGAGCTTGTTCCGCAAATCGGGCCGATAAGCAGGTCCGCTTTATTGCGGGTATGTTCGCGGCTGCAGGCGGATGGATGCTGCAAGGGTTTCCCCCGGCTGCAGGATCGTCAAGCCTCCCAGATCCGGGAGGTTATGGCCATTGGCGATGTGCGACATCGGCTCGAAGCAGAAATAGTCATCACGGTATGCCGGAATAAAATCCGTATTGGGAATGAAGATGAAGGCGTGCCGGACGGCCGGGTCTGCGGTCAGTTGCAGGCCGGCGTGCTTCTCCGGCCACGTGATCAGCGCATCACCGCTCCAATCCCCGAAGCCGTTGTTGACCCAGCGGCGGGGCAGCGGCAACGGTCGCGAGAAATCCAGATCAGCGGGAATGTCGGTTTGCTCTCCCGGCAAAAAGCCTTCAGTCTCGGTCCAGAAATGGCGCGCCGGTGCAAACAGTGTGGTGTGTGCGGTCAGCGGAAAATAGGGATGCCATCCGATCCCGAACGGCAATGCGTGATCGCCGGTATTCTTGACGCTCATATAAAGCGTCAGCTCTTCGGCCGACAGGGTGATGATCTGCCTGGCATCATAGCGATAGGGTGTATCGCTTTCCTGATGGCATAGGCCGATCTCCACTGCGCTGCTGCTGTGGGAGAGAATGGACCATTCCGCCTGCCAGCCATCGCCGTGCAGATAATGAGGGTCCGAGGCCGTGTTCGGCCGAAGCCGATATTCGCGGCCTTCGAATGTAAAATGGTTGTTCCTTATTCGGTTGCCGAAGGGAACGAGGGGATAGCAGGCGGAAGAAGACGCATCGGCGCCGTCCGGCGCGGACCGCAACAGAGCAATTTTACCACCGCCCATCAGCCAGGAGTAATCCAGCAATATCCCACCCGCTGTCGATATGCGAGCCGAGAGCAAGCCGTTCTGTAGATCGATGATGCTCATGAAGCGGCTGTCTTCCCCTTGACGGCCAAGACCGTTTCTGAATGGAGCCGCACCCTATATTCGCGCCATCCAATGTCAATATATATATAGGATTTATTGCAGTCGGATCTGTGCCCGTTGGCGAGTTTTTGCCTTAATTGCCTTGACGAAAATCAGATTTCGGGAATTTTGTCGATTCCGACATGCGATCTTTGTAATAAAAATCATACATAAATGTTGACTGGTATGATGTTTTTTTCTATGCAAACTCTGCTGCCGACCAATGGCAGAGCGAGATTTCAGGGAGAGAGACCATGCGCTTTTTCAAAGCCGCCATCCTTGCGGGGGCGTTTGCTGTTCTTGCCGCCGGTTCGGCGCTTGCCGAGGACGTCAAGATCGGATTCATCGTGAAGCAGCCGGAGGAGCCCTGGTTCCAGGATGAATGGAAGTTCGCCGACCAGGCTGCGAAGGAGAAAGGCTTTACGCTCGTCAAGATTGGCGCAGAGGATGGCGAAAAGGTGCAATCGGCGATCGACAATCTCGGCGCACAGGGCGCACAGGGCTTCATCATTTGCACGCCTGACGTCAAGCTCGGTCCCGGCATCGTTGCCAAAGCTACGGCCAATCAGTTGAAGTTGATGACTGTCGATGACCGCTTGGTCAACGCCGAGGGCAAGCCGCTCGAGGAGGTGCCGCACATGGGCATTTCCGCCACCAAGATCGGCGAGACGGTCGGTCAGGCGATCGTCGATGAAATCAAGAAGCGCGGTTGGGACATGAAGAATGTCGGCGCGATCCGCGTTTCCTACGATCAGCTGCCGACCGCTGTCGACCGTGTCGAAGGCGCGATCTCGGTCCTGAAGACCGCGGGTTTCCCGGCTGCGAATATCTTTGACGCACCGCAGGCCAAGACCGATACTGAAGCTGCCCTCAACGCCGCGACCACGGTTCTCAACAAGCATGCCGATATCAAGTATTGGGTCGCCTTCGGCCTTAACGACGAGGCCGTGCTCGGTGCTGTCCGCGCCTCGGAATCGGTCGGCATTCCGGCAGCGAACATGATCGGCGTCGGCATCGGTGGCGCGGATTCGGCGATCAACGAGTTCAAGAAGCCCGCTGCAACCGGCTTCTTCGGCACGGTCATCATCTCGCCGAAGCGCCACGGCTACGAGACGGCGCTCAACATGTATGACTGGATTGCCAATAGCAAGGAGCCGCCGAAGCTGACGCTCACCTCCGGCTCGCTGGCGTTGCGCGGTGACTACGACAAGGTGCGCAAGGACCTTGGCATCGAATGATCATCCTTCACGGGTAATTGCAGTCCCGGCGGCATGAATGGTGCCGCCGGCTTCCTTCTCGTTGGAGCGATCATGTCTTTCCTTGAGTTCAAGGGCATTTCCAAGGGTTACCCCGGTGTCCAGGCGTTGTCGGACGTCTCGTTCGATGTCGGAAGAGGCGCAGTCCATGGGCTGATGGGCGAAAACGGCGCCGGCAAGTCGACGTTGATCCGGGTTCTCTCGGGCGATCAGAAAGCGGATACTGGCAGCATCGTCATCGATGGCGTAGAGCAGCATTATGGCTCCGTCCGAGATGCCTTTCATGCCGGCGTCATCGTCATCCATCAAGAGCTGCAGCTGGTGCCGGAATTGACCGTCGCCGAGAACCTCTGGCTCGGTCGTTTTCCCGGCAAGGCCGGTGTGATCGACGGCAGGACATTGATCGAGACGGTTCGCACCAAGCTCAAGGAAATTGGCATCGATGTCGATCCGGCAGCCAAGGTAGCCTCGCTGTCGATCGGCGCCCGCCAGATGGTGGAGATCGCCAAGGCTGTCATGGTCGATGCGCGGGTGATCGCGCTCGACGAGCCGACCTCATCGCTATCGTCACGCGAAAGCGAAATCCTGTTTTCCCTGATCGACCGGCTGAAAGCCAAGGGCACGGTCATCCTCTATGTTTCGCACCGCCTGGATGAGATCTTCCGGCTCTGCGACAGTCTCACCGTGCTGCGCGATGGTAAGCTCGCCGCGCATCATCCAAGGATCGCCGATACGACGCGCGAGCAGATCATTTCGCAGATGGTCGGTCGCGAGATCAGCAATATCTGGGGCTGGCGCGAGCGTCCGCTCGGCGAGGTCCGTCTCGAAGCCAAGGGGCTCTCTGGCTCGAAGTTGCGCAATCCCGTCAGCTTCTCGGTCCGCAGGGGCGAAATTCTTGGCTTTTTCGGCCTCATCGGCGCCGGCCGAAGCGAGATGGCCCGCCTTCTTTATGGCGCCGACCATCGCCACCAGGGTAGCGTCACGATCGATGGCATCGCTGTTTCGCCGAACAATCCGAAGGCCGCCATCAGCGCCGGCATGGTTCTGTGCCCGGAAGATCGCAAGTTCGACGGCATTATTCAGGGGCGATCGATCGAGGAGAACATCGCCATATCCTCGCGGCGGCATTTCTCGCCCTTCGGCATTCTCAATCCGAAGAAGGAAGCCTCGATCGCAGACCAGTTCATCGCCAAGCTCAGGGTTCGCACGCCCTCGCGCAAGCAGGATATCGTCAATCTCTCGGGCGGCAACCAACAGAAGGTCATCCTCGGCCGCTGGCTTTCGGAGCAAGGCGTCAAGGTTCTGGTTATCGACGAGCCGACGCGCGGCATCGATGTCGGCGCCAAGTCGGAGATCTATGAAATTCTCTATGAATTGGCAGCGGGCGGAATGGCAATTGTGGTCATCTCCAGTGAGCTTCCCGAGGTCATGGGCATTTCCGATCGTATCATGGTCATGTGCCAGGGCCGCGTCGCAGCCGATGTTGCCCGCGCCAATTTCGATGAGCGGGCCATTCTGACCGCGGCCCTGCCCGACAAGAATGCCGCCGGCACAATCTAATTCAGGAATGATAGTGATGAATTCGTTGAAAAAAATCCTTCTCGGCGAACAAGGTCTGGTGGTGATCTTTGCGATCGCTTTCGTGATTGTCTCGCTCCTTGTTCCGAGCTTCCTGACAGAGCGCAACATGCTCGGCCTGCTGCAGTCGGTGGTGACGATCGGCATCGTCGCCTGCACCATGATGTTCTGCCTTGCCTCGCGCGACTTCGACCTGTCAGTCGGCTCGACCGTCGCCTTCTCGGGCATGATCGCCGTCATGGTGTCGAATTCCACCGGCTCGATCCCGCTCGGGCTCTTAGCGGCCCTGATCTGCGGCAGCGCCGTCGGTGTCGTCAACGGCGTGGTCATCGCCAAGTTCCGCATCAATGCTTTGATCACCACGCTCGCGACCATGCAGATCGTGCGTGGCCTTGCCCTGATCGCCTCGGATGGACGTGCCGTCGGGATCAATGATCCAGCCTTCTATCAGCTGGCGCTGTCACGCTTCTTGACGGTACCGACGCCCATCTGGATCATGGTGCTTCTGTTCATCATCTTCGGATTCACGCTCAACCGCACCGTTTTTGGCAAGAACACGCTCGCAATCGGCGGCAATCCGGAAGCGTCGCGTCTTGCCGGCGTCAACGTCGTCAATATGCGGATCTGGATATTCGCCCTTCAAGGACTAGTCTGTGCCATCGCCGGCATCTTGCTCGCCTCGCGCATTACGTCCGGACAGCCGAATGCGGCAACCGGGCTCGAACTCTCCGTCATCTCCGCCTGTGTGCTCGGTGGCGTGTCACTTGCCGGCGGTCGCGCCGCCATGACGGGCGTCATTGTCGGCGTGCTGATCATGGGCATCGCCGAAAACGTGATGAACCTGCTCAATATCCAGGCCTTCTATCAGTATCTCGTGCGCGGCTGCATTCTGCTGATCGCGGTTCTGCTTGACAATCTGCGCTCTTCGGCGGCAGGGCGTGGCGGCCGCTTATAGTGACGAGATTTCCTGGGGGAAGTTGACCGGGCTTACAGTTGCGCATTGATGTCTGGGCCCGGGGCCACTCATGATCGCCACCGGGCCTGCGGAAGGGAGTGCAAGTGATGAGTACGCGTTTGGGGTCATTGCGGGCGAGGCACGGTGGAGGCACCCCCGAACAGGGAAAGCGCACTGTGCGCGAGGAGCTGCTGAAGAAGCTCATCAGGCAGATCGTGTCGGGCGACCTTGCCGAAGGCTCAATTCTCCCTAATGAGGCCGAGCTCTCCGACGTCCATGGTGTCAGCCGCACCAGTTTGCGAGAGGCGATGCAATATCTGTCGGCACTGGGAATGGTGCGTTCACGAACCCGCGCAGGCACCACGGTTCTTCCGCGAGAGAACTGGAACTATCTGGATCCGTTGGTTCTTGATGCCACCCTGGCGCTCAGCAACGATCGCAGCTTCTATGACTCGCTGCTCGATGCGCGGCAGGTGTTGGAGCCCGCGGCTGCCGCCCAGGCTGCCGCCAACGCCACGGCAAAACAACTCGCCCAGATCGCCGAGGCATTCGAAGACATGGTTGCCGCCAACGCGCGTGACAATGAAGCGTGGAGCCAAGCGGATCTGGAGTTTCACACCGCCATTATCAATGCGAGCGGCAATTGGGTATTCCGGCAGTTCGCCACAGCGATCCGGGCAGCCCTGTTGGCCAGCTTCCGCCTGACCAATCGCGCGAGCCAGTCGCATGAATATGCGATTGCTCGGCATCAGGACGTGTTGGACGCCATCCGCATGCGCCGGCCTGATGCCGCCCGCTTTGCCATGGAACAATTGATCGGAACCGCCCGGATGGAGCTCAGCGATGCCCTGCGGGCAGCCAATCCAAAGGATCAATCATCCTGAAGGCAGTTGTAGCTATTCGCTTCAGGGGTGATGTCACATGATTGGCAGGGTGACGGTTGATGCCATGCCGGCCGACACATCTGCCAGCCTCCAATCGGACAGCTATTCAGTTTCACAAGGCTTTGACCTAAACTTGCGTTTGAGGCTGATCCGTTCCTTCGCGAAAATGCCGTTGGCGAACTTGCGATATCGCCATCCGGCAGGGTGCGGCGAAGCGTAAAGCTGGGTGAAATCTCGACACAACTGACCATGGGAAGGTTGACTTCGGCACTTCTAAGCTCTTTCGCAAGTTCGGTGCCACGTTCTCAATCCTGTTGATCCGACACACGAATCAGCAAGAGTATGGAAATGGCGAAGCGCATTCTACCGTTGATCCCGCCGTCCTTGGTTGTCGATCACGTTCTGCAGTCGAGAGAGGCGATATCGATCGATTGTCGCTTCCGATCGACAGGAGCCAAGTGCCCGAATTGCCGCAACGCCTCGCATCATGTTCATAGACGCTACGATCGACACCTTGCAGACCTGTCGTGGCAAGGGCATACGGTCACAATAACCTTGCACGTCCGGCGCCTGGTTCGCAGTAGCGAGAGATGCCGCGGGCGCATATTTGCCGAGTACGTTGGTGATGGGACCGGGTGCTATTGCCGGCGCACAAGTCGCCTCTGAGACGTGCATCGCAGTATTGGCATGGCGTCGGGAGGAGAGGCGGACATGAAATTGGTCAGCCGCCTTGGCATGCCTGTGTTCGAGGGCCAATCTCAGGAGCAATGGTTGGCACCAAGATATCGTCGGCCGCGCCAGCGTTATCGATGGTGACACGCTCGAGATCCAGATTAGGCGCTCCCGAGCTTTCGCCAGCACCTTAGCAATATCCGGCAAGCGCAATTCGGATTGTTGCACGCCCGGGCATCGACCTGTCCCTGATCTCCTTATTTCGGACTTACCATGAGGCACAAAATGGTGAAAAGCATTTGGGCCGCAATTTGTGCGGTATTTGTCGTCGTGTCATATTGTGGAGCCACTTCGACAACGTCGCCGCCAACAACATTCACTCCCTTCAGGCCCCGCAACAGCTCCAAGACCTCGCGAGGTGTCAGACCGCCGACTTCTGGTGTTCCGGTGCCGGGGGCGAAACCTGGGTCGATGCTGTCGATGTCGAAAGAGATGTAGGTCGGTCCCTCGCCAATGATCTGCCTTGCGCGCTCGATGAGCCGCTCCATGCCGATACCTTCAACTTCTTCGGCATGGATAACCGTCATGCCGCTTTCATAGGAGAACTCCCAAAGATACTCCGCACCACCGCGGATCCCGATCTGAACGCTCCGTGCCGGGTCGAGGACGCCATCGAGTACGGCAAGGCGAAACGGGCCGCCGTGTTGGAACTTCGCGCCTTCGTAAGGGCCGGCAGTATCACAATGGGCATCGATGTGGATCATGCCGACCGGTTGCTTCTCGCCCACCGCTTTCAAAATGGACGAAGTGATCGAATGATCTCCACCAACCGACAAGGGACGAACGCCGGCACGCACCAGCTTCTTGTAGAAGAACTCGATATCCTGGTGGCAAAGGGCTAGATCATACCTGCTCTGCATAGGGACGTCCCCTATATCGGCGACCTTTGCATGCGCGAATGGGGCACACTTCAACACGTGATCGTAGGGGCCGATGCGCTCGATCGCTCGAACCGCCCGCGGTCCAAAGCGGCTGCCGTTGCGGTTCGTGACCCCGAGATCCATCGGCACGCCCACTAGCGCGACATCCAGCCCGCCGAAATCCGAAAGCTCCTGGAACTCGGGATGACATGGTGCGTCGAGCAAGGTCGGGATGCCGGCGAAGGGCCATTTGCGTTTGTCACCCGAGGTAAATTGAGATCTCGCCACGGCTGCGAACTCATGGTCGAATATGTCGCCGCCGGATGCGGTCGCATATTTTGCCCGCAAGGCTTCAAGTTTATCCTGCACAGTCATGACGTTTGCCTTTCTTGATTGTTCGAAGATTGGAGCGGTGCAGATCAATTGCTGAGGTAAATCAGTTGTTCGCTCTCAGATAGGTTTCGGCGATGTGATGCATACGTTCACGAGACATGGGCGGCCCGTGGCCGCCGAAAGCAACAGAGATATCGATCTTCCTGAGGCGCTCCATTGTTTCGACGTATTGGCTAACATCGCAGCCGGGGAGATCATCTACCAAGGCGCCGTCGTAGATTGCGTCCCCACAGAATAGGGTCCCGCTCTGCTCATCGAACAGCCCAACCGATCCGGGGGAATGACCTGGGAGATGAAGAACGTGGTAACAGGCATTCCCGATATCGATGAACGAACCTTCGACCAGAACTTCACTCAATGGTGCAGCCGCAATCTTGAAGTTCGTGGGATCCCAATCCTTCACGGGCAAATCGGCCACACATTCCGGCTGCTTGCGAAAATAGTCCGCAAGGGTGTCTGCGTCCTGCATCTGCGAAAAAGCCTCCTGTTCGGCGGAATGGCCAAGCCGGTGCTCGAATTCATGGAACGATCCGACATGGTCGACGTGGACATGCGTTGCGATCGCCAAGACCGGTTTGCCGGGCGGCAGGTCGAGATATTCGCGCAACGAGCGCAAGCCCATGCCGAAATCGATAACAAGGTCGGCGTCGCGACCCGTGACATGATAGAGGTTGGCACGGAAAAAGCGGTGGACGTTTGGTTCGCTGATACGGACGACTTGTTCCGCGAGACGCCCCGTTTCGAACCATGGTGCATTGCTCATTGTTGCTCCCTTAGTGCAAAAGATTGCTGAGGAACCGCTTGGTGCGTTCATGAGAGGGGGAAGAAAAGAGCGTGTCCGGCGCGTTCCGTTCCACGATCTTGCCCTCGTCCATGAAAACGACCTCCGTTGCTACCTGGCGAGCAAACCCCATCTCATGCGTCACGCAGATCATGGTCATGCCATCGGTTGCCAATTGAACCATAGTGTCGAGGACCTCCTTGACCATCTCTGGGTCGAGCGCCGACGTCGGCTCATCGAACAGCATGATGCTTGGATTCATGCAGAGCGCTCTTGCAATCGCCACTCGCTGCTGCTGGCCGCCGGACAATTGCCCGGGATAGCATCCCGCCTTTTCCGGGATCTTGACGCGCTTCAAGAACGACATGGCGATCTCTTCAGCTTCCTTGCGTGTCCGTTTGCGAACCCATCTCTGCGCGAGGGTGCAGTTTTCGAGGACTGTCAGATGAGGAAAGAGATTGAAATGCTGAAACACCATGCCGACGTCACGTCGGGCCTGATCGATTCTGCCGGTCTGTTCGCTAAGTTCCACTCCATTGACACTGATCGATCCGCGCTGATGTGTTTCAAGACGGTTCACGCATCTGATCAGCGTTGATTTTCCCGATCCCGACGGGCCGCAGATGACGACCCTCGATCCCTGCGGAATGTCGAGCGACACAGCGTGGAGGACCTGGTAGTGACCGTACCACTTGTCGACGTCGACAAGACGCACGGCTACGCTCTCGGGCCTTTGCCCAAGCAATTGCTTTTCTTGGGACATATCGTTCCCCTTATATTGGCGTAATGGAAAGCGGATCAGCGATGGCCGCGTGCGAGCCGCCGCTCAATCTGAACCTGTGCAACGGTCAAGATCGAAACCATTGCCATGTAGTAGACGAGTGCCGCGCCGTACCATTCCAGGAACCGAAAGCTGGTCGCAATGGCGAACTGCGTAACGGTCATTAATTCCTTGAGTGAGATGACGGTGGCAAGCGATGTCGACTTCAGCAGCGAGATGAATTCATTGACAAGTGCGGGCACAGCAATGCGCATGGCCTGCGGCAGAGTTATGAGACAGAATGTCTGCCATCGATGAAGCCCAAGCGCTTCCGCGCCTTCACGCTGACCACGACCGACTGCTGCAAAGGCACCGCGGAGAATTTCCGTCAGGTATGCGACCTCGATCAAGGTCAGCGCGAGAAATGCCGCAACAAACGGGCTGAACCAAGTTGCCCTAAACACCGACGACAGTTGAGGCAAACCGTTCCATATAAATAGCAGAATGAGCAACGCCGGTGCGCCGCGGAAGAGCCAAACGTAGGCGCCGATGAACCAGCGCAGGATCTTGCGTTTTGAACCCACCGCAAGACCAAAAAATGATCCGACCACAAGTGACAAACCCATAACCAAAAAGGACAGCACGAGGGTGAGCAGGGCCCCTTGAGCAAGGGGCCAGCCAAACAGGGCGTTGATGAACAGGCTGACGTCAAACATCGTTGCCTCGTCAATCGTGCGATACGTCTGTCGAGGTCGCGGGTAGGCTCCATTTCGCCAGGAGCGCCTTCATCTCGCCGCTTGCCTGTAACGATTCGATTGCTACCTTGATCAGTCGCCGATCCGTCGGGCTCTTTCGGATGTAAATCCCGTAGTTTTCGCTCGCATCATAGGTATAGGCGATCCGTAGCCGATCGGGCATCTGCATCATTCGGTACGCAGCGGTCGTATCCTGCGTGATCGTTGAGGCCGCGCGACCAACAAGGATCTGTTCGATGACGCCCGAGGCTGATGGATAGGTTTGGATCGTTGCGGGCGCCTTTCCGCTCGCCGTAAACTTCGCGTTGAGGTCGGCGACTTCTTTTTCGTAGGTGGTTCCGGCTTCGATCGCCATGACCTTGCCGCTCATGTCTTCCGGAGATTTCGTGGTTTCATCAGATTGAGGTGTCACGAGCACCACGTGGGAGCCGAAATACGGCACGCCGTCGTATTTCTCAAGCCGGGCAGGTGTGATCATGATCCCGCTGGCAACAAGGTCACACCGCATCGAGTCCAAAGACGGGAGAAGGCCCTTGAAGTCGCCGACGACATACTCAGTCTTTGCACCCCAACTTTTCGCAATGGCGTCGACAACGTCGATCTCGAAGCCTACGAGGTTCGTATCGCCGGGATTCTTGTAGTACTGCATCGGCGGAAAGTCGCCTGCCGTGCAGACGCGCACGACGCCGTTCGCCGCAAAATCCGGCTTTTGCTCGGCAGCGTTGGACTGAAAGGCACCGACCAGTCCCGCAGACAATGAAAGTAGCCATAGGGCCTTGATTGTTCGCTTGCTCATTCGAATTGTTCCCTCTTTTTTATATCTCCACTGGAGACAGGCTACATTGCAACAGAGAGATATCGTGCAGACAAGCTAATTGTCGTGTATATTTTCTGACAGAAAATCTAAACGATTGGCTTGATCACGGACCGAATTGTCATGGCTCTCCCTCCTCTCAATGCATTTCGCGTTTTCGAATGTGTCGCACGATTGGGACATCTTGGCGCGGCCGCCGCCGAACTGCACGTGACGCCTGGCGCCGTCAGCCAGCAGATCAGATCTTTACAGCTTTCTCTCGGTGTGGAGCTGTTCGAAAAGCGTGGTCGAAGGCTCGTATTGACAGAATACGGAACGATCCTTCAGCGGTCGGCACGCAAGGCCATGGACGCAATTTCCAGGGGGGTTCAGGACGTTGCAGCCGAAAGATCGGCAAATCTCGGCAAGGGGGTGCTGACAATCTCGATGCCCCAGGTCCACGGCGTCACATGGCTCGCCACCCGCCTCTTCAAGTTTATGGAAGAGAGCCGCAACATGACACTCAACGTAGTCACCGCGAGCCGCTTTAACTTTGTCGATTGGCGAAAGGCAGATGTGGCGGTTGTCTATGGCATTCCGCCATGGCCCGGCTTCTGGTGGCATTTGCTGCATGGCATCCGAATGACCCCGGTTTGCAGCCCTCAACTTCTCCGCGGTCCCCACGCCATTCGCGAAATGGGCGATCTGGCCTATCATCGGCTGCTCCATGAGGATGACGGTCTTCAATGGCGCCGATATCAGGCGGCAGCCGGCGTGAAGTCCGCCGGTTTCTCCGACGTCTATTTCGATGATTTTGGCATTGTGCTGCAGGCAGCCCGCGATGGCTATGGTGTGGCGCTGAGTGATGAAATCGTCTCGCAGCGCGATCTTGACGAAGGCAGGCTTGTGCAGCCGCTCGCGCTCGCCGTTCCTGCCATTCACAACTATTACTGCGTATGCTCCGAATCTATGAGAGAGCGCCCTGACGTTTCGTACTTCATAGATTGGTTGCTCGCTGAGGCGGCGCTCGCCACCGATAGCAAGCATCGAATTGGCCAATGACTATCGGCTTTGCCATGATAGGCGATCCATCCGATATTTTCGCCGTTTTGCTCAACAATCCCTGGAATTAATCCCAGCGGCGCAGTTGCGAACGCATGCCGACCCATATCGACAGTTGCGTAGATATCGACGACGAGATGGCTGCTCTCGATGTGACAAGAACCACCGTCTGGTTATCGGGGAAGGGGCAAGGCTCCTTGCGCAAAAGCGCGCGATTTTGCGCTGAAAGGCGTTCACCGTTGGCTTCATCATCATTCAGCCTTGCCGTACAGATGAGATTCCAGCCCCGAGGCATGGCCTGCTAAGCAATGAATGTTAGCGAAGAGTAAAATCGGGGGCTCTTGGACGTGGCGGGCATGCCGGTCAAATCCTGAGCCATCGACAACGACCCCGCAAAGGCCCGAGACGACTGACAATCGAAGGCGCCGCTGCTGTTCGGGAGCTTCAGAAAGTGTTCCCTTTAAAACCATCCACGTCGGACAATTTGTCTTCGAACGATAAACAGAGATTATATCCGAAACCGATCTTGTCGTGTTAAGCATCGAACATGGGATTCGGAGTTTTCATTCACCGCTCGGACTCGATCTATGACGACAGTCTGGCTGAACAGTATCAGTTTCCAAGCCAGTATCGCGGCCGTGTTCAAGGCTGCGTAGGGGAGTGGATCATCTATTATGAACCGCGCAAAGTTGTCGCCACGCGCGGCTATTTCGCCGTCGCCAAGGTCGCCCAAATCATCCCGGATCCCAAGATGGCGGGCATGTATCTGGCGCTGATCGAACCTGGCAGCTATCTTGATTTCATCAATCCCGTTCCGTTCAGCGGCCCTGATGGAGTAATTGAACTCGGCGTGCTGAACGACGACGGGCGGATCTCGGGGAGAGCGCAATCGGCGGTGCGGCCCGTTTCCGCTGCGGATTTCAATCGCATCCTATCGGTTGGCCTCAATGAGTCTGAACCGGAGCTGCCGCGGCTGGATGGAGCGGAAACGGCTGATCTTACAAATGGATTTGAAGACGCAGCTCAAATGCCATTCATCTTTGAACAAGAGCGTGACCGCATGATGCAGCTCACCTCCCGTGCTGTTCGCAATCGGCTGTTTCGACGGCTGGTTTTACAGGCCTACGACAAACGATGCGCGATCACCGGCTTGAAACTTATCAATGGTGGCGGGCGTGCAGAGGTGGATGCCGCCCATATCCGTCCTGTGGAGGCGAACGGACCTGACATCCTCAGCAATGGTATCGCGTTGTCGGGTACCGCACACTGGATGTTTGATCGAGGCCTCATCAGCCTTTCTGATGGCCTAGACATCTTGATTTCACGGCAAGCGAACGATCCGGAAAGCATAAGAGGACTTGTCAACAAGACCGGCAGAGCAATCGTGCCCTTACGGCCGTCCGCGCGGCCGCACCCACATTTTCTTCGGTGGCACCGTGAGAACTGCTTTAAGCAGTAGCGTGGGATTTTCATTGCTTATTTCGGCAATCATCCTCCACAGCTGGCGCGTGAACGTGACGCAACCGATTAAATCTGCGGACAGAGTGTAATGCAGCACAGATCCTCGATCTGTTTCTTGGTTAGCCCGAAGGCCGGACGCCATGTCGAACGGTATCTAAAGGCATAGGTGATGATGGGCGACATAAAAAGATTTATCACGGTTGGCCGACAACGATGCCGATTTCACAACGTTGAAGAATTTATTTGAGGAAATACAATGGAGTACGCGGCCAAGACCATCCTTGATCGGTTGCTGAGTGCGACACCGCGCCTGACATCAACGATGCCCCGGGATTCGCGCGGCATCTACGGGCTTGTCGATCATACGGGCATCCTTTGCTATATCGGCTCAACGAGCTCTGCGGACGAAACGTTTTATAAGCGCATACACCAGCGGCACCGGACGGGTTCGGAGAGTGCGAGCCATTATTTCTCGCGGATGTACAATACGGGCCGCATGTGGCGCGATCGCGCTGATAAGATGACGGTTCATGACGGCTCGATCGCCAAGGAACTTCGCAACGCGTTCATTGCCGACCATTGCCGGGCCGTTTGTGTTGCCCTGCCAGACGATCTCGATATCGCCGGCCTGGAACACGCCGTTCTTGCTCTGGCACCCGCCGACGCAATCGCATGGAACCGTCGCGCGACCGAGATCTACGGCGAGCCATGTGAGCTTGTCGATGCAACGCTCGAACGGCTGCGTTGGGGTAAGGAAAAGCTGGAGGCCATTGAACGACAACGCCTTCGTCACCTCAGTGGCAACATCATCTCGTCCCCCTGCGTGCCAACGATGTGGCCGACCACGATAAATCCGTTCCCTGCAGGCCCGTTCCGCTTCTTTGCTCTCGACGTCGAAACTGCGAACTCTAATCGGGCCAGCATCTGTCAGATCGGTGTGGCATGTGTCCGCGAGGACAGCTCGATCGAGACTTGGGTCACCTACATCGATCCCAAGACTAACGACTGGTCCAATACGAAAATACACGGGATCACGGCACGAACCGTTTCAGGGGCCCCAAGCTTCGACAAGGTGTTTCCCGACCTACAGAAGGGTCTGGGCGCATCTGTGGTCTATCAGCATTCCAGCTTCGACCAGTCTGCTATCGCCGCAGCCTGTCAACATGGTCGTTTGACGCAACCAACGTGGGAGTGGCGAGACAGTGTGCGGGTTGCCAGAGCCGCGTGGCCAGAGCTCAAGGGAAACGGCGGACATGGGCTTTCGTCGTTGAAGCAGCATCTCGGCCTCGAATTTACCCACCACGACGCTGGTGAGGATGCGAGGGCCTGCGCGCAGGTGGTGCTTCGTGCTGAGAGGCAGGGAATGACGATGAACGTCGCAATCTTTTCCGTGCGAGCGACTGTAGCCGAGTTTCATCGGTCGGCACCTGGTGTGATCGTCGTTGAAGATGCGCCCGGTAGCGAGTGTCCTGAGCTCTATACCGAGCCGACCCAAGCTCAAGTTTCTGGAAGTCATTCTACGCTGATCACGCCAAATTCGACAAACCCGACGCGGGACGCGATGCTGGCTAGGATCGAAGCGTGTCCCGATGTTTGCCCTCACGAGTCCCAAAGAGATGCGAAAGGCACCAAGTACCTATCTGCATTCACGGTCGGGGGCGTGACATTTGTCATTGATAAGATGAGCAAGGGGAAACAACCGATCTGGGTGCACGACCGGGCAGACCTCCGCGCCTACCTGGACGCTGAGAGGATGTCCTATGATGTCTACACACCGAGCATGGGGCGGAACAGTAACTTGCACAAACTCGCAAATTTCAAGACAGGACAACTTCTCCGCATCTATCCGACTACCGTGGAGCAAGGGGTGGCCGTTATCGCCAAGTTGGGATAATGGATGTTTCGATCGGGAGGCAGATGAGGGGATCTTCTTGCCTACCCCATTTTTCCTAGACGGATCGATTGCTTGTAGACGACGTATTGTATTGAACCAACGACTTGGTGCTCTTCAGCTCTGGCGGCCCTCAAGTTCGTATCCCATTGAGAGCGTGGATTTACGCAGTGATTTCATGTCAAATAACTGAGCTGGTCAACATGGAGCATCTTGTGCGATGCGACTGAGCTTTACCGGCTCGGTGCCGGTAGCGGAGACGGCCCGATCCTCTTTGAGGGCGCGGAAAGACCACTATCTTTCAATCGCATCTCTATCGGTCATTTCTGGTCCTTCTCCGACCGGACCGAAACAGTTGCAGTGCGGCCAGCAATAAGCCGAACCGATGCCGGACTTTTGTCGATCGCAATCCGCACCGGGATCCTCTGCGCCAAGCGAACCCATGAAAATGTTGGAGCTACGCTGGCTAAAGAGCCGGCCGTATCGCTCCTCTCTCTATCCTCGATACCGGCGGCCACGCTTGCGACACGGCCGATGAGCGGTTCCGGCTCGCCCATGATTTCGATTCTCACCGGGTCGTTGATGTGAATTCTGGGAAGTTTCGTCTCTTCGAAATATCCCGCCACATAGATAGAGTCTCTTTCGACGAGCACACCGATCGCAGTTCCCGCAGCGACATAGTTCCCTCGCCGAAGAGAGAAGTTCGTAATCGTCCCTGATGCTGGAGCCTTCACCACCGTCCGCTCAAGGTTCAGCCTGGCAAGATCTTGGCCAGCAAGCGCCAACTGATACGCCGCATCAGCTTGATGCGTTTGGCTCTCCGCCTGCTGTCGCTGCTGCAGGCTGACCACGTCTTTCGATGCCAGCCGCTGGTATCGCTCGAAGTCGGCGATTGCCAGGTCAGCCGCGGCCTTCGCACTCTGCACTTTGGCTTCCGCCTCGCGGAGCGCAATCTCGAAGCGTTCTGGTTCTATCCGGAAGAGCGGTGCTCCTTTCTCTACCTGGACGTTATCCGAGATCATAACCTCGTTGACCGGACCTGATACGTCCGGTGCCAAACGGATGACGTCCGCGCGGATATGAGCGTCTCTTGTCCATGGAGCCTCCATGTAGAAAGACCAGAGGTGCCAACCCAGCGCCGAGGCACAACCGACTATTGAGAGGGTAAGTAGAACACGGCCGGAATTGATGGTGAGCTTCTTCATCTTTGAAACCAGTGGATCGCAATTGACAAGCCGCCGAGTGCGGTGACGTAAAGTGCGAGATTGAACAGCGAGCGATGCCAAACCAGGCGGTAAAAGCCGAGCGCTCCGAGGGTGAATATGAGAATGCGGAGCACGACATAAGCAGAAACGATCAGTATCGCGAACGATGGCAGGAAGATGCCATAGAGATCGAATTGTCCGATCATGCAGCGGTCCTTCTTCCTGTCGGCATCGGCAAAACCGGCGGATCGGCATCAGGCGCCAGGCAAAGGCGAAGAGCGGCTGCGTTCACCACTAACTCGCGTTCGGCGGTCGACACAGCCTTCTCCGAAGCAAACGCCATGAAGTCGTCCAAAAGGCCAATAGCGTTCTCGACGCTCTCGCGGCGTCCTTCCGTCTTAGGGGCGTATAATTGTTCCAGCAGCTTGAAGATCGTCTGTGCTTTCAACCGAAAAGGCTGAGATGCATCATCCATGAGCCTCTGCATGGTCATCACGTGAAGTCCCGTCCGCAGATCCCGGATAAGATCCGCAGCGGCGATATCGGATGTTGGCGGAAGTTTTGCAGCTCTGGAAGCGAAAAGGCCGGCGATATCGACGATGCGATAGTGGCTGGAATCGGCATGAGTCTCGCTGCCTGTTGCGATTCTCGCGACATGCTTTTGCGTAACGGAGCGAAATCGCCGGGCATTTGTTTGCGCGCTGACGGACCGGAAGAGGCCGCAGACGATGATCGTCCAAAGCATAGCAAGGATGGTGGCGATGCTGGTGTTTAGAAAAGTCGTGACATCGCTGCTCTGACGGGCCTGGAGCGTCAGAAGGAGAGGGAAGTTTATGCACAATCCCATCCCGACGAGCGCGAGAGAAGGCGTCGCGAGACAAATTCCGGCTGGAATCAAAAATAACGCGAGGGCTGCGGCCAGCGGCATGAATCCATCGATCATCGGTAGGACCGAAAAGCCGTAGACGAATGCTGCAACCATGGCGCAAATCGTGACGCCGACAAATTTGCGCATCGCTGGAACCGGATCATCCATGGCCGCGAGAAGGCAGCATAGGACGCCTGATATCTGAGCAAAGCTCATGCCGTCCGACCAGCCGCTTGCGATCCAGAAGAGCATCGATGACGAAAGACAGATCGCCACCGCCGCCGCTGATAACATGGCCATGCCGACATCCCGATGCGGGGCGGGGGTTCCGGCGAGATCAATGGTGCGACGAGCAGTCCTTGCTGCGTTCTCGTTGTCGACGGATCTTCGGATTGTCCGGCAGTCGTCCCAGACCCGGAGAATGTCCCGCAGGTTTCGGAAAGCGTTGGCGAGAACAAGCTCTTCCCATGAACGGGTGGCGTCGGAAGGGCTAAGGGCATCGATCTTCGCTGCAAAACCCGTCATGGCATCCGGGGCGCCTGAGCCGCTTATCGATCTCATGTCTGCCATCATCGACAGAGCTTGCCTTGCGCGCGAAGTGTCAAGTCTTTCCAGTGACCGCCGCAGATCGGCGAGTTCTGCCATGAGAGAAAGGGATAACACCATGCGACGCTGTAGTGCGCGTATCGACAAAACTGCACTTCGGTAGCGGGAACCGTCATATTGAAGATGTGTCGTAAAGGACCGCAGATCGGCCGCATCTGCAGCCAGGTCAAGCCGCTGTTTCCGACCCTGGATTTCGTCGATCTTCCCAGCTGCCGTTGCTGCGAAGAGCGTCATTGCCTTCGTTAGCCAATCGTCGGTTCGACTGACCACAACCGTGCCCGCGTGGCTGGGAAGAACGATGTGACTGACGAGCGAGGCGCAGATGATCGCAAGCCCAATTTCCTCTATGCGGGACACGACCGTGTCGAACGTGTTCGCCGGATCGTTTACGAGCGGAAGTCCGGCAAGAAGCACTGTGTATCCGGCGAGCAGGAAGACATAGCTGCGAGGCGTGCGATCGAGGAGACTGACAAACGTGCATGTCGACACCCAAGCCACGATTGCTGCACAGAGCAATATCGGTTCGTTTACAAGATTCGGGACGACAGCGACCGTCGCCATGCCACCAATTATGGTGCCGAGCAGCCGATATGCTGACTTGGAGGAAATTGCACCTGAGAGCGGATGGGCAACGATGTAGACCGTCGCCACAGCCCAGAATGGTCGAGGGAGATCGAAACTGACGGCAATGAAATAGGCGGTCATTGCTGCCAGGAATGTCTTCAGTGAAAACAAGACCGTGTTTGCGGTGATAACCGGTCCGGCACTCACGTCTCATCTCCCGACTGTGAGCTTGTTGGCATGTCGGTCTCATCGTCGAAGGTGGCGGTGAGGCCGTAGACAGCGGGCGACATATAGTAGAAAAATGGTGCGGCGATGCAGGCCTGTATATAGGCGTCAGCCGGATCAAGAGACCAAACGGCGGGCGCTGCATTCACCGACTGCGTCGGTGAGGCAAGTCTCTTTCGGAGGAAAAAGCCTCTGCTTTTGAAGGCCGCGATGAGATATCGTCGGGCTGCACTGAGCTTCCGCAGAAATGGCAAACTCTTCGCATGCGGTGGTCGAAAAAAATGAGGATCGTGATTTTGAACGGCCATTGTCGTCTCCGGACGTTATTTCCGTTCGAAACTATCGACAAAGCTCACCGATGAATTTAGATATTCATTCAAATGATATCTAAATTCAACCAAGAGCCGATTTCTCTGCCCACGGCAAGGGATGGCCATGATCTCGACAGATCCACCTCACGAGCAAGTGCCGTCAGGATCGATGTTTCGCAGAATGAGCGCGAAGCACCGGAGCATCGTCACCGCAAGGGCCAGCTCGTCATGGCCTTGCGGGGAGGGGTCACATGCCGCGTTCCGAGCGGCATGTGGATGGTTCCTCCTAATTGTGGTGTCTGGGTTCCGGGGGGGATGCTGCATAGTAACGTGGCGACTGCAAATGCTCGCCTGTTTTTCCTGTTCATAGAGCCTGGCGCCGCTGATCTGCCGGACCGATGCTGCACGCTCTCCTTGTCCCCTCTGGTCAGAGAGCTCATTATCGAGTTGGCTGACCAATCCGCAGTCGCGGTTGCCGACGCTGAACTCCTTACCACGCTGTTGTTGTCAGCTTTGTCCCGCATGCCAATAGAGGAGCTTCATCTTCCGTTGACGGATGAACCTCGACTTGAGCGGATTGCGTCGGCATTGGTCGATGATCCCTCCGACCGCAGCACCATGGCCCAATGGGCATCGCTGGTGGCTTTGAGCGAAACTTCGCTCGCTCGCCTCGTTCAGAAGGAGACGGGTCTCACGTTTGGTCGCTGGCGACAGCAGTTGCAGTTGATCATCGCACTTCGAAGCCTTGCAGCAGGGGCGACGGTGCAGCAGGTTTCGGGAGACCTTGGCTATGAATCCGTCTCCGCGTTCATCACCATGTTCAGGAAAGCACTCGGCAGATCGCCGGCCAAGTATTTCAAGAACCTTATTACGGAATGATCATGGGTATCGGTCTGCTACCCCGCCTGGCTGGCGAAACATAAGCGACGCCCTGCGACCTCCCTACCGGGAATTTCTCTGACCGTTCCCGTCCGGAGCTGGCGCGATGCCAAGGCTGCAAGGCGTTTGACGCGAAAGCTCTCATGACGGCACCAGGCCGTTCGCCGCCTGTGGTGATCACCGACACGCTTCGATCCTGTAACGCGGCGAAGCG
>NZ_JAELTU010000111.1 GCF_016429015.1 Rhizobium sp. ASV20
ACCGACTTCGTTCTGGAACGCGTGGATCTCACTTTCGATCTACATCCGACCGAAACCAAGGTAGAGGCGCGACTGATCTTCCATCGCCGCGAAGGCGTCGATCTGAGCGCCCCGCTGGTGCTCGACGGCGACGAGCTGGTGCTGTCCGGGCTGCTGCTCGACCAGGTGGAGCTGCCCGGCGAACAATACGACTCGACGTCAGAGAGCCTGACCGTTCGCGATCTTCCGGCAAGCACACCCTTCGAGTTGACCATCACCACCGTCATCAACCCCGAAGCCAATACGCAGCTGATGGGCCTCTATCGCACGGGCGGCATCTATTGCACGCAGTGCGAGGCCGAAGGCTTCCGCCGCATCACCTATTTCCCCGACCGGCCGGATGTTCTCGCTCCCTATACGGTCAACATCATTGCCGACAAGGCTGCCAATCCGCTGCTGCTGTCGAACGGCAACTTCCTCGGCGGCGCCGGCTATGGCGAAGGCAAGCATTTCGCCGCCTGGTTCGATCCGCATCCGAAACCCAGCTACCTTTTCGCGCTTGTCGCCGGCGATCTGGGCGTTGTCGAAGACACTTTCACGACCATGTCCGGCCGTGAAGTGGCGCTGAAGATCTATGTCGAGCATGGCAACGAGCCGCGTGCAGCCTACGCCATGGACGCGCTGAAGCGTTCGATGAAGTGGGACGAGGAGCGGTTCGGGCGCGAATACGATCTCGACATCTTCATGATCGTCGCCGTGTCGGACTTCAACATGGGGGCGATGGAGAACAAGGGCCTCAACGTCTTCAACGACAAATATGTGCTCGCCGATCCCGAGACGGCAACAGATGCCGACTATGCGAACATCGAAGCCATCATCGCACATGAATATTTCCACAACTGGACAGGCAATCGCATCACCTGCCGCGACTGGTTCCAGCTCTGCCTGAAAGAAGGCCTGACTGTTTATCGCGATCACGAATTTTCCGCCGACCAACGTTCGCGTCCGGTCAAGCGCATCGCGGAAGTCCGCCATCTGAAATCAGAGCAGTTCCCCGAGGACGGTGGCCCCCTCGCCCATCCGGTGCGCCCGACAACATATCGCGAAATCAACAACTTCTATACGACGACTGTCTATGAGAAGGGCAGCGAAGTCACGCGTATGATCGCGACCCTGCTGGGCCGCGATCTGTTCAAGAAGGGCATGGATCTCTATTTCGATCGGCACGACGGCCAGGCCGTCACGATCGAGGACTTCGTAAAATGTTTCGAGGATGTCAGCGGCCGCGATCTCACGCAGTTTTCGCTCTGGTATCATCAGGCCGGAACACCTCTCGTGACAGCTTCCGGTGCTTATGATGCCGATGGTAAGACCTTCACCCTGTCGCTCGAACAGATGGTGCCGGCAACGCCGGGTCAGACCGCCAAGAAGCCGATGCATATTCCGCTGCGCATGGCATTGATTGCCGAAGATGGAACCGCGATCACTCCTGCATCGGTCACTGGGGCGGAGCTGACCGACGATGTGCTGCACCTGACGGCAAAGGTGCAAACGGTCGTCTTCCACGACATCCAATCGAGGCCGGTGCTGTCGCTCAACCGTAGCTTCTCGACACCGATCAATCTGCAGTTCAATCAGAGCATCGAAGACCTGGCGCTGATCGCCCGCTTCGAGACCGATCACTTCGCACGCTGGCAGGCGCTGATCGATCTCGGCCTGCCCAATCTGCTGCAGGCAGCGCGTGATGCGCGCCAAGGCAAGGATATCACCTGCGATCCGTCTTTCGTCGACGCATTGCTGGCAGCGGCCGCCGACGAGAGCCTGGAACCGGCATTTCGCGCGCAGGCTCTTGCCCTGCCGAGCGAAGCGGATATTGGCCGCGAACTCGGCGGCAACAACGACCCCGACGCGATTCGCGCGGGGCGCCAGGCTATCTTCAAGCGGATTGCAGAAGCCGGCAAGGATATCTTTGCGGCTCTCTGCGACAGCATGCAGACACCAGGCCCGTTCAGCCCGGATGCAGCGAGCGCCGGCCGCCGGGCCTTACGTAATGCGGCGCTTGGCTATCTGTCGCAATTGGATGGCACTCCGGTCCGCGCAAAAGCCGCCTATGATGCGGCAAATAACATGACCGATCTCAGCGCCGCGCTGACCATTCTTGCGCATCAGTTCCCGGAGACGGTAGAAACCACTGCAGCACTTGAGCATTTTCACCACCGCTTCTCGGAAAATGCGCTCGTGATCGACAAGTGGTTCGCGATCCAGGCGGGGATCCCCGGCCCCGGTGCGCTGGCGCGCATCCAGCGCCTCATGGAAGCGCCGCAGTTCAAGCGCAGCAATCCCAACCGCATGCGCTCCGTTCTCGGCACGTTCGCCTTCGCAAACCCGACAGGCTTCGGCCGCGCAGACGGTGCCGGCTACAATTTCCTCGCCGACGAGATTCTCGATATCGATCAGCGCAATCCGCAGCTCGCCGCACGCATCCTGACCTCGATGCGCTCCTGGCGTCTGCTGGAACCGGTGCGTGCCGACCATGCCCGTTCCGCATTGTCGCGGATCGAACGTGCAGCCGGTCTTTCGACCGATGTGCGGGATATTGTGGATCGCATCCTCAAGGAGTGATCTCGAACACGCCGCGCGCTGACATGAAGGGCCGATTTGCATCGGCTCTTTCAGCTTCAACGAGTCCCGCATAGGCGCAACTTACCGCTGCGTGTAAGGAAAGCGCTGAAATCGCAGATGGTTAAGAAAGTTTTACCGCACCCTCTGGACAAGCCGAATCACGAATGATTCATTAGGGCAGATTCGGGCGAGCGGCGCAGCGAATCATACGAGGGACAAGGCTAAAGCGATGGTGGACGTGCGGCGGGCAACCGCGGCCGATGGACGGCTGCGTGTTAATTTCGACGGTCTGAAGTCCTGGCATAGCGGCGTTACCGATCGAACCGGTGCACGGGTGGAGACGATTTCGCGTCGCTTCCCGCAAACTGAACATATCCTCAAGCGCATCATCCCGGTCCTCATAGTTTCCTTCCTGATGGTCGTGGCCGCTTCGCATTTCTTCGGCATGGTGACGGAACATGGCCGGATGGCCGCCGCCGCTCGCCGCACCACCTCGCTTTCCATCGCCGCCGCCGCCGCCGCATTTTCGAACGATGCCAGCCTGTTTCAGGCAGGCGACCGCGGTGGCGCCGAGAGGAAACTTGCCACCTATCTGCCGCAAGACCGGCTGGACACCGGCGCATTTGTTCTGCTCGTGCAATCGAGCGGCCGCGTCTTCGGCTCTTCGGCGGCCGGCTCTGCCTTTATCGGCATGTCGATCTCGGATTTCTTTCCGGAAGTCTCCGCCATCCGGAGCTTCGGCGACCATGCCGGTGTGATCGAAACCATGATCGGCGGCGAGCCTTATTATGCCGCAATCTCCCTGATCGGTGACAAGGGTGATTTCGTCCTGTCGGCGGCGTCGATGGATCAGATCGAAAAGCTCTGGCGCGACGAACTGACGCTCAATGTCACCCTCTTTGCCGGTATTTCCTCCATCCTGCTCGTCATTCTCTACGCTTACTATACGCAGGTGCGGCGGGCTCGCGACGCCGACGAAATCTTCCTCGAATCCAATCTTCGCGTCGAGACGGCGCTTTCTCGCGGGCGTTGCGGTCTCTGGGATTTCGACTTTGCCAGCCGCGAGTTTTTCTGGTCGCGGTCGATGTACGACATGTTGGGTCTGCCGGCGGCCGACAAGCCGCTTGCCTTTGCCGATGCGGCGCGGCTGATGCATCCCGACGACAGCAGCCTGCACCTGCTGGCGCGCTCCGTCACGCGCGGCGGCGCCGGACAGGTGGACCAGATCCTGCGCATCCGTCATGCCAAGGGACACTATGTCTGGATGCGCGCAAGGGCGCAGATCATCCGCAACAATTCCGGCCGCGTGCACATGATCGGCATCGCGATGGACGTAACGGAGCAGCACCGGCTGGCGCAACGCTATGCCGAAGCGGACCAACGTCTCGCCGATGCGATCGAATGCACCTCCGAAGCCTTCGTCTTGTGGGACAAGAACGACCGCCTCGTCATGTGCAATGCCCATTTCCAGCAGGCCTATGGCCTGCCCGACAATGTGCTCGTGCCCGGCACCGAGCGCGCCGTTGTCAACGCGGCGGCGGTCCGACCCGTTATCGAGCGACGCATCGTCGATCCCGGCCGCTCCAACCATTCGCAGACGACGGAAGTGCAATTGGCCGACGAGCGCTGGCTGCAGATCAACGAGCGCCGCACCCGTGACGGCGGCCTCGTCTCCGTCGGTAACGACATCACGCAGCTGAAGCGCAATCAGGAACGCCTTCGCGAATCCGAGCGTCGGCTGATGGCGACGATCAACGACCTCTCCGCATCGCGGCAGATCCTGGAGCGGCAGAAGGCGGAGCTTTCCACCGCCAACACCAACTATCTCGCGGAAAAGGAACGCGCCGAGGCCGCCAACAAGGCCAAATCGGAATTCCTTGCCAACATGTCGCACGAGCTGCGCACGCCGCTCAACGCCATCCTCGGCTTTTCGGAAATCCTGCAGGATCAGATGTTCGGTCCGCTCGGCTCCGCACGCTACAACGAATACGCCAAGGATATTCACGACAGCGGCAAGCATCTGCTCAACGTCATCAACGACATCCTCGATATGTCGAAGATCGAGGCCGGCCATATCAAGCTTTCCCGGGAGCAAGTCGATCTCGCCCCGCTGATCGAAGAGTGCCTGCGCTTCACCCGCATTCCGGCAGCAAACAAGAACATTCTCGTCGAGCAGTGCATTTCCCCGGAGATCAAGCTCAGCGCCGATCGCCGGGCGATGAAGCAGATCGTGCTCAACCTGCTTTCCAACGCCGTGAAATTCACCAATGACGGCGGTCGCATCGCAGTCCGCACCCGCAGGGTCGACGACGCCGTGATGCTTGTTATTGCCGATACCGGCATCGGCATTCCGAAATCGGCGCTGGGCAAGATCGGCCAGCCCTTCGAGCAGGTGCAGAGCCAATATGCAAAAAGCAAGGGAGGCTCCGGTCTCGGGCTGGCGATCTCACGCTCGCTGACGGTGCTGCATCAGGGCCGCATGCGTATCCGCTCGCGCGAAGGCATCGGCACGGTCATTGCCATCCGCATTCCCGACCAGGGTTGATCAATTTCCAACCGTTGCCTGGAATATTTTCCGTACCGCCTTCGACAGACGCTTCAGCTCGGCCTCCAGCGTGCGGATATCGGGGCAGTCGCCTGCACGGCAGACCAACTCGATCAGGCCGGATGGCGTATTTTTCGGATCGAACGTACCATCGATGCAAAGGCGGATGAGCTGCGACACTTCCGTGTAGAGATGCAACGCTTCCAGGCAGACATCCAGGTCGTTGCGATCCATCAAGCTACCGCCGAGCAGTTTTAGCGCCTCGGCCGTGCTGAGGCCGTTTGCGTCGATGCCGACGCCGCGGGCCGGCGCAATCAGCCGTAGATATTGCGCGATGAATTCAATATCGATCAGGCCACCGGGGATCAGCTTCAGATCCCAGATGCTTTCAGGCGGCTTTTCTTGCTCTATCAGCCCCCGCATCTCGCGAACATCCTTGGCGATCTTGGCGGCATCTCTCGTCGAGGAGAGGATCTCGCCGATGATGCGCTCCGCATCCAGCGAGAATTCCTCGTCGCCGCAGATCAGGCGAGCACGCGAAAGCGCCATATGCTCCCAGGTCCAGGCTTCCTCGCGCTGATATTTCTCGAACGAGTTGATGCGAGTGGCGACCGGGCCTTTGTTGCCGGACGGCCGCAGGCGCATGTCGACCTCGTAGAGCACTCCCTCGGCAGTCGGCGCTGAAAGGGCCGCGATCAGGCGCTGCGTAATGCGGGTGAAGTAGCGTGTTGCATCCAGCGGCTTCGGTCCGGAGGATTCGGCCGCTGTGTCGTCGTAGTCATAGAGCAGGATGATATCGATGTCGGAACCGGCAGAGAGCTCGAAGCTGCCGAGTTTACCCATTCCGATCACGGCAACGCGGCCACCGGGATAGTCTCCATGCGCTGACCGGATTTCCTTCGTCACGGCATCCAGCGCCGCCTCGACGATCAGATCGGCAAGATAGGTAAAGGCACGGGCCGCCATGATCCCGCCGATCGCGCCCGTCAGCAGGCGAATGCCGATCAGGAAGCGCTGCTCGGACGCGAAGATGCGCAGCAGGTCGAGCGTCTCCTCATAATGCCTTGCCGGAGCAAGGAAGCTCTTGAGGCGTTCGGCCAGATAATCGCGCGTCGGCAGCTCGGCCATCAGGCTCGGATCCAGCATGCCGTCAAAGACATGCGGCTTGGCCGCGATGATCTCGGCTAGCCGTGGCGCCGACGACATGATGTTGACGATAAGCGATAGCAATGCCGGATTGGTCCCAAGCAGCGAGAAGAGCTGAATGCCCGCCGGCAGGCCGGAAATGAAGCTGTCGAAGCGCAACAACGCCTTGTCGGCGCGCTTGCTTTCACCGAAAACGCGCAACAGTTCCGGCGTGAGCTCCGTCAGCCGCTCGCGCGCCTCCACCGATTGCGTGGCTCGATAGCGCCCGTAATGCCAGGTGCGGATCACATTGGCGATATCAGATGGCCTTTCGAAGCCGAGGCGACGTAGCGTTTCCAGCGTGTCGGGATCGTCGCCCTGTCCCGTGAACACCAGGTTACCGGTTTCGGACGAAAGCTTCGTCTCCTGCTCGAAGAGCTGCGCATAGCGGCGCTCGACCGTCTTCAGCGTGCTGACAAGAGCCTCGGAAAAGGACGAAACGTCGGAAAAGCCCATCATGAAGGCTATGCGGCGCAGCTCTGCATCCGTTTCCGGCAGAAGATGCGTCTGCTCATCACGCACCATCTGGATGCGGTGCTCGACATCGCGCAGGAACCAGTATGCGGTCGCCAGTTCGTCGCGCGTTTCCGCATCGATCCAGTTTGCCTTGGTCAGTCCGGCGAGCGTCTCCTCGGTCGCACGGCTGCGCAAGGCAGGCATGCGGCCACCCGCGATCAGCTGCTGGGTCTGCACGAAGAATTCTATCTCGCGAATGCCGCCGCGACCGAGCTTGACGTTGTGGCCCTTCACGGCAATCGCACCATGGCCCTTGTGCGCGTGGATCTGCCGCTTGATGGAATGAATGTCCGCGATGGCGGCGTAGTCGAGATACTTGCGGAAGACGAAGGGCACGAGATCGCGGATGAACGCCTGCCCTGCGACAATGTCGCCGCCGACCGGCCTTGCCTTGATGAAGGCGGCACGCTCCCAATTCTGGCCCCTGCCCTCGTAGTAGATCATCGCCGCATCGACCGGGATCGCCAGCGGCGTCGAGCCGGGATCGGGGCGCAGACGCAGATCCGTGCGGAAGACATAGCCGTCAGCCGTACGCTCCTGCAAAATCCGCACGAGCCGTCGCATCAGCCGCGGGAAGATATCGATCGCATCTTCGGGATTGGGAACGATGCCGGCCATCTCGTCGAAGAAGACGACGAGGTCGATATCGGACGAGTAATTCAGCTCCTTGGCGCCAAGCTTGCCCATGCCAAGGACGATCAGGCCGGAGTTCTGGCTTGGAGCGGCAGTATCGGCAACCGAGATCTTGCCGGCCTCGTGCGAGGACAGCAGCAGATGATCGATCGCCGCCGATATCGACGCTTCCGCCAGTTCGCTCAGCCAGCGGGTCGTCGTCCTGCCGTCGTGGATCCGTGCGAGGTCGGCAAGGGCGGCGAGAAAGGAGGCGCGGCGCTTGGCGACACGCAGGCGGCTCATCACTTCGGATTCCGAGGGCGACTGAGCCTCGCCATCAGCTGGCCGCCAGGCATTCCGGGCCTGCCGGACCAGTGTTTCGACCTGCGGCGACAGCGGCTTTTCGATGGCGGCAACGAGCAGTGACGGCTCAAGATTGGCCGTTTCGCGCAGATGCGGCGACAGAGCGAGGACAGCGACCACAAAGTCCCGCAGAGCGCTTTCGCCGGCGAGCAAGGCGGCAATGGCCGGCTCCGCGGCCGCGATCTGCTTGAGGTCGGCGAGTGCGGATTTCGTCTCTGTCTGGTTCAGCGGCTTCAGCCGCCCCGGCGGGACCTCCCGCAACATATCGCCTTGCGTCATCGTCATGCAGCGCTCCCCATGAGCAATCGGATAGAGCATGATGCCGAAAAGTGTGAGCGGTTTTCGGACAACATCATGCTCTACTTCTTCGACGCTAGAGCGGATTCAGATTTCAGGTCGTTTCGACCTAAAATCATCCAGCTCTAGTGCAGGATTAACCTATTGTTTCTGCATGGGGAAGATCATCGTTACCGTTAGCCCCTTCGCCTCGACATTATCGGGATCGGTATCCGAAAGCTCCAGCCGGCCGCCATGCAGTTCCATGACGGCTTCCACCAGCGCAAGGCCGAGCCCGGTTCCCGGCTTGGAACGGCTTTCATCCAACCGGAAAAAGCGCTTGACGACATCGGCACGCTGATGGGCCGGAATGCCGGGACCATGATCCGCAACGGCAAGCATCACGGCATCATGCGTGTGCGATAGTTTCAAGGTCACCTTCGGTTCGCCCTGGCAGCCGGCTGCATATTTAAGGGCGTTGTCGATGAGATTGAAAAGTGCCTGGCCGATCAGTTCACGATTGCCCTGCACCTCGACATTGGACTCGATATCGGCGGTCAGCGCCAGCCCGACCTCTTCGGCCACAGGCTCGTAGAGTTCGGACGTATCGGCAACGATTGAGGAGAGGTCGACACCGGTCATCTCGGCTGCCACGGAGCCCGCTTCGACGCGCGAAATCATCAGCAGTGCGTTAAAGGTGCGGATCAGCTGGTCGGACTCGCCAATAATGCCTTCCAGAGCGACGCGACGGCCGGCGCTATCGGCATTATCGAGCGCATCGGCCGCCTTGTTGCGCAGGCGTGTCAGCGGCGTCTTGAGGTCGTGAGCGATATTGTCGGAGACCTGCCGCAGCCCTTCGTTCAGCTTTTCGATGCGTCCCAGCATGGCATTCAGCGATGCAGACATGCGGTCGAACTCGTCGCCGGAACCGCCGACAGGCAAGCGCTGCGATAGGTCGCCGGCCATGATCTTGCGGCTGGCATCCGTCATCCGGTCGATACGCTTCAGCGCGTTGCGGCCGATGCCGAACCAGATGACCAGAGCACCGAGGCCCATGATCGCCAGCGCCAGCATCAGCGCCTGGCGCACCAGCACGCGAAACCGCTCCGGCTCGCCCAGATCGCGGCCGATGAGGATGCGCAACCCATTGTCGAGTATGAAGATATTGGCGATCGCGAGATGCCGGCGCTCAGGATCGTTCGAGGCGTCCGTATAGCGCTCGTAGATAAAGGGCAGCTCCGTCCAGCCGGACTGGCCGAGCACTCCGGGCTGCACCGAGGCGACATTACCGGCTAGAATATCGCCCGATGGCCCGGCTATCACGTAGAGATTGGCGCCCGGCTGGCGAGCCCTGCGCTCCATCGTACGCAGCAGCAGGTTCAGGCCGCCGATATCGTATGCACGCTTGACCTGACTGACTTCCTGCTGGACGGCATCGCGGATCTGCCCCGTCAGAAGCCGTTCTGACATGGCCGTGACGTAGAAGACCAGCGTGGCGGCACACAGGGCGAAAAGAAGTATGTAGAGAGCGGAAAGTCGGACTGCAGTGGACTTGAAGAGGACGCGGAAGCGACTCATCCCTCGTCCTTGATCATGTAGCCGGCGCCGCGGATCGTCTTCAATAGCGGCTGGCTGAAGTCCTTCTCGATCTTCGAGCGCAGTCGCGAGACGTGGACGTCGATGACATTGGTCTGCGGATCGAAATGGTAGTCCCAGACATTTTCAAGCAGCATCGTGCGGGTGACGACCTGGCCGGCATTCTTCATCAGATATTCCAGCAGGCGAAATTCGCGCGGTTGCAGCGGGATCTCCTTGCCGCCACGGCGAACCTCATGCGACAGGCGGTCGAGTTCGAGATCGCCGACACGATAGAGAACATCCTGCTCGGGCGTTCCCTTGCGGCGTCCCAACACTTCCACACGCGCCAGCAACTCGCTGAAAGCATAGGGCTTTGGCAGATAGTCGTCGCCGCCGGCGCGCAAGCCGGTGACGCGATCGTCGACCTGGCCAAGCGCCGAGAGGATCAGAACGGGGGTGTGAACGCCCTTGCGGCGCAGCTCGCTGATAACCGAAAGGCCATCGCGACGCGGCAACATGCGGTCGATAATGGCGACGTCATAGGTGTTTTCCGTGCCCATGAACAGGCCGCTCTCGCCGTCGCTGGCGTGATCGGCAATGATGCCGGCCTCGCGAAACGCCTTGGTGAGGTAGGCTGCTGCCTCGAGATCGTCTTCGATGATCAGAATCTTCATGTGGGCGACATTACCCGCCGAGGGTGTCTCGGCACAACCGGATTCGGAGAGATCTACGGCATGTTGGCCAGCGGTTGTCATGTTTCACCTACCTCGGAGCCAGTCATCGTTGACGTCATCTAAAGAGGAAGCCGCGCAGCCGTGGCTGCGCGGCTTCCCATTGCACTCTCAAGACTGAAAGGATCAGCCCGCATTGATCGGCAAGGCGACGAAACGGCTGCCGTCACCGGACTGGATCTGGAACAGGGCGCGCGTGCGACCGTCCTTCTTGGCCTGTTCGAGAACCTTCACGATGTCCTTGCCGCTCGAGACCTGCTGGTTGTTCACCGACGTGATCTTCTCGCCTTCCTTCACGCCCTTGTCGGCAGCGTCAGAGTCCGGATCGACAGCGGTAATCGCGACACCCTTGCCATCATCGGCAGGGCCGACGGTGAGGCCGAGATCGGCCAGCGCCTTTTCGGAGGACGGCTGCGACTGGTTCTGCTGCGAATTGCTATCATCATTCGAAGCCTGATTCTGATCGAGCGGCAGCGTGCCAAGCTCAACGGTAACCGACTGGGACTTGCCGTTCCGCCACAGCGAAACTTCGACCTTCGCGCCCGGCTGCATGGCACCGATGCGGCGGGCAAGATCACGCGGATCCTTGACCGGATCGCCGTTGACCGCCGTAACCACGTCGCCGTTCTTGATGCCGGCCTTCTGTCCGGGCGAGCCATCCTGCGGGGAAACGACCAGAGCGCCACTTGCTTCGGAAAGACCGAGCGATTCGGCGATATCCTTGCTGACAGGCTGAATCTGAACGCCGAGCCAGCCGCGCGAAACGGTGCCGGTCTTGATCAGATCGGTGACGACATCCTTGGCCGTGGTCGCCGGAATGGCGAAGGCGATGCCGACGCTGCCGCCCGACTGCGAGAAGATGGCAGTGTTGATGCCGACAACCTGACCGTTCAGGTTGAAGGTCGGGCCACCGGAGTTGCCCTTGTTCACCGGCGCATCGATCTGGATATAGTCGTCATAGGGGCCGGAATGAATGTCGCGGCCGCGAGCGGAGACGATGCCAGCAGTGACCGTGCCGCCGAGGCCGAACGGATTGCCGACGGCAACGACCCAATCGCCGACGCGAACCTTCGCATCATCGGCCCAGCCGACATAGGTGAACTTCTTGCCCTTGGGATCGACCTTCAGCACTGCGAGGTCGGTGCGCGAATCCTTGCCGACCAGCTTGGCGTCAAGCTCGGTGCCGTCGTTGAGAACGACAACGAAGGCTGCGCCATCGGAAACCACGTGGTTGTTGGTGACGATGTAGCCATCCTCGGACACGAAGAAGCCGGAGCCCTGAGCGACCGGCCGCAGACGGCCCTTGCCATCCTCGGAATTCTTCTGCTGGCCGCGGCCCTGCTGCTGCTCGAACTGACGGAAGAACTTCTTCAGCGGATGATTATCGGGGAGATCGTCGAAGCCACGACCGAGGCTGAAGGAGTCATCTTCATCGGCAGCCGCGTTGACGCGGGATTCGACGCGGACCGAGACGACTGCCGGTGATACGGCATCCACCACATTGGCGAAGCTCGGAACCTGCGGAGCCTGAACATTAACGGCATCAGCATAGGAGCTGCTGACTTCGGCGGGAACACCCGCAGCCAGGGCAGCAACAGCGAGGCCGGCGACGACAGAAGCTTTCATAGCGGTGCTACGGGACAAGGTGTCCTTGATATTCCTGAACATATGCGAGTTACCTTCTCTTCTCTCGTCAGATTTCCACCGGCACAAACCGGCGATGACTTGCGTTGGTAAACATATAGGACATGGGACCTTACGACGAACTGTCCGCCCCATGAAAAATTCGTAATGTAACGAAATGTTTCCAATGAGGCGGAGGGAAAGACGTCTGCCTCAATTTTCCAGAATATCTTTCAGCCGAGCTTCTTCATCTGCGCTCAGCGGCTTGCCGGTCGGCTTGCCTGCGCGGCGGCGGGCATAGACGGCAAGGGCTATACCACCCAGAGCAAAGAGCGCGATGGGCGCGCCCCAGAGTATCAATGTCTTTTCGGTGAGGCGCGGTTTCAACAGTACGAACTCACCATAGCGCGAGACGACGTAATCCAAGACCTGTTGATCGGTGTCGCCGTCGCCAAGGCGTTTACGGACCAGCAGGCGCAGGTCACGGGCGAGATCGGCATTGGAATCGTCGATCGACTGGTTCTGGCAGACCATGCAACGCAATTCGGCTGAAATCGTGCGCGCCCGCGCCTCCAGCGCCGGATCGGGCAGCACTTCATCAGGATTGACTGCGAAAGCTGAAAACGGTGTCAGGCAGAGCCACAGGGCAACGGCCCCGAGCAGACGCCGACGATTGGCAGACACCCACATCGACCTGCCACGGCTCATTCGGCTGGCTCCATAGCAGTACGAGCCGGTTTCGCCTTCCGGCTCGGGGCGCCGACGCGCAGGCGCCGATCGCTAAGCGACACAAAACCGCCGATCGCCATAACCAGGGCACCCATCCAGATGCAGAGGATGAACGGTTTCCACCAGATGCGCACGACCATGCCACCATCCTTGCTGGCATCCCCGACCGACACATAGAGCTGGTTCGGCCCAAGCGTCAGGATGCCGGATTCGGTCGTGGCCGTGCGGCTTGCGGTGA
Organism: Rhizobium sp. ASV20; assembly: GCF_016429015.1. Taxonomy (GTDB): domain Bacteria; phylum Pseudomonadota; class Alphaproteobacteria; order Rhizobiales; family Rhizobiaceae; genus Rhizobium. Next base: position 12,998 of record NZ_JAELTU010000111.1, read on the forward strand.
ATACCCGCTTGGAGGACGACATTTCCGCAAAGGCGACACCGCCGCGGCTGACGGTGAAGCGGGCACGATCCTCGGTATAGTTCGGGCCAACTGCCGGCTGAATGCCCTCGAACCGCAGGCTGTAACCACCGAGTTCGGCTGTCTCGCCCGGCTTCATGCTGGTGATATTCTCCGTCTCGAACGTCGTCACGGCGACGATGCCGAGTACTGTGATACCAAGGCCGGCATGGGCAAGCGCCGTCCCGAAGGCCGAGCGCGGCAGCCCGCGTAACCGCCGCCAGGCGACACCGGCGGCAACCTTGCCCACACCGGCCCGATACCAGAGATCAGCCAGCGCACCGAAGACCATGAAGAAGCCAGCGGCAAGACCGAGGGCCGCCAGTACCGGACCACCGTGCTTGAGATAAAAGAGGACAAGCCCGGCCAGAAAAGCAAGAGCCGCCACGACATAGAGCCGCTGCAGCGCACCGAGCAGATCACCGCGCTTCCAGGCAAGCAGTGGGCCAAAGGGAACCGCGATAAGGATCGGCGTCATCAGCAGGCCGAAGGTCAAGTTGAAAAAGGGCGGCCCGACGGAGATCTTATCGCCGGTCAGGGTTTCCAGCGCCAGAGGATAGAGTGTCCCGGTCAAGACGGTGCCGCAAGCAACCGTCAGGATGAGGTTGTTCAAAACAAGCGCGCCTTCACGCGAAATCGGCGCGAACAGCCCGCCGGCGGCGAGCTTCGGCGCGCGGAAAGCAAAGAGCGCCAAAGCACCACCGATGAATATCAGGAGAATGCAGAGGATGAAGATGCCGCGCGTCGGATCGCTGGCGAAGGAATGGACCGAGGTCAGCACGCCGGAGCGGACGAGGAAGGTGCCGAGCAGCGACAACGAGAAGGTGAGGATCGCCAGCAGCACCGTCCAGATTTTCAGAGCGTCACGCTTTTCCATGACCAGCGCCGAATGGAGTAATGCAGTGCCGGCAAGCCACGGCATGAAGGAGGCGTTTTCCACCGGATCCCAGAACCACCAGCCACCCCAGCCGAGTTCATAGTAGGCCCAGTAAGACCCCATGGCGATCCCGAGCGTCAGGAAACTCCAGGCGGCGAGCGTCCAGGGCCGAACCCAGCGCGCCCAGGCAGCATCGATGCGGCCTTCGAGGAGCGCTGCAACGGCGAAGGAAAAGCAGACCGAAAAACCGACATAACCGAGATAGAGCAAGGGCGGGTGGATCGCGAGGCCGATATCCTGCAGGACTGGATTGAGATCCTTGCCTTCCGCCGGCGCCGGATTGAGCCGAAGGAAGGGGTTTGAGGTCAGCAGGATGAAGACCAGAAAGGCCGACGAGATCCAAGACTGCACAGCGAGCACGTTGGCGCGCAGCACATCAGGCAGATTGCGGCCGAACAGTGCGACCAGCGCGCTGAACAGCACGAGGATCAGCAGCCACAGCATCATCGATCCCTCGTGATTGCCCCAGACGCCGGAAATCTTGAAGATCAGCGGCATGAGCGAATGGGAATTCGCCCAAACATTCAGCACGGAAAAATCGGAAGCGACATAGGCATAGGTCAAGACGCCAAAGGAAAATGCGACGAGCAGGAACGTGACGACGGAGCCGACGGGTGCGATATCCATCATCGACACATCGCCGCGCCGCGCGCCGACCACCGGAAGGATGGAGACGATAAGCGCAGTCGCCAGCGCCAGCACCAGGGCATAATGTCCGAGCTCGATGATCATCGGGTCGCCTCCTCGCCCTTCCACACGCCGTCTGCCTTCAACTTGTCGGCGACCTGCTTCGGCATGTAGCGCTCATCATGCTTGGCGAGCACGCTCTCGGCAACGAAAACGTCGCTACCCGGTTCGAACTTGCCCTCAGTCACCACGCCCTGCCCTTCGCGGAAGAGGTCCGGCAGAATGCCGTCATATTTGACCTTGATGGTATCGGTGCCGTCGGTCACGGCGAACTGCACCTGCGTGCCCTGCCCCCGCACGATCGAGCCTTCACCGACGAGCCCTCCGAGGCGGATCAGCGTGCCGGCATTGACAGGGGTCTTGGCGAGATCCGCCGGCATATAGAAATAGGCGACCGATTGGCTGAAGGCGAACAGGACAAGCAGGACAGCAGCGGCGATGAAGCCCATGCCGCCGGCAATGACAGCCATACGTTTCTGCTTGCGGGTCATTGCTGCTTCACCTCCGTCGGCAGTCCCAATTCCTTCGCCAACGCCAGAAGCTGCTGGCCCTCTCCTCCATCGGCGGGAAACACGGCAAGGCCACGCTTCAACGCATCCGTGGCACGCTCCCGATCGTTCAGAACCGAATAGGATCGGATCAATCGCATCCATCCCTCGAAATTCTTCGGATCGTCCTTGAGCTTCGCATCGAGGCTTTCCACCATGCCGCGGATCATCTGCTGACGATCACCGCTGCTGAGAGCATTGGCGGCGGCAACGTCCTCGGCGGTGGGATTGCCTGGTGCGTTGGCATTCGCTGGGGCCGTCGGCTGACCGCCATTCTTGACGATATGCTCGTTGACCGCTGCAAGCCAGGGGGCATCCGGCGGCGACTGCTTGACCAGCGCCTCGAAGGCGGTTTTCGCATCCGCGGCCTTGCCCTCCTGCTCCAGCGCCAGCGCCAGATAGAAAAGCGTGCGCGGGTTGGCGGCATCGAGCGCAAGCGATTGCTGCAGAAGACTGCGCGCGTCGGCTGTCACGATGCCGTCTGCCTTGACCACCAGCACTTCGCCCAGATCGCTGAGCCGGGCGGCATTCGGCCCGAGTATGCGGATGATATTGCGATAGGCAAGCTCAGCGTCGCCGATACGATTGGTCTTGAAATAGATCGGCGCCAGAACCTCCCAGCCCTTGGCGTCGTCCGGATTCTTAGCCAGGTGCTGTTCAATCTTGACGATGGAGATAGCCAGATCGCCTCCCGGCTTCTCAAGACGCGCTTCGAGCGGCTGCGACGACAGGCCGGGATTACCATTGGCAAGATAGAGACAGAGGCCGACGACAGGCAGAATGGCGATGATGAACGCCTGGGAAAGACGATAATTGCCGCGAGCGGGCGATTTCGCTCCGGTCACCTCGTCCCTCGAAACCGCGATAAGGCGCCGACCGATCTCAGCGCGAGCATAGCCAGCCTCTTCCTGCGAGATCAGGCCGCCGGCTAGGTCACGATCCAGCTCGCGAAGCTGATCTCGGTAGACCTCGGCCTCTCCGGAACGACAGTCCTCCGCCTCCTTCGCACCACGCAGAAGAGGATAGAGCAGCACAGCGCCGACAACCGCCGTGATAACGGCCACGAGAATCCAGAACAGCATACACGCCCATTACTTTAACAGGACGCTTATTCCAACCGAGAAAGGCTTGCTGACGAAGATTTGAGGCGTTTGGCCGCGCCTAGCGGCGCGGGAAACTCATGCGTCTCCGCTTTTTTCCGATTCGCGAAAACGCACTTTCCTGTCGTTTGCCTGAGCATTCCGGACGGAAAGCCGCTGCGCACTCGCGTGGACGTGCTCTAATCGAGCGGCGTCCAGGTGCCATCGTCATTGCGGCAGGCGGCACCTCTCCCCGTCGTCGGCTTGCCGTCGACGGTGATGGTATGGGTATATTGCCGGCAGTTTTGCGAGCCGACCTGATAGGGTGCAGCAGCAACGACCTCGCCGCTCGCACCCCGGCCCTTCCAGACCACGGGCTGACCAAGCGGTGCGCTTTCCAGCGCCCGATATTCCGCCTCCAGCGCCCGCTGCTTGTCATTGTCGCTGAGCTTGATGCCTGTGCGGTCGATAATGCCGCCATCGAGCGCCGCGATAAACGTCGCCGACGCCGGCGGCTTCGACGAGGAAAGCAGGCTACCGCCGCCGTCTTTGCCACTCGTGGTGGAACAACCGGAAAGCGCAATCGCTGCGAAGAGGGAGGGAATGACCAGGAAAAAGGTACGAAGCTTCATACAACCGAACCAGTAACAAAAAGCAAAACCATAGGTACTGCGATGCGGTATCATCATGACCCACAATCTCTTTTGGCATCAAGGCGTGCGTCACGCAACATCCTTCATCAACCCAGGCAGAATTAGGCTTGCACGAAGGCCGCCCCAGGTGCCTCGGGACAGCTCGAACCGGCCTTGATATTCGTTGGTGATCTCGCTGACGATCGACAGGCCAAGACCTGTGCCCGGTTTGCTCTCATCCAGCCTGCGGCCACGCTTCATCGCCTCGCGGATCTGATCCGGCTCCAGACCGGGCCCATCATCCTCCACCACCAGTTCAACCCAATGGCGTCGCGCAGGATCGATCCCCTTGACGTCGGATGGCGCTTCGCTTGCAACCAGGCGTACCTTGTGCTCGGCAAAACGGGCGGCATTTTCGAGGAGATTGCCAACGGTCTCCTCCAGATCCTGCTGCTCCATGGCAAGCGCCAGATTTGGGGAGACGGCGAGTTCGAATTCCTTATCCGCATTGAGCCGCCGCATGACGCGGACAAGCCTCTCAAGCGCCGGCTCAGCCTCGGTTCGGGCCAGTACGGATTCACGCTGCGCCGCGATGCGGGCGCGGTTGAGATAGGATTGTACCTGCCCCTGCATGGCCTCCGCCTGGTTCTTCACCAGGTCGCCATGCGAGCGCTCCAGCACGCGGGATTCGTTCAGCAGCACCGCAATCGGCGTTTTCAGCGAATGCGCGAGATTGCCGACCTGCATGCGGGCACGCTCGACAATACGCCTGTTGCTATCGATCAGCGCATTGATCTCGTTGGCAAGCGGCAGGATCTCGCGCGGGAAATCGCCCTGCAGCCGCTCGCTCTCGCCGGCGCGAATGCGTTCCAGAGCGGCGCGGGCCTTATCGAGTGGCTTCAAACCATAGAGAATGGCAAGCGCATTGACGATGAGGCTACCGACGCCGAAGCCGACGAGTGCGAAATAAAGGCTATGGGAGAAATTGCGGACATCATCCTCGACCACGGCAACATTGCCAGTGACGCGAAACCGAGCCGCGTGGCCATCCCCATCGAGCACGATTTCGGTTTCTACCACCTGCACGCGGTTCCCGAACGCGTCGTTGACGACGTAATAGCGCTCGTAGCGCTTGTCGAAGGGGGCTTCCAGCACCGAGAGAACGGGTAGGTTCGACGCGCCCAGCGACGGCGAGACCAGTGGTGCCGCGGCATAGGTGCCGAGTGGCTCCACTATCCAGTACCAGCCCGTCTTCGGCTGGGCGAAGCGCAAGTCGCCAAGCTGTGGGTTGCCCGACAAAGTCCCCTGATCGCCAATCGTGACCGAATTGATCACACTGGAGAGCTGCGCCCTCAACAGATCCTGAAACCCGCGCTCCGCGCTCTTGCGATAAATGTTGGAAATGACCAGGCCGATCACCACCAGCGCCACCGCAGACCAAAGTGTGGTCAGCAGCAGAACGCGCGCGGTGAGCGACTTAATTCGCATTGGTCGGAGCTTGGATGCGGTAACCAAGGCCACGGACCGTTTCGATCAGATCAACACCCATTTTCTTGCGCAACCGGCCGACGAACACCTCGATCGTATTGGAATCCCGATCGAAATCCTGATCGTACATATGCTCCACCAGCTCCGTGCGCGAAACCACTTCGCCCTTGTGATGCATGAGATAGGCGAGCAGCCGGTATTCGTGAGACGTCAGCTTCAACTGCTTCCCATCCACCGTCGCCTTCGAGCTCTTGGTATCAAGCCGCACCGGACCGCAGACGATTTCCGACGATGCGTGGCCGGCGGCGCGGCGGATCAGAGCGCGGATGCGAGCCAGCACTTCTTCGACATGGAACGGCTTGGCGACATAATCGTCGGCACCCGCGTCGATACCGGCAACCTTGTCGCTCCAGCGGTCTCGCGCGGTCAGGATCAGTACAGGGGTCGCGCGACCGGCACCGCGCCATTTTTCCAGCACGGTGATCCCATCCATTTCCGGCAGGCCGATATCGAGGATGATCGCGTCGTAGGGCTCGGTATCGCCGAGAAAATGTCCCTCTTCACCGTCAAAGGCCGTATCGACCACGTAGCCCGCCTCTTTCAAGGCTTCGGCAAGCTGGCGATTGAGGTTGATATCGTCTTCGACAATCAGAATGCGCATGTTTGGACCCAATTTCCCCGGTTCGATAAACGCTACTGTAAATCGAGCTATAGTGGAATCACGAAAACAATAAGAATTTGTGTTGGATTCAGGGCTTTAGAAGCCCTGCCAGGCTTTAAGGTTCAAGGCGCCCATGCTCACATCGGCACCTTCATGGTCACCTTGCGCGGACGCTGCCCATTGCCCTGGACCAGAACCGTTACGATGCAGCTATCGCCAGATGGCTGCACGGAAAGGAGCTGGCCGCCGGTCTTCTCAACAACTTGGTCTGCGGCCTCGCTGCAATCGTTGCTCACTCGGGCCACGAGGGTCGTCGGCGGCGCGGGCAGAACAGTCGAGCCGGCCATCACAAGGGCCGCGGCTGCTATGCTTGATAATGAGGCCATGCTTCGGACTTCCCACAGGGACGTTAACTTGAGCAAATATGTACCCAAACACGTCTGAATGGCAAATGAATGGGCTGTAATTTTCCGTTTTCAACACGTTCAACAGATCCCGGAGGAGATTTAACCGTTTGAATTTATTGAATGCGCGGCCGCCAAGCCATCATAGCGGCTTGGGATCGGCGCCACGTGGCATATCTGCGGTGCAATCTTTCAGCAATGCATGTTCGAGCGGTATCTAAATAGCTGATCTCGGCATAAGCAAAGCAGGGACTCAGCCAATTTTAATCATTCTGGCGTATCACTGATCGCATGTGCGCGGCCCGAGGTGCCGTGCCTCGCTGGCCTATACAATTGGCCTGAAGGTGTCTTGCAGACGTAAGACACCCTGTTTTCCCTGAGTCTTTTGAACCGCTTGCAGCGACTTTCTTTCAAATTGAATCCGCGACCTCAGACGTTGATTCAAGAACCTCAAGCGACGAATCCACTTCCCGACAATTCGATTCCGCCGTCCGGCCCAATCGCTTGAAATGGCTCAGGCGGCCGGCTCGCAGTTTCGTCGCCGCTCAGAAGGGCTCACGCACGGCAACCGATGTCTCGTAATCGGCAGCAATCCGCATTTCGCGCAGCGGACGCACGCGCTCTATGGAGCGCTGATAATTCGGATGAGCCTTGTAGGCTGCAAGCGCTGCCTCGTCGTCGAATTCGCCATAGACGACAATATCGACCTCCGTGCCGAGCTGATCGGTCTTCACGTTCATTCCGATTTCCAGCAGGCGTGCGTGCGGAATGGCCGTCAGGATCGAGAGACCCGAGCGGACCTCTTCAAGCTTGGCGCGGTCGGGAACGGTGAAGAAGACGATATGACGGATCACGCGACGGTTCCTTGTGCACGGGCGAAGGCATCGCGCGATATCACGCGCATCCGCTCAGTTCAATGAAGAGACGCCACTCTCAAACGGGAGTACGTTGTCGCAGGTCTCACGGATGACCATTTTTCGGGCGTCGCCAGACATGATATGGTTTGCGCATGACAGATGAGGAGCTCGTCAAGCTGGCCCTTGGCCTGCCCGAGGCCGTGGAAGGCTCGCATTTCGGGACTCGCGATTTTCGGGTGCGAGGCAAGATCTTCATGACCCTTCCGGGCCTGGATTTCTGCGTCGTGAAACTCATGCCGGATCAGCAGCAAATGGCTTTAGCGACCATGCCGGAACATGTCTGTCCCGTTCCAGGCAGCTGGGGTCTGAACGGCTCGACCCGTCTCTTCCACCATTCCACCGACGGGGAAGCAATCAAGACGCTCGTGCGGCGTGCCTGGCGGAATGTGGCGCCGAAATCTATGGCTTTGCCGGAGGATTAGGCAGCATATCGTCTTCGACGGTCAACGGCCAGTCGACAACAAAGTCCTCGAAATCGTCAAGACTGACATCATCTTCGCTCACCGTACGGCCACGCGCAGAGACACCGGCAATATGCACCGTCTCCGGATCACCCGAGATCAGCGGATGCCACCAGTAGAGATCGCGGCCGTCCTTGACGAGGCGGTAGGCGCAGGTCGGCGGCAGCCATTCCAGCTCCGGCACCTTTTCCGGCGTGAGTTGCACGCAGTCGGGCACGAAGTCCCAACGGTTCGGATAGCTGGTGCATCGACAGCTCTCGCCATCCATCAGCTTGCAGCGGATCGAGGTGAAATAAACGTCGCCGCTATCCCACTCCTCCAGCTTGTTGAGACAACAGAGCCCACAGCCGTCGCACAGGCTTTCCCACTCCGACGAACTCATCTCCGTCAGTGTCTTGCTTTTCCAGAAGGGTATTTCGTCTGTCATCGTCATCGTCCTCGCCGCCCGGCCAAGGGGGAATTCGGGCTGCGGCATGCATGTCTCTTGTTCTTTTCTCTAAATCAACCAATTATTCAATTCGCCGATCTATGAGATAATAGGCTCTGCGCGCGCCATAAGGAAACGCGCAATGTTAATGTGGTCGGGAAGTAAAGCGTGGAAGACCCATCCAATCCAGAAAACGGGCCAAAGACCGAGCCCGAAGCGCCACAGGATAATGGGGCTGGCAAGCCGCGGCGCCGGAAGCGGTATTTCTTCCTGCGCCTCGATTCCTGGATCGATTCCACCCTCTGGAACGCAGGCTTCCGTCTTGCAGAAGCTTGGGAAGAGATCACCATCTTCTTCCGCCGTTTCCGCGTGCGTGGCTGGAAGCGCATCGTGTTCGAACTGCTTGGAGAGGGCCTGACGCTGGGTGCCGCCGGCTCCGTCGTCATGTTGATGCTCGCCATGCCGGCTTTCGAGGCGACCCAGGGCGACTGGCGCAATCGCGGCAATTTCGCCGTCACCTTCCTTGACCGTTACGGCAACGTCATCGGCCATCGGGGCATCATTCACGAAAATTCCGTTCCGGTCGATCAATTGCCGGACTACTTCATAAAAGCTGTGCTTGCGACCGAGGATCGGCGTTTCTTCGACCATTTCGGCATCGACGTCATCGGCCTCTTCCGCGCGGTGACGGTCAATGCGCAGGCCGGCGGCGTGGTCCAGGGCGGCTCGACGCTGACGCAGCAGCTTGCCAAAAACATCTTCCTCAGCAACGAACGCTCCATTGACCGCAAGATCAAGGAAGCCTTCCTGGCGATCTGGCTTGAGGCAAATCTCTCCAAGAAAGAGATCCTGAGTCTATATCTCGACCGTACCTATATGGGCGGCGGCACGTTCGGCGCGGCGGCGGCAGCCCAATTCTATTTCGGCAAGAGCATCACCGACGTCAATCTGGCGGAAGCCGCCATGCTGGCCGGTCTCTTCAAGGCGCCGGCAAAATATGCGCCGCATGTCAATCTTCCGGCAGCGCGCGCCCGTGCCAACGACGTGCTTTCCAACCTCGTGCAAAGCGGGCTGATGACGGAGGGGCAGGTGATCGCCGCCCGGCGCAATCCGGCTTCGGTTGTCGATCGCGCGCAGATCGAATCTCCGGATTACTTCCTCGACTGGGCCTTCGATGAAGTCCAGCGGCTTGCGACGCGTTTCCCGGAACGCTCGCTGATTGTCCGCACGACGATCGATATGGGATTGCAGAAGGCGGCAGAGGATTCAGTTCAGTCCAGCCTGATGGAATATGGCGAACGCTATCATGCCAAGCAGGGCGCGAGCGTCATGATCGAAAACGGCGGCGCCGTCCGTGCCATGGTCGGCGGCAGCGATTACGGCGAAAGCCAATTCAACCGCGCAACCAAGGCGCTGCGCCAGCCAGGCTCTTCCTTCAAGATCTATACGTATTCCGTGGCGATGGAAAGCGGGATGACCCCGACCTCGACCATCGTCGACGCACCGATCACCTGGGGCAACTGGAGCCCGCACAACTATGAAAACCGCTATGCCGGCAAGGTGACCCTGACCACGGCGATCGCACAATCGATCAACACGATCCCGGTTCGTCTCGCCAAGGAAAAGCTCGGCATTCAGCCCATTCGCGACATGGCCAAGGCCATGGGCGTGGAAACGCCGATCCGCAACGACAAGACCATTCCGATCGGTACATCGGAAGTGACGGTGCTTGATCAGGCGACGGCCTATGCAGTCTTCCCGGCCGACGGCATGCAGTCGCGCCGGCACGGCATAGAGCAAATCACAGGTTACGACGGCAAGGTGCTTTACGATTTCAATCGCGATGAAGCGCCTGCCAAGCGCGTGCTCAGCGAGAAGGCCAACTCCTACATGAACCAGATGCTGACGCAGGTTCCGGTGATCGGCACCGGCCGCAAGGCGGCTCTGGACAACGGTATCGTGGTCGGCGGCAAGACCGGCACCACGCAGGCCTATCGCGATGCCTGGTTCATCGGCTTTACCGGCAACTACACATGCGCGGTCTGGTTCGGCAATGACGACTATACCTCGACGAACAACATGACCGGCGGCACGCTTCCGGCGATGACCTTCAAGAAGATCATGGATTATGCCCATCAGGGCATCGTACTGAAGCCTATCCCGGGGATCAGCGATCCGTTCCCCGCGCAAAAGCCGCAGACGGCATCCGCCAAGAAGCCGGCGGATCCCGCGAATGGCGGCTTGCCGCCGCTGGTGCGCCCGCGCTCGCTTTCCGTGGACTCAACAAATGTCCTGCGCGATATCGGCGAGAAGCTGAAGGCAGCGGGTCCACTCGAACCCCAGAAGGTGGCAGCGGCGAAGTAGCAATTGCTAAGCAGGCATCTCCGCTTTGGGTGGCTCCCGCTCACGCTGCGGTTCTCCCTGGGCGGACGTAGCAATGCCATCTTTCGTGAAAGCGGAGCTCAACGAAAGACGGCATAACTCCCTGCAGGGGCACCCCACCCTTCCCCCTGCCGCCAGAATCAGGAATAAATCCATATCGATTTGTCACGAGGACGATCCCAGGGTGTTCCGAGTTCCCCTTCTTGTTGCGCTTTCGCTGCTGATCGCTTTCGGCGGCGGGATCATGTTCACGCTCTTTGCGCTGAACGCGACATCGGGTTTCGGCGCCATCAAGCTGGGCGCCTGGCAGGCATTTCCGGAAATGCAGACGGCGGATGCGGATCCTTACGCGAAGTCGCATCGAGCTCGCGCCGGCCGGCTGCTCTATGGCACGGCAGAGGGACTGGTCTTTACCGCCTCGGACGACGACAGCCGCGCGAGACTGACCGCGAATTGCAGCTACCGTATCAGCGGCCAGACGCCGCCGGCGCGCCTCTGGACGCTCTTCATCGCCGGCAATGATGGCCAGCCGATCGAGGCGGCCGCCGGTCGCCCCTCAACCATCAATTCTTGGGTCGTGCTGCGCAATCCCGACTCAAGCTTCAGCATCACTGTTTCGCCGAATGCGCAGGCAGGCAACTGGCTCGCTCTCCCCGCCACCGGCAATTTCCGGTTGGTATGGACTCTGCTGGATTCGCCGGCGGCCAGCAGCTCCGGCCTGATCGACCTTACGATGCCGAAGCTCGAGAAAATCGGGTGCGGCAATGTTTAGATTTGTTTTCGCGGTTCTGACCGGCCTTTTCGGCGCAGCGCTGCTGCATATCGTCATCATCC
>NZ_JAELTU010000112.1 GCF_016429015.1 Rhizobium sp. ASV20
AGGTCGTGACATAATCGCCGGGCGGTAGCTGGATCAGCACGAAGGCGAGGAAGCTGATGGCGAAGAGGGATGGGATCATCCACAAGAGGCGTTTTCCGATGAAAACCAGCATGGCTATGTCTCGCAGTGAGCGCTGCTCCGGGCAGCTCCGCATCGGGGGAAAGCGCCGCCCATGGAAGGCGGCGCTTGATCAGTCTTGATCAGCTGGTGAAGAAGAATTGCTGCGGCATGGCCGGTCCCGGATTTGGCCAGGACCAGCTGTCCGGCTGCTTTTCGGGAACATTGTGCAGATTGTTGCGGATGATGCCGAAGCCGCCGACGGCAAGGCAAAGCCCAACGGTTTCAAACTCTTCGGCGGCGATATCGAAGATCTGCTTCATCACGGCACCGCGCTTGTCGAGATCGGCCGTCGAGCGCGCATCGTCGAAAAGCTTCATGCGCTTCTTCTGGCTTTCCGGCGGCTCTTCACCCTGCTTACCGTTCGAGGTGTACCAGACGGCCCAGGGAATAGCGTAGCGCGAACCCTGCGGATGAAAGGCGAAGAAATCGCGCGGATCGAGCATCGGGTCGAGACCGCCTGGTCCCGGCCAGACCTGTGCGTCGTGGGCATTATCGTCACCACGGGTATAATAAAGCGCACGCTCGATGGTATTGACCTTCATGTCGACGCCGATCTCAGCCCAATGTGCCTTTACCAGTTCCAAAGCATCGACCAGATCGGGATAAAGGGTCGGAATGACATCGACGGTGAAGAACATCTTCTGGCCGTCCGGCCGCAGGCGAAAGCCGTTCGCATCCTTCTTGCCGTAACCGGCCTGATCGAGCATCGCGCCGGCCTTGTCCGGATCGTAATTGGTGAATTGACGCCCGTATTTCTCGTTGTACCAGGGATGCTCAGGCCGTGGGCCTGCCTGATAGCTTTCGCTCTGGCCGAAGTAGACGATGTCGATCACCTCTTGCCTGTTGATGCCGAGCGACAGCGCCTGCCTGACGGACTTGTCGGCAAACATCTTGCGCATGGCCGGATCTTTATGGGTGATGTTGAAATAGATCTGGCATTGCTGCGAGCTGGAAGGAATAAGAGTTAGAAGGCGATAGTCGCCCTTCTTCATGTTTTGCGAGAGTGTCGGCTTGTTCGCCAGCACGCTGATATGGCGTTCCTGAATATCGATCTTGCCCGAGATGACATTCAGCATCAGCGATTCCACGTCCTGCGAGATGCCGAAATTGATCTCGTCGACATAGGGGAGCTGGTTGCCCGATGTATCGACCTGCCAGAAGAAAGGGTTGCGCGTCATGACGACACGGGTGGCACCGCCGCTATAGGGCTCCTTGACGACCCAGGGGTCGAGCGTCGGTTTGTCCGGGTTCCCCCAGCGCGAGGGAATTTCGATATCGCCGCAGCGTGCGCGGAAAAGTTCGGGCCAGTTGCTGACGCCGGCCTTTTTGGCATCCTCGGCGACGTTCGGATTGTATTTCGGCAGGAACTGGCTGCAATAATGCTTCGGAAACAGTGTCGGATGCTGGCCAAGCGGCGTCGCCAGATTTTCGAGGTAAAGTGCGTTCGGCGCCGCGAAGGTGAATTTCACCGTGTAATCGTCGATCTTCGAAACATCGACTGCCTTGCCGGCGACGGTCAATTGCGCCGGCGTTGCGCTGTAGAGATCGGTGTTCTTGACGCAGTCCTCGATGGCGAAGACCACGTCGTCTGCGGTGAACGGATGCCCGTCAGACCAGCGCGCGCCCTGGATGAGGTAGAAGGTGAATTGCGAGGCGTCGGCATTGACATCCCAGCGCTCGGCAAGGTTCGGCAGGACCTGGGTGAATTCGAGATTCCAGCGCACGAGACTCTGGTTGCCGACCATGCGCAAAATGCCGTTATGGTCGGACGAGCCGCGTAAACCCCGCCGCAATGTGCCGCCGTAGGTGCCGACTTTCTCGTAAGGGGTGACGACCATCGGCTTCTTTGGCAGCCGATCCGCAAGTGCTGGCAGCTTGCCGTCCTTGACGAGCTGCGCCAATGCCGGTGCCTCGCCACCTGTGTCGGCAGCGTTGACACGACCGGCCAGAGATAGGGCCGCCATTCCTGCCATGCCGCCGAGGACGGCGCGTCTGCTCACGCCGCGGGACAATATTTCATCGCGCATCGAATCCCTCCCATTTTGACCTCGGCCGGGCTTTGCCTCAACCGATGCGACAAGCTCCCGACCTGCCGCGATGCACCCCTCTGGCGCAGCGTCGAGACCATATGCTGTTCTCAGATAATTACAAGAGTTGACAGATTTTTACAGATTTAGTAGCCCTTTCGCGCAGGAAATGCGCTATGGCTGTCGCCGGTCGGCATTCACGAAGGACGATGATGAAACTCTCTGTCGCCAACGAACCCGTTACGGGCGCGACGCGCTTCGGCGACATCATCTATGAGCGGATCGTCGCCATGATTGCGGAGGGGAAATTCCCGGTCAACGAACGCCTGCCGGCGGAAGCCAGGCTCGCGGAAATGTTTGGTGCGTCTCGGCCCGTGGTGCGCGATGCACTGGAACGGCTTCGTGCGGACGGTCTGATCGTTTCGCGGAAGGGATCGGGGTCTTACGTTCGCCAAAGGCCGGATTCGTCGGTGCTCAAAATGGTGCCGGTCGGATCGCTCGCCGATGTCCAGCGGTTCTTCGAATTTCGCGCCGGGCTTGAGGCCGAGGCGGCGGAACTTGCTGCCCGCAACTGGCAGCCCGCTGATAAGGAACGGATTTCGGCTGCTTTGCAAAAGATCGAACGGTGTCTGGGCGAGGGCCGTCTCGGCGCGGAGGAGGATCAGGAACTACATGATGCGATTGCAAACGCGACCGGCAATCAGTTCCATATCACCGCCCGCGAGCTGTTCCGGCCGCATTTTGCCATCGGCCATTCCGTCACGCGAAGTCTGAGCCTCAAGCGAACGCCGGAACAGATCCGCAGCGTCCAGGATGAGCATGCCGTGATTGTGGAGGCGATCTTCGCGCGTCAGGAAACTGAAGCGCACGATGCCATGAAACGTCACATATTGAATGCACGCGCCCGCATGTTCCAGGGCGTCTAGGGAGTTGGAGGACACGCGGGAAGGGCTAGCAGTGTCGAGAACACTTGCTCGCACCCGTCTCAGCGGGTCAAGAAGGTAAGGGTAGGAAGATGAGCATTGAAACCATGCGGCAGGTACTGAACGGCGTGTCCGGCGTTCCGGTCACGGCCTATGATGCAGGCGGCGAAGTCGAACCGCGGGTGACGGCTCAGGTTTACCGGCGCGTCGCGGCAGCCGGCATCCATAACATCGTGGCCGCCGGCAATACCGGTGAGTTCTACGCGCTGACGCCGGATGAAATTCGCCACGTCCACGAGGCTGCCGTCGCAGGCGTCGACGGCAAGGCGCCGGTGACAGCGGCGATCGGCCGCTCATTGCGCGAAGCGATCCAGATGGCGAAGGACGCCGCTTCGATCGGCGCTTCGGCTGTTATGTCGCACCAGCCGGTGGATCCGTTTGCCGCACCGGCGGCACAGATCGATTACTTCCGGGATTTGGCGGAAGCATCACCTCTGCCGCTCGTTGCCTACGTCCGTGCCGAAGGGTTCAGCGTTGACGACATGGTTCGGCTCGCCGGACACGGAAACATCGCCGGCATCAAATTTGCGACAACCGATCTGATGCTGCTGACGCGGGCCATCGCCGCCGCTGATCCAAATGGTGCGCTGTTCGTGTGTGGTCTGGCCGAAAGCTGGGCACCGACCTTCACCGCAGCAGGCGCGCGTGGTTTCACCTCCGGATTGGTCAATGTGGCGCCAAAACTGTCACTTGCCGTTCATGCCGCCCTGGCGAGAGGCGATTTTGCCGCTGCGCGTGCCATCGTGGCCAAGCTCGAGCCCTTCGAGCGCATGCGCACCAAGTTCCGTAACGGTGCTAATGTCACCGTCGTCAAGGAGGCCGTCAGCTATTCCGGACTGGATGTCGGCCCGGTTCGAGTTCCAGGATTGCCGCAGCTCGACCGGAAGGATCGCGAAGAGTTACAGGCATTGCTTCGCAGCTGGCAGGAAACCGGCGACGCCTTCTAGGGCCGCCCATTCGGGGCAGCGGCATGCATCCACCTAGCCGCAGCTTCTATCGTGCTCGCCATCGGCGGCCTATTTTTCCCTACCTTGGGAAGGTTCGGGAAATTCCTCAGCTGATGGTGCGCGGATGCTGTTGCTGCAGTCTGCCGTGTATCACCAGGGGCGCCGTACCGCCGAAACGCGAATAATTTCCGCCTGTATCACCAAGGCACAGATCGCCGGTCTGTCACACGATTGACAACTATCAGTTGCGATATAGCGTCGCACTGAAGTGTCGGCCTGGTTGCTTCCCCGTGCAAATGCCCTAACTTGGAGTGGCGGCCCCTCAGATCCGAGGCTTATCATGACCGACGATGTCCTGCTGACATTCAATGCCGGATCCTCGACCTTGAAGATCGGGGTCTTCGAACGGACGGGCCATCATGCCAGGAATATCGGTCGCGGTAAGATCGACTTCGATAAGGTGCCGCTGACGCTGGCCTATACGGTCGGAGACGACACCTACGAAAAGGCGCTGACAGGGGATCACGCAGAGAATTTCGTCGCTGTCGTCAGCGAGACGCTGGATCACATCCTTGGCCATCTCCCGGGCAGGCTGGTCGCGGCATCCCACCGCATCGTGCACGGTGGTCTGCAGTTTCAAGGACCGGTATTCCTAGACGATGCCAATATCGAACGTGTAGAAGGCCTTGTGCCACTCGCGCCCCTGCACCAGCCACAAGCGCTCCGCGTTATCCACTCCGTCAGAAAACTCCGCCCCGACCTTCGGCAAACCGCATCATTCGACACAGCCTTCCATTCGTCACAAGCGGATCTTGTAAGGCGGCTCGCAATCCCGAGGGCCATGCATGACGACGGCGTGCGCCGTTACGGCTTTCACGGGCTCTCTTACAAATACATCGCCTCGAAGCTCAAAGAGATCGATCCTGGGGCGGCACGAGGCAAGGTCATCGCCTGTCATCTCGGCAGCGGTGCCAGCCTCTGCGCGATGGAAAGCGGGATCAGCCGCGACACCAGCATGGGCTTTTCGGCGCTTGACGGTATTCCAATGGCAACCCGCCCGGGATGGCTCGATCCCGGTGCCCTGCTTTACCTGATGCGAAGCGGCCTGCGTGATCCAGAAAAGATCGAGGATTTCCTCTATCACGAATGCGGACTGCTGGGCGTTTCCGGCATCAGTGGCGACACGCGCGTCTTGTTGCAGGACAAGCGTGCGGAAGCCGCCGAGGCGATCGATCTGTTCTGCCTGCGCATTGCCGGGGAAATCGGCCGGATGTGCTCCACGCTAGGCGGCCTCGATGCCGTGGTGTTTACGGCAGGCATTGGCGAAAATCAGCCGGAGATCAGAGCTCGGGTAGCGCAAAGGTTGCGATGGTTGGCTGTCGAAATCGACGAGGATGCCAACAAGCGCAATTCAACTTCGATCCATGCCGCCCCCAGCGCCGTCAAGCTGTTCGTAATTCCCACCGACGAGGAACAAGTGATCGCCGATGAGACGGTAGCGCTCATCGCGTGACGAAAACGAGGAGACGAAAATGACCGCAGTCGCCGCACCGCTTTCGCCCGAGGAACTGTCCCTGATCGACCGCTATTGGCGAGCGGCAAACTATCTGTCGGTCGGGCAGATCTATCTCATGAACAATCCGCTGTTGCGCGAACCGTTGAAGCCCGAGCACATCAAGCCGCGGCTGCTTGGCCATTGGGGCACGACACCGGGCCTGAACTTCATCTACGCCCACCTCAATCGTGTCATCAAGGCACGCGACCTCGACATCATCTACATGTGCGGCCCCGGTCACGGCGGTCCGGGCATGGTGGCCAATACCTATCTCGAGGGGATCTACAGCGAGATCTATCCGGAGGTTTCAGAAACCGCCGACGGGATGCAGCGCCTGTTCAAGCAGTTTTCTTTCCCGGGCGGCATTCCGAGCCATGCCGCACCCGAGACGCCTGGCTCCATCCATGAAGGGGGCGAACTTGGCTATGCGCTCGTGCACGCTTTTGGCGCTGCCTTCGACAATCCCGAACTGATCGTCGCCTGTGTCGTCGGAGACGGTGAAGCAGAAACAGGGCCGCTGGCGGCGAGCTGGCATTCGAACAAGTTTCTCAATCCCGCCCGGGACGGCGCGGTGCTGCCAATCCTGCATCTCAATGGCTACAAGATTGCCAACCCCACCATTCTCGGGCGTGCGAGCGACGAGGATGTGAGGCATCTTTTCGAAGGCTATGGCTATGAGCCTTTCTTCGTCGAGGGCCATGAGCCGGCAAAGATGCACCAGCAGATGGCTGCGACCTTCGAGCTGGTTTTCGACCGTATACGCGCGATCCAGGCCGCCGCCCGGCAAGGCAACGCCCCGGCCGGGTGCCCGCGCTGGCCGATGATCGTGCTCCGCAGCCCGAAGGGCTGGACCGGCCCGAAGGAGGTGGACGGCAAGAAGGTCGAGGGCTTCTGGCGCGCCCATCAGGTGCCCGTGTCCAATTGCCGTGAGGATGCGGGCCACCGGACGATCCTCGAAGACTGGATGCGCAGCTACGATCCGGAAGACCTCTTCGACCAGCAGGGTAAGTTCAAGGCGGAGTTGAAGGCGCTTGCGCCCCGCGGCACAAGGCGCATGGGCGCCAATCCTCATGCCAATGGCGGCCTGCTGCGCAAGGAACTTCGGGTTCCACCGATCGAGGATTACGCAATCGAGATTGGCGATCGCGGCAGCAAACAGGTGCAGTCGACGGAGATCCTGGGGCATTACCTCCGGGATACGCTGAAGCTCAATGCCGATGAGAGCAATTTCCGCATTTTCGGCCCGGACGAAACGGAATCGAACCGCCTCGGCAGTGTCTTCGAGGTGACGGATCGGGTCTGGATGGAGCATATCGAGGACTATGATGTTCACTTGGCACGCGACGGCCGGGTGATGGAGGTCTTGAGCGAGCATCTTTGCCAGGGCTGGCTGGAAGGCTATCTGCTGACCGGACGGCATGGATTGTTCTCATGCTACGAGGCCTTCATCCATATCGTCGATTCCATGTTCAACCAGCACGCCAAGTGGCTGAAGGTCAGCCGTGAACTCGAATGGCGCAAGCCCATCTCCTCGCTGAACTATCTCCTGACCTCGCATGTCTGGCGGCAGGACCACAATGGCTTTTCCCATCAGGACCCCGGCTTCGTCGATCTCGTCGCCAACAAGCGGGCCGATATTGTCCGGATCTATCTCCCGCCGGATGCGAACACGCTGCTCTGGGTCGGAGACCATTGCCTTCAAACCTACGACCGGATCAACGTCATCGTGGCGGGCAAGCAACCGGAATCGCAGTGGCTCACGATGGATGAAGCCATTGCTCATTGCAAAGCGGGTGCCGGTATCTGGGATTGGGCAAGCTATGAAGACAATACCATCGCGCCCGACGTCGTCATGGCTTGCGCCGGCGACGTTCCGACCATGGAGACGCTGGCGGCCGTCATGCTGCTGCGTGAAGCGATCCCCGACCTGAAGATCCGCACGGTCAATGTCGTCGATCTTCTTGCCTTGCAGGATCCCGAGCAGCATCCCCATGGGCTCGATCATCATGAGTTCGATCGGATTTTCACGACGGACAAGCCGGTGATCTTCGCCTATCACGGCTATCCCTATCTCATTCACCGCTTGACCTACAGGCGCACCAACCACCAGAACATCCACGTTCGCGGCTTTATCGAGGAAGGCACGACGACCACCCCATTCGACATGACGGTTCTGAACGAGCTCGATCGCTACCATCTTGCGCTCGAAGCGATCAGCCGTGTCCCCGGTCTTGCGGAGAAAGTGCCGGATGTCGTGGAAGCTCTGGAGGCGAAGCTCGTCGAGCATCACGCCTATGTCCGCGAGCATGGCGAGGATATGCCGGAGGTCAAGGATTGGCGCTGGAAGCGGTGACGCTTGCAACTGCCCATCGGCTGGGTCCCGGCCGCTAGGCGGGATCGGTACTCGTCGTCAGGTGGTCGTTCTAGCCAGGCGCTGGCCGGTTCGGCCATCGCTTGGCTCGTTCGTCAGATGACTGGCGATGCCACTTGACCGGTGAGCGGTCAGCGCAGGCGGTTTCCCTGTGCGTCGAAATAGCGGCGGCGCTCGGGATGACAGTAAAGATGGATGGTGTCGCCGCGCTGGATCTTCGGTCCGTCGCGGTATTCGGCAACAAGGCTTTGGCCATCTTCGCTCTGGCAGTAAAGGTAGCGTGTACCACCGAGATACTCGTCGAAATCGACCGTGACCTGAATGGCGTCATCCTGATCCGAGACGACCGTCAGATGTTCCGGGCGCATGCCGAGCATCAGTTTTTCGCCGGAGGACAGGCCTGCGTGCCGTATGTCGGTCCGGATAGCGCCGCCAGCTGTGTTTGCAAGACCGTTACCGGCCCATTCCGCCTGGATCATGTTCATTCGCGGTGAACCGATGAACCCTGCCACGAAACTGTTGGCGGGATCCTCATAGACTTCGCGCGGACTGCCTGCCTGTTCAATCCTGCCGTCCTTGAGCACGACGATCTTGTCGGCAAGCGTCATTGCCTCCGTCTGGTCGTGTGTGACGTAGATCATCGTGTTGCCGAGTTCGCGATGCAGTCGGGCGATTTCGATACGCATGGAGACGCGAAGCTCGGCATCGAGGTTGGAAAGCGGTTCGTCGAACAGGAAGACGTCCGGCTTGCGCACGATCGCCCGGCCGATTGCAACACGCTGGCGCTGGCCGCCGGAAAGCTGGCCCGGCCGGCGATCCAGCAGATGGTCGATCTTGAGGATCGCCGAGGCGGCCTTGACCCGAGCTTCGATGTCCGAAGCTCCAACACGTGCCATCTTCAGCCCGAAGCCGAGATTGTCGCGCACGCTCATATGCGGATAGAGCGCATAGGATTGGAAGACCATGGCGATGCCACGCTCGGAAGGATCGAGATCGGTGACATCTCGACCCTTGATCGCGATCTCGCCGTCCGTGACTTCCTCCAGGCCGGCAATCATGCGCAGCAACGTGGATTTGCCACAGCCGGAGGGGCCGACGAAGACGACGAATGCGCCTTCCGGTATGTCGAGGTCGATGCCGTGAATGACCTCCAGCCCGCCGAAGCTCTTGCGGACGCCGGTCAGGCGCATGCCGTTCTTTGTCATCTCAGGCTCCGCGCTGCATCTGGTCGGCGCGGACCCAGACCAGCATTTCGCCGGGCTCGCGATTGTCCCACAGGTGGTAGGGAACGAAACGCGCGGTCGAAGACGTGCTTTTCGGCGGTGTGGTTCGATAGAGATCCGCGCCCCAGTCAGCCGTCTCCCGCGTCACGGCAACATCGAGCGCGACCGCACCCTCCAGCGCGGCAATTTCCGTCGTCTTGGCGGAGGCCGGATCGCTCGAAAGCGAAATGCCGTTGAGGTCGTGGCCATTGTCCGTGGTCTCGACGCAATAGACGAGCGGGCCACGCATCAGGGCTGCACGTCCGGCATCCTGGCGAACTCTCGGATTGGCAAACAAAGTGCGCGGAATGAGCGGCAGGGTAAGATCGACACGATCGCCGGCCTGCCATTCCCGCTCGATACGGGCATAGCCATCGACGGTGACTGTTGCCAGATCGATCGACGCGCCATTGATTGCGAGCGTGGCGCCGTCGGCCCATTCGGGAATGCGCAGTGACAGCGCAAATCTGGCTGCCCGATCGGGGTTGATCTCGAAGCGGATTGCGCCGTCCCAAGGATAACGTGTCTCCTGGGAGAGCTGCACGGTAACGCCGCTGGCGAGCGGCACCCGGGCCTTGCTTTCGCCGTAGAGATGGACGGCGATCTCGTTGTCGGCGGCGGCGTACATATAGGAGCCGACCGAGGCGAGCAGGCGGGCGATGTTGGGCGGGCAGCAGGGGCAATGATGCCAGGTCCAGCGGTGATGCTTGCCGGCACTTTCCAGCGGGTTTTCATAGAAGAAGGTCTTGCCGTCCTGTGAGAGACCCGCCATGGCGCCGTTATAGAGCGCGACTTCCATGATATCGGCATAGCGGCGGTTCGGCCCGCGGCCGAGCATGCGGTTCGCCCAGAAGACCAGCCCGACGGAGGCGCAGGTCTCGGCATAGGCGCTTTCGTTCGGCAGGTCGTAATAGTCGGTAAAGCCCTCGTTGGAGGCTGCGGGACCTATGCCGCCGGTCACATACATCTGCTTTGTCGTCAGGTCGTCCCAGAGCGTCTCGAGTGCTGAGGTCAGCGTATCGTCATTATACTCCGTGGCGATGTCGGCCATGCCGGAATAAAGGTACATGGCGCGCACGGCATGGCCCACGACCTTGCCTTGTTCGCGCACCGGCAGATGCGACTGGCTGTATTCATAGGTCTTCTGCACGAAATTCTTGGGGTCACGGCCGTCGCGAAGCGCTTCATCGGTGAAGAAATGTGGTTCCTGGCCGCGCTCGTCGATGAAATATTTGGCAAGGTCGAGATACTTCTTCTCGCCCGTGACGCGGGCGAGCTTGACGAGGGCCAGTTCCACTTCCTCGTGGCCGCAATAGCCGCGAAGCTGGCCTTCGCCATGGCCGAAGACGGTGATCATGTAGTCGGCAAAGCGGCTCATGATGTCGAGCAGCTTGCGCTTGCCCGTTGCCTGGTAATAGGCAACGGCCGCTTCGATCAGATGTCCCGCGCAATAAAGCTCATGATGATCGCGGAGATTGGTCCAGCGGCGGCCGGGCTGAACGCGTTGGAACCAGGCATTCAGATAGCCATCCTCCTGCTGCATCTTTTCATACATGTCGATGATGGCGTCCGCGCGCGCTTCCAGTTCGGCGTTGGGACGGCGATAGAGGGAATAGGCGATGGTTTCGATCGACTTGCCAAGGTCACTGTCCCAGAACATCTGCGTGGAGCCTGACCAGGCCTGCAAGGGAATGACGATGCCGGGGCTTGGCTGGTCGACATCGATAGCCTTGATCATGCCGGCTTCGACGCAACGATCGAGCAGCGTCGCTGCGGTGGAATTGCAGATGGCATCCTGTCGGGCGCCGAAGAGCCCGGCAAGCTCGACATTCGGGACGGGCAGGGGGCGAAACTGGCGGTTTTCTCTATCAGACATGGCTTTGATCCTTGCTTAAAGGGTTATTTCACCGCGCCGGCCATCAGCCCGCGCATGTAGTAGCGTTGCAGAAGCAGAAAGACGATGACGCAGGGGATGGTCATGACGGCGATGCCGGCCTGAACCGCACCCCAGTTGACGGCGCCGAGGCGGCCGGTTCTGACGGCGATCATCAGCACCGGCAGGGTGAATTTCTCGTTGCTCGAAAGCAGCACCAATGCCGCCAGGAACTCGTTCCAGGCATTGAGGAAGGCGAAGATCGCAACGGTCGCCACACCCGGCAGCACCAGGGGGAAGAGAACGCGGAACAGCAGTTTCAGATCGCGGGCGCCATCGATGCGCGCGGCTTCCTCGATCTCCTTCGGCACGGCGTCGAAGGCGTTGCGCATCATGAAGACCGAGAAGGGAAGCTGCAGCGTCACATAGACGAGCGTCAGTCCGATCAGCGAATTGTTGAGGCCGAGCTTTGCCAGGATGATGAAGAGTGGCGTCAGGATCGACTGGAAGGGGATCATCAGCGTTGCGATGATGAGAATGAAAAGCGCGCCCTTGAAGGGGAAGCGATAGCGCGAGAAACCGTAGCCGGCCAGCAGGCTGACGATGACGGTCAAAAGCACGGTCACGACCGAAACGAAGAGTGAGTTCAGCGTATGCTGCACGACGCCGGCGCCGAAGCCATCGAGCGAGCGATAGGCATCGAAGCTGACGCCGCTCGTCGGCCATGGCGGCAGCGGCGGAAGGCTCGCCTCCGAGCCATGCCTAAATGAGGACAGCAACGCGATCGCGAACGGTGCGAAGAAGAAAATGACGATGACGACTCCGATGCCGTGGTAGCCGAAGCTACCGAAGAGCTTGCGCCTTGCACGGCGCTCTTTTGCTGTGGTCATGGCTTGTCCTCCCCGACGCGCAGCAACCAGAGCTGGACGATGCTGATCAGCACCAGGATGATGAGGAGCGCGATGGAAAGCGCTGCGCCATAGCCGAGATTGAAGGACACGAAGGACTGGTTGAAAATGTAATAGACCACCGAGATCATCCGGTTCTGTGGGCCGCCTGATGTCATGATGTAGAACTGGTCGAAGGCGAGCACCGAACCGGTGATGGAAATGATCAGCGCAAGCGCGATCGTGCGGCGCATCAAAGGCAGCGTCAGATGCCGGAACCGTTGCCAGCGTTTCGCGCCATCGATCCGAGCAGCCTCGGTCAGTTCGGAGGGAATTGCCTGTAGGCCGGTCAAGAGAATGATCATGGTGAAGCCCGCGATCTTCCAGACCACCATGACGATGATGGTTGCAAATGCCATGTCGAAATCGGCAAGCAGGTTCGGTCTCTTATCGACGAGGCCAATCGCCTGCGCAACCGGAGAGAAGAAGCCGCTGTCGACATTGGCAAGCCAGACCCAGAGCAGCGAGGCGGTTGCCAGCCCGACGACGACGGGAAGGAAGATGATCGTTCGATAGAAGCCGACGAACGGCCGGTGCTTCTCGACGAAGAAGGCGAGCGGGAAGGCAACGGCGAAAATCGCGATGGTCACGACGACGGTGTAATAGGCGGTGAAGCGCAACGCCGCCATGAAACGTATGTCGGAGAACATGCGGATATAATTGCCGAAGCCGATCCAGCGCGGATTGCCGAGCAGCGGCCAGTTATGAAGGCTCATCCAGACGGTGAAGACGACTGGTACGATGAAGAACACGATGACGAGCGCCATGGCCGGCGCGATGTAGAGAAACCCGTGCCAGTCGGCACGTCTTCGCCTTTTTCGCGGACGCGCGGCTGCGATAGCTCCAGGGCCGGCCATGGAATGCTCCCGATGTTACGATGGAGGAACCGGGAAGCGCTTGGTGCTCCCCGGTGTTGATGGATCGATTATTGTTGGGCGTTGTCGATGATCGACTGCATTTCCGATTGGGCATTGGAGAAGGCGCCGTCGACATCGCTTCCGAAGATGGCGGCGTTGGTGAAGCCCGCCCACGGGCCGTTGGCGCTGTTGATCAGGTCGTTGAACTGCAGCGTATACGGCGTCTTGGCGATCGAGATCGCCTTCAGCCCGACCTGCATGCGTGGGTCGAGGCCTTCAAGCACCTGTTGGGCGATATCGCCGCGTGTCGGCAGGCTGCCGTATTTCGCCATGATCTTCTGTCCCTCGAGCGAATAGGTATATTCGAGGAACTTCTTCACGGCATCCAGCTTCTTCGTGCCTTTGGAGATCACGAAATTGTCGCCACCGGCAAAGGAAGACGGCTTGCCGTCGACGCTAGGGATCAGCGTCACACCGAAGTGGATGTCGGGATATTGGGTAATCAGCGTGCCGATCGAGAAGGCGCCGATGCTCTGCTGTCCGATCTTGCCGTTGCTGATGCTGAGGAAATTGGCGCCGGTATCGCTTGCGGCACCCGCCGGAACCAGATCCTTCTTGACCATGTCGCGATAGAAGCCGACCGCCTTGCGCATTTGCGGCGTGTCGAGCGTCGCCTTCTTGCCGTCGTCCGAAAGAATGTCGGCGCCGGCGCCCCAGACGAGCGGCGTGAAGGTGAAGATCATGCAGCCGCCACAGCCGCCGCCGGAGAAGTAGAAGCCATAGGTATCGCCGCCGAGAGCGCGAATTTTCTCCGCATTGTGCTCGATTTCGTCCCAGGTCGCCGGTGCCTTTTCCGGATCGAGGCCGGCCTTCTTGTAGAGATCCTTGTTCCAGGCAAAGACCGAAGTCTCGACGGACAAGGGCAGGCCGTAGATATGGCCGTCATACGTGCCGAGCTTCACGTGCGAGGGCGACAGCGAATTGAAATAGGGCAGGCTTTTTGCCCAATCTGTGAGGTCCGCGAGCTGGCCGGCCGCGGCAAAGGCAGGCGTGTAGATGAGATCCATCGACAGCGCGTCGGGCGCCTGACCGCCGGCAATTGCCGTCGCATATTTCTGCACGAGCTCGGCAAAGGGAACTTCGGTCAGCGTCACCTTGTCATCGTGACCGGCATTGTAGGCCTCGACGACTTTCTTGAAGGAATCGCCAATGCCGCTTCGAACCCACATGGAGATGTTTTCGGCAGATGCGACGGATGTAAGGCATAGAGATATGAGGCCGGTTGCGGCCAGAAAGCGCTTCATCATGTTTCTCCTCCCTGGAGGCAACTCCCATTGCCTCGTTTCTTGCACTAAAGCTTGGAATCTCCTCCGCACGATTGCCGAACGATCAATTCGCACGGCAACGTCCTGATGCCTGTTTCGACCGTGTGTCCCTCGGCAAGCGCCAGGACCGTCAATCCCGCCTCGCGCCCGAGCGCTTTCAAATTCATGTCGACCGTCGTCAATGGTGGGCGCGTCTGTGCCGCGACAATCTCCCAGTTGTCGAAGCCGATCACCGAGACATCCTCCGGCACACGCACGCCGCGCTCGCGCAGCCCGTCCACGACCGCACGCGCGATCTGGTCGTTGCCGCAAAAAATGCCGTCGGGCTTCGGACCGGGCGCCATCCATAGCCTGGCGATCGCCTCATGCCCCCAGGCCTCCGACCATTCGCCGTAAAGCACCGGGAAGGCGTCACCGACGAGGCTGCGATAGGCCTGGCTACGTTCGCGCACGGACACGAAACTCTCCGGGCCGGTAACATGCGCGATCCGACGCCGGTCAAGGTCGATCAGTCGCTTGACCGCAAGGGTCGCGCCCTGAAAGTCATCGGCGCAGAATGTCACGCTGTCAGGCGCACCCTCGGTAAAAGCATAGACGACCGGCACGGGCAGGTTCGACAGATCCACCGGCAGCCGGCGATCGATCCTTTTTCCCGAGGCGATGATGCCATCGACGTGCTTGTCGAGCATGGCGTCCACATGAACCTTTCCGAGCGCCGGATCGTCTTCGATGGTGCAGAGAAATACCGAGACCCCATGATCGGCGAGCGCCTCGGTAATCCCGGCCATCACCGGAAGCGTGAAGCGGCCGTAAGTATCGTTGGTCAAGAGACCGATGGTGAAACTGCGATTGCTAAGCAGGCTCTTGGCGAGGGCATTCGGACGAAAGCCGATTTCCAATGCAATCCGCTTGACGCGGTCACGGGTCTCCTGTGCCATCCGCCCGGTATTGTTCAACGCCTTCGATGCTGTTGAAATGCTGACGCCGGCGGCCGCCGCAACATCGTGAATCGTCGTTCGGCCGCTTTTGGTACGCTGATTTTGCAGGTGACCTCTCCCGAATGAATTGACGTGAGAAAAGCTTTTCTCATTGTAAGAGTCAAGCTGAGAAAAGCTTTTCTCAAAATTTTCGTTCGTGCGGCAATCATACGGTGTTCAGACTTTCCCGATCCTGTTGGCGTGTGCGGCATATGTTAGCCGTTAGCCTTCAACCGAGCTGATGGTGATCGCAGGTCGATCCGACACGATGGATGTTTAACGGTCCCGGAGATGGCTCAGGGAGACTTGAAAGCCAGAGTTTGTGCCTCGAGGCAGGTGGTCGCGGTGCATCCGATTGATTAAATCAGCTATACTGATATAAAACGGAGATACGCATTCATATATTGCTGATCGGACCCCCATGAGTCGCAATTTTCTCGTCGTCCACCCCGAAGAGGGTATGTCCGTCCTGAAGGGGCTTGCGTCGCCGGCAAGGATCTCGGTGTTGAAATTGTTGCACGAGAGAGGCGCGCTGAATGTCAATGAAATCGCTGAAATCCTTGATTTGCCGCAGTCGAGCGTCTCAACCAATGTGCAGATGCTCGAAGAGGCCGGATTGATCCGCACCGAGACGCAAAAGGCGCGCAAGGGCAATCAGAAAGTATGCCACAGTGTCTATGACGAGATCCTCGTCGTCTTCAAGAATGAAATCAAGGAAGCTGAACCGGATGCCATTGAGGTGGCAATGCCGCTTGGCCTTTATACGAGCTACGATGTGACGGCGCCGTGCGGGCTCTGTTCGGTGGAAGGCATTATCGGGTTGCTCGACGTCCCGGCGACATTCCTTGATCCCGACCGGATGAAAACGGCGCTCATCTGGTTCACGCGTGGCCACGTCGAGTACCAGTTTCCCAACAATGCGCGACTGACCAATGCCCAGGTTCGTGAGATCGAGTTCGTCATGGAGCTAAGTTCGGAAGTGCCTGGCACCAGTGCCGACTGGCCCTCCGACATTACTCTCACGGTCAACGGCGCCGATATTGGAACCTGGACGTCACCAGGCGATTTTGGCGACAAACGCGGGGTTTTTACGCCAGATTGGTGGAAGTTGAAGGGATCACAATACGGAAAGCTGAAAAGCTTCCGCATCAATGACGACGGTGCTTTTGTCGACGGCCTGCGCATGTCGAATGTGACGTTGGCCGATCTCAAGCTCAACGAACATCATTCTATTCGCCTGCGTATCGGCGTGCGCGACGATGCCAAGCATCCCGGCGGTATCAATATATTCGGCCGCGGCTTCGGCAACTACGATCAGGATATCCTGCTGCGCATCCGAACCCGCTAAGCCAATCGGCTTTTCTGATATTTACCCTTGACCGCGGCCGCGGCTTCCGCTTTATTCATCTCAAATTATGATATGTATCATAAAATGTGATTAAGTGGAGGGTATCATGAAGGCTGCGGTGACCGCGCACGGCAAGTACACGATCTCGGACATCGATCCGCGTCTCTACGGCTCGTTCATCGAGCATCTCGGCCGCGCGGTCTACACCGGCATCTACGAGCCTGGCCACGCGGCCGCCGACGAGAATGGCATGCGCAAGGACGTGATCGATCTCGTCAGGGAACTCAACGTTCCGATCGTGCGCTATCCCGGAGGCAACTTCGTCTCGGCCTATAATTGGGAAGATGGGATCGGCCCCAAGGAAAGCCGACCGACCAGGCTCGATCTTGCCTGGCATACCTCGGAAAGCAACCAGGTCGGCATTCACGAATTTGCCGATTGGTGCGTCAGCGCCAACACCGAAATGATGCTTGCAGTCAATCTCGGCTCCCGCGGCCTGGATGAGGCGCGCAATTTCCTCGAATATGTCAATCATCCCGGCGGCAGCGAATGGAGCGACAAGCGTATCGCCAACGGCCGGGCAGAGCCGTGGGACGTCAAGCTCTGGTGCCTTGGCAACGAAATGGACGGTCCCTGGCAGATCGGTCACAAGACGGCGGACGAATATGGTCGCCTGGCTCATGAAACTGCCAAGGCGATGCGAGCATTCGACAATGGCCTGGAACTTGTGGTCTGCGGATCATCCAATGCGCACATGCCGACCTATCCCGAATGGGAGGCGACGGTTCTCGATCATACCTACAACGAAGTCGATTACATTTCGCTGCACATGTATTTCGAGAATCGCGCCAAAAATACCGCAAATTATCTCGCTCGCAGCATCGAACTCGATCGTTACATCGGCACGGTTGCCGGGGTTATCGACTACATCAAGGCCAAGAAGCGTTCGAGCAAGGATGTCTATATCTCGTTTGATGAATGGAATGTCTGGTACCATTCAAAGGAGCGCGACAAGGCAACGCTTGCCGGCGCCAATGGCTGGCCGCATGCCCCGGCACTCCTTGAGGATGATTATAATTTCGAAGACGTGCTGCAGGTCGGCTGCATCCTCAACACGTTCATCAATCGCGCCGATGTGGTGAAGATTGCCTGCCTCGCACAGCTGGTGAACGTCATCGCGCCGATCATGACGACGCCGGGTGGGGCGGCCTGGCGTCAGACGATCTTCTATCCTTACTATTTCGCCTCGGTTTATGGGCGTGGCACGGCCCTGAGGCTGATGGTCGACAGCCCCACCTACAAGGTGGATGAACTCGGCGAGGTGCCATACCTCGACGTTTCCGCCGTTCACGATACTGATGCCGGTGCGCTGACATTCTTCATCGTCAATCGCCACGGAGCTGAAGCACTCGACCTCGATGTCAGCCTGCTTGAGTTCGGGACGCTGAAGGTCGTCGACGATCAGGTCATCGCTCATCCCGATCTCAACATCACCAATACCGCTGAAGCGCCCTTCAATGTCGCGCCGGTCAGGGCAGAGGATGCCGTAGTTGCGGACAGCAGGCTCAGTGCAAAGATCGCCCCCTTGTCCTATCGGGTGATCCGTTTGCAGGCCTGAATTGTAAATCAGGATTTCCGATCTATATCGAAGATGCATTGACATCGAATTAGTATGATTTAATGTCGATGCATCGGTCTTGGCGTGCCACTGGGAGGAAGAGATGGAAGCAGAAGCTTCTGTTTTGGCGCTGTTGCCGACTGACGCGTATCCACTTTTCATGATGGATATTCGCACGGTTCGCACATGTCAGACACATAGTCATATCGGCTTTTCGGGTTCTGACCGCCTGATCGAGGTGGTCGGATGACGGCAAACATCGAAATTCAGAATGTCAGCAAGCGCTATGGGGCCGTGACCGTCCTTGACGATCTGTCCCTGTCCATCAAGGCCAACGAATTCATGGTGTTCCTTGGCCCTTCCGGCTGCGGCAAGTCGACGCTTTTGCGGATGATTGCGGGCCTGGAGAGCGTCGACGAAGGGGTTATTTCGATCAATGGGCAGCGCATCGACACATTGCCGCCCGGTCAACGCGATGTTGCGATGGTGTTCCAGAGCTATGCGCTCTATCCGCATATGACGATCGCCGACAACATGGCGTTCGGCCTGCGCAACATCAACGTTGCACGGGACGTGATTGCGGCTCGCGTTGCCGAAGCTGCCCGCATGCTGGAGATCGGTCATCTGCTGGAGCGCAAGCCCGGCCAGCTTTCGGGCGGGCAGCGTCAACGCGTTGCGATCGGTCGCGCCATTGTCAAGGAGCCGAAGGCATTCCTTTTCGACGAGCCCTTGTCGAACCTCGACGCGGCGTTGCGGGTACGCACCCGCGTGGAGCTTGCCCAGCTGCGCAATCGTGTCCAGTCGACGATGATCTTCGTGACGCATGATCAGATCGAAGCGATGACGCTTGCCGATCGTATCGTCGTCATGAACAACCGCAGGATCGAGCAGATCGGCTCTCCGATGGAGATCTACTCCCGTCCGGCCAGCCGTTTCGTCGCCACCTTCGTGGGATCACCGACGATGAATTTTCTGGACGTCGGTCTTTCCGAGCGCAACGGCTTCATGTGCGCCAAGCTGCCTGACGGGACGCTGTTGCAGACGGCAATTCGTGCTTCAGGCCTTAATGCCGGTCAGCATTTCCTTGGTATCCGCGCCGAGGCGGTGAAGCCTGCAGGAGATGGCGATGCGACGACGACCGGCAAGGTCGAAGTGCTCGAGCGCCTGGGCGACCGCACGCTTCTCTATACGCGGCTCAAGGACGGCAGCACGCTGGTCGCCGAAGACATTGGCAACAGTCGTGCGGCGATCGGTGACGAAGTCGCATTGATGCTGGAGGGCAGCCGCAGCCATATCTTCGATGCAGAAGGGCGCGCCTGGCATAATGAGGAACCGGGCCATGGCTGACGTGACGTTGTCGCAAGCTCGATTGGCTACAAAGGGCGGCACCCGGAACAAGGTGCAGAACATCAATGCACCACTCTGGCGCAACGCGCTGTTTGTTCTGCCCTATCTTTTCTTCTTCGTTACGCTGCTCGTCATCCCCTTGTTCTGGGGCATGTGGCTGAGCCTGCATAAGGCAGACGCCTTCGGCACCGGCCGCTTTGTCGGCATCGACAACTACGTGCGCTTGTTCCGTGACAAGATCTTCCTGCAGGTGGTTGGCAATACATTCTACTTCGTGTTCCTGACCGTGCCGGCTCTGGCCATTCTCGGGCTCATGCTGGCTCTGGCGCTAAACCGGAAGACGAAGACGGCGGCAATCTTGCGGACGATCTATTTCTCATCGTCGGTGCTGTCGGTAACGATCGTGACGTTGATCTGGCGCATCGTCTTCATCGGCAATTTCGGCCTGCTCGCCACCATCTATGGCTGGTTCGGCGCAACCTCGCCTGCATTCCTGTCCGATCCGAACCTCGCAATGATCGGCATCGCAATTGCGACGATCTGGTGGTGCATCGGTTTGCCGATGATGCTTTTTCTCTCCGCACTGCAGCAGGTGCCGGCAGAGATTTACGAGGCCGCGGCACTCGATAATGCCAGCCGCTGGCGCACGCTGCGATATATCACTCTGCCGTCGATCCGTCGCACGTTCGTCCTCGTTCTCATTATTCAGGTCGTGCTTCAGTTCCAGCTGTTCGGCCAGTCGAAACTGATGACGCTCGGCGGCCCGAACAATGTGTCCAAACCGATCGTCTTTTACATTTACGAGGCGGCCTTCACCAAATGGGACCTGGGACTGGGTGCTGCGGCCTCCGAGGTTCTGTTCGTTCTGATCCTGATTGCTGCCATGGCGCAGTACTTCATCTCGCGTCGCAAAGGAGAGGAAGGATGAGTGTTGGTTCCGCTGGCAATATGGTCGGTCGGTCGACCGGTGACCGGGTGATCCTGTTCCTTGCCGTCCTCTGTGCGCTGATCATGATGGCGCCGGTGCTGTGGGTGATCGGTCTCTCGCTCAAGGACAACAAGGAATTGATGGCGGATATGAACGCCGTCTTCCATGCCCCTTACACGATCAACAACTATCTCAATATCCTCGCGACCTCGTCGGTCTTCCGCTGGATTCTAAATAGCGTCATCGTTGCCGGCGGCTTGACGATCATGACACTGATCCTGTCTTCGCTCGCCGGCTATGGCTTTGCGAGGCTGAACTTTCCGTTCCGCAATGTGCTGTTCATCATCGTGCTGCTTGGCCTTGCGGTTCCCGAACAGGCCGTCCTGATCGCCCGCCACCAAATGTTCAGCTGGCTGAAGTTCCACAATACCTATCATGGCCTGATCCTGCCGGGTCTGTCGGCACCTTTCGGTGTGTTTCTGATGACGCAGTATTTTCGGGCCATCCCGAAAGAGCTCGATGAGGCGGCGCTTCTCGACAATGCCAGCCGCTTCAAGATCTTCTGGGCGGTTCTGCTGCCGCTGACGATCCCAGCCCAGGCGACGCTTGGCATCTTCACGTTCCTCGGCGCCTGGAATGACTATTTCTGGCCGCTGATTTCGGGAACGAAGAAGGAAATGTATACCCTGACGATCGGCATTGCCTCGACACAGACCAACTTTGCACAATCCGAGGGCCTCGGCTTTCTGATGTCGCAAGCGGTCTTTGCCGGCGCACCGATCCTCGTTCTCTACCTGTTTTTCCAGAAATACATCGTGACCGCAGTCTCCGGCGCCGCCGTGCGCTGACAAGGCGGCATTGCGACGACGGTCAGCCCGCGTCCTGAGACGGCCTGCAGCCAGTGATCAAAGAACTCAAGAGGAGGAGTTGGAATGACGCATGCTTTGAGGAAATACATCTTGGCCGCGGCATCGGCCATCGCCCTCGCGGGCGCGACGCCGGCCTTTGCCGCAACCGAGCTCACCGTTCAGCGCTTCTTCGGCGCCTGCGATGCCGATTTCGGCACCAACACCGACGTCAGCAAGGCCGTCGGTGAGTGCGGGATCATCACCTCGCTGATCAACAAGTTCAATGCCGACAATCCCGATATTCATGTCGCCGTCACCACGGTCGAGTGGCCGGGCTACGACCAGTTGACGGCGCAGTTCGCGGCTGGGGATCCGCCCGACATCGTTACCATCCACCAGTCCGTGCTGGCAGACTATCAGTCCAAGGGCCTGATCATGCCGCTTGACGATCTCCTGAAGTCGGTTGGTGTTGCGCCTTCCGATTTCACCGATGCCAGCCTTGGCGGCGTGACGAAGGATGGCAAGATCTACGGCCTGCCGATCGACAACTGGACCATGCTTTACCACATCAACATGGACCTCTTCAAACAGGCGGGTCTCGTCAATGCCGACGGTACGCCGAAGCTTCCGACGAGCCCGGAAGAGCTTCTGGCCCAGGCAAAGCAGTTCAAGGAGAAGACGGGCAAGCCCTATTTCGTGCAGAACCTCGCCAACGAGGTCGCCCTCTACACCCGCAATCTCTATACCTACCTGTTCCAGCAGGACGCCGACTTCTTCGCCAATCCGAAGAAGGTCAAGCTGAATACGCCCGAGGCCAAGAAGGTGCTCGAATTGTACAAGGCGATATACGATAACGGAGATACGACCAAGGATCTCGATTATGCAGCCAGCATCAATGCTTTCCTGAATGGCGACGGCGGTGTGCATCTGAACGGAACCTGGGTGATCGGCGACTATACGGCGTCGTCGCAAAAGGCGGGCACGGCCCTCAACAAGGGCGGCTACGCCGTTTATCCCTATCCTCAGCTTTTTGCCGGCAAGAAGGCGCAATATGCCGATGGTCACAGCTGGGCCGTTTCGCAGAAGGATCGTTCGCCAGAAGCAACAGCCGCCATCGGCAAATTCCTGAAGTTCTTCCACGACAATGATTTCGACTGGTCGCGGACCGGCCATCTGCCGGCTGTCAAGGCGGTCCTCAGCTCGGCTGCGTTCAAGGCTCTGCCGCACCGCGATACGATCTCGTCAATCGCGTCGCTTGGAACACCGCTGCCGTCGACCGTCCAGCGCCAGTTCGCGATCCAGGACATCATCGGCCAGGAAATGAGCGCCGCGATCACAGGTCAAAAGGGCGTTGATGCTGCTCTTACCGATATGGAATCGCGCATCAACGATCTGCTCGCGAATATCTAAGGCTCACACTCTCCCCGAGCCGAAGAGCGGATGCCCGTCGCCGGTCTCGCGGCGGGCATTTGCGCTGGCAGCATGGATTCAAGTCTCAGGATCTGATTTTCTGAGCCTTCAGTTCGAAGAATTGAGCCAGCCGATGAGGAAGCCCGGAAGTGGTGGGGGATCAGGAACATTGTGATCTTGGGGATGATAGTGAGAGTTTCCGCTGGCGTGATCATCCAATCGAAGCGCCTCCTGTGGCCGTGGGACGCCGCGTTGACTAGCCTCTCCAACGACACCAGGCGGTCGTGGCCTCATCCTCGGCACTCTGTTCGAAGCAGTTCCACTCGCTATCCTCAGCAATGGGCTGAATCTGATGGTGATCAATCCCTACCTCCAAGGCATTATCATTCTGCTCGCCATCTACATCGCCCGTGAATGGCGGTGATTGCCTAACGTCGTTCCCAAACCACAGGAGAATACGCATGTCTCAATCATTGGCAGGCAAGATTGCCGTCATCACTGGCGCGGCTTCCGGTATCGGGCTCGCCACCACTGAAAAGCTTCTTTCGCTCGACGCGACAGTCGTGATGGTCGATTGGGACGAAGCGAGTCTGACGAAGCTTGTCCAGAAATTCGGAAGCAAGGCAGTGCCGCAGGTGACAAACCTGATCGATGCTGAAAGCTGCGCTGCGATGATCCCGGAAATCCTCAAGAAGGTCGATCACATCGACATTCTCTATTGCAATGCCGGCACTTACATCGGTGGCGATCTGACCGAGACGACGAGCGAAGCGATCGACAAGATGCTCACTCTTAACGTCAATGCCGTGATGAAAAACGTTCACGCCGTCGCCCCACATATGATGGAACGCAAGACCGGCGATATTGTTGTCACCTGCTCGATTGCGGGCCACTACCCGGTACATTGGGAACCTGTCTATGCCTCTTCGAAATGGGCGATCACCTGCTTCGTGCAGACGATGCGGCGTCAGATGATCCCTTATGGGGTCCGTGTCGCTCAGGTTTCACCCGGTCCGGTTATTTCCGCACTTCTTGCCGATTGGCCGGAGGAAAACCTGCGGAAGGCTAAGGAGTCGGGCAGCCTTATCGACCCAAGTGAAGTTGCCGATGCCGTCGAATATATTCTGACGCGCAAACGTACAGTGACCATTCGCGATATGCTGGTCCTTCCCACCAATTTCGATCGCGTTTGAGGAGCAGAAAACGCCTTCAGGAAACAGAGCGACATTCCTGACAAAACAGGAATGTCGTCCATGGCATCCGCCTCGATAGGCTTCGGGCTCGCATCGAGCGCCCCCAATAGACCGAGAAATCACACAGCCCCATGGGAGACAGCTATGCAGTTCGCAGGAAAGACCGTCATTATCACCGGTGCTGGAAAGGGAATTGGCCGTGCCTGCGCCAGGATTATGGCGGAGCGTGGTGCGCAGGTGATTGCGCTTAGTCGTACTGCGTCGGATCTCGAAAGCTTGCAGGCTGAAGTCGGTGGCCGGTCTATCCTGGTCGATCTTGCCGACCCGGCGGCGACGCGAGCCGCGATGAAAGAAGCTGGAACTGCTGACTTTCTCATTAATAGCGCTGGAATCAACGTCCTCGAAACCAGCTTTGATATGACCGAGGCGGGGTATGAGGCTGTAATGGGCATCAACCTGCGCGCCGCACTGATCACCTGTCAGGAGTTTGGCCGCGCGCGCGTGGCGGCCGGAGGTGGTGGCGCGATCGTTAACATCACGTCG
The DNA here is from genome assembly GCF_016429015.1 of Rhizobium sp. ASV20. GTDB lineage: Bacteria > Pseudomonadota > Alphaproteobacteria > Rhizobiales > Rhizobiaceae > Rhizobium. Next base: position 24,480 of record NZ_JAELTU010000112.1, read on the forward strand.
ATTGCCGGACACCG
>NZ_JAELTU010000113.1 GCF_016429015.1 Rhizobium sp. ASV20
TGCCAAGACCGCGTTCCGAGATCATGTCGCGGATCTGCTCGACGAGCCGATCAACGGCCGAAGTCTTGCCTGGCTCCGCTGCTTCTCCGCCAGACGCTAAGTCTGACGGTATGGGACTATTCATGAGCGCTTCCTTTTCGATGGCATATTTGTTGGTCCAAGATTGGGGAATGTCAAGCGATGACAGAGATATTTTTAAATTATTGATCACTCACTTGCAAAAACATCGCGATTTCGGCTTGAATTTTTGAAGATTGCAGGCCTTAATTAAATTGTGGTCCAACAATTGATGAAGAACTCAAAATGATGAAAGCGGCAATGAAACTAAGGGAGGAGTGTTTCAACGCTATGGTTCGGACGTAGCAGACCCCCGCCTGCGAGGCGCCGGTTGAAGCCGGCGACGTATATCGGACTGTCGCCGAGAACATTCCCGCTTGAACTGTGGCCGGACTCACGACCGATGACCGGGGGGGCACCATTGGCAGGACAAAGACACATCATCGCGGTCGGGCAATGCGGACGCTGGCTACCTTCATGCCGGCAATCGACGACCCGGCTGGCCGCTTGCAGGGCGATTGAGGGCTCTGCGGAAAACAAAGGCGCTGCACAGGGCATCCCAACGGCCCTCAGCGCAAAGGATTTGAGGAGAACACATGACACATTTCAAAGACGATACCGAGCTGTTCGCAGCCATGCGCAGCCGGCTATTCACAGCCGTGGTTGGCGATATTCTCGATACGATGGGTCTGCAGCATCAGTTCCTGCCCCCACAGATCAAGGCACTCCGCGACGACATGGTCGCTGTGGGGCGCGCGATGCCAGTCCTCGAAGCCGATTTCTTCGCCATCGCGGAGCCCACCGGACATTCAGAGCTGAGCAGCAAGCCTTTCGGCCTGATGTTCCAGGCCCTCGACAGCCTGAAGCCAAACGAGATCTATGTCTGTTCGGGTGCCTCGCCACGTTACGCCCTCTGGGGTGAGTTGATGTCGACGCGCGCAATCAAACTGAAAGCGGCGGGCGCGATTTGTGATGGTTACTGCCGTGACAGCAGCGGCATCCTTGCGCTCGGCTTTCCGACCTTCTGCTACGGCTCCTACGCACAGGATCAGGGGCCGCGAGGCAAGGTCGTAGACTACGGCATCCCGATCGAGATCGGCGGCATACGCGTCAGGCCGGGCGACATTCTCTTTGGCGACAGAGATGGCGTCCTCGTCATCCCACGCGAAGCCGAACGCGAAGTGATCGCACTTGCGCTGGAAAAGGCTGAAACCGAAAACAAAGTCCGCCTCGCGATTGAAGCTGGCATGAGCACCGTCGAAGCCTTCGAGCGCTTCGGCGTGATGTGACAGAAGCGGCCACGATTTGGTTTGGAACTATCCAACCGAGCTTGCGGGCGTAGCGAAACGACCGAGCCTCGCAGCCAGCCGCAGGCCGTCACATGCCGGATCTGCAAGGCCCTTGCTCGCGAGACGGTCCAGCACGGCGACAATCTCGCTAAGCCCGCGCACGGACGCATAATGCAGCAGGCCGCCACGCCAGCGCGGAAAGCCATAGCCATGGATCTTGACGAGATCGACGTCGACAGCGCGAAGGGCGATCCCCTCTTCCAAGATGCGTGTCGCCTCGTTCACCATCGGCAGGATAATGGCATCGGCAATCGCCGTTTTGTCCCATGCTTGTTGCGACCGCCCTGCGGCCGCTTCAGCGATAACAGCCGCAACCGTGTGCGAGGGCCGTGGCCTCCGATCGTCGAGCTGATAATCGTACCAACCGCCATTCGATTTCTGGCCGATACGCCCGATGGAAACAAGGCGGTCGCCGACAGGCGCGAATGGCATCTCGCCGCGTTCGCGTGCTGCCTTGCGTTGAAAGGCCGCGATATCGAGGCCGCCCAGATCCTGCGCCTCGAACGGCCCCATCGGCAGGCCGAAGGCACGCATGGCGCCATCGACGGCGGTGGGTGTCGCGCCGGAGAGCAGCAGACGCTCCGCCTGAACGCGCGTGACCTTGAGGATGCGGTTGCCGATAAAGCCATCGCAAATGCCGGCACGAACCGGGATTTTGCCAAGTAAGCGGGCAAGCGCGAAGCCCGTCGCCAAGACGTCCGGTGACGTGGTCCCGGTCGGCACAATTTCCAGAAGCTTCATGACATGGGCAGGGCTGAAGAAATGCAGGCCGATAAAACGTTCCGGCTGCGCAAGGCCCTCGCCGATCTCGTCTGGATCGAGATAGGATGTGTTGGTGGCCAATATCGCGTCGGCTCGGCAGGCCTTAGACAATTGGGCAAAGACGGCGCGCTTGACGGTGAGATCTTCAAACACCGCCTCGATGACCAGATCCGTATCGGCGAGAGCGCCGTAGTCAGCCGTCCCGATAACACCTGACATCCGTTTCGCCGCAACATCGGCCGTGATGCGGCCGCGTTTTACCGAGCCCTCGAAGATCTGGCCGACATTGGCTAGGCCCCGTTCGACGGCGGCCGGGTCACGTTCGACGAGCACAACCGGCAGACCGGCATCCCTGAGTGCGGCGACGATGCCGGCTCCCATGGTGCCGCCGCCAATGACGGCGGCTGAATGAATATCGCGCGGCGCCACGCCGGCAAGCTCGGGCGGCCGCGATGCGGCGCGCTCGGCGAAAAACACATGACGCAACGCCGCGGCTTGTACGGAGCCGCGCAAGTCGAGAAACGTCTCGCGTTCGAAAGCCGTTGCGGTGAAAAAATCCGCTTCGCTTGCCATCCGGATACAGGCGAGCGCACGAAGCGGGGCGACCTCTCCCCTGGCCTTGGCGGCGACAGCCTTCTCCGTGTGTGACCAGAAAACATCGTCGACCATCGGAATGCTGCGCTCAGAGAGTGGTTGCGGCCGCGGCCTTTGGGAGGCTTCCTGAGCGAACGCAACGGCTGCCGACAAGAGATCCCTCTCGACCACTGCATCGACGAGACCGAGCCCCTTTGCCTTTCCGGCCCCGATCGCGCTGCCGCCGGTTATCATGTCGACCGCTGCAGGAACCCCGATCAGCCGTGGCAGGCGAACCGTGCCGCCGGCACCGGGAACGATACCAAGTTTCACTTCCGGCAAGCCGAGACTTGCCGACGCTGCGGCAACACGATAGGCGCAGCCGAGCGCGACCTCGAGCCCGCCGCCAAGTGCGCTGCCATGAATTGCCGCTATCCACGGCTTCTTCGCATTTTCGATGCTGGCGACGACCTCGGGAAGATGAGGCGGGACCGGCGGCTTGCCGAACTCGTTGACATCCGCCCCGGCGATGAAGGTGCGGCCGGCACAGGCGAGCACGACGGCACTGACGGTTGCGTCCGCCTCGAGAGTGGAAACCACCTCCATCAACTCCTGCCGTAATGCCTGCGAAAGCGCATTGACGGGCGGATTGTCGATGGTGACAACGGCGATTGTGCCTTCATGCGTAATTGTGACTGTCATGGTCTCAAAGGTCTCAAAGGTCTCAAAGGTCTCGATAGGCGATGGAGTTCGCGATCCGGCAACGCAAATTAAGCGGTAACGGGTCGCCGCCACATCACGACGCGGAAACGGTTGGCGACAAAGGCGGCATCCGTCAGGCTGGCATTGCCCGCCGGATTGGCGCCGGTCACGTGGAAATCACTGAAAGCCGCACTTTGGTTCACATATATGCCGCCGATGAGGTTGACCGAAAGATTGACACCCGCTTTCGCGAAGCGGTCGGCTGCTGCCAGTATCCTCGCTTCATCGGTTTCATAGAGATTGGCCGTTATCGCGCCCCTGCTTTCCGCGAGCTCGGCGGCGCGGTTGATGCCCGCAACTACATCATCCACGGCCACGATGAAGGCAATCGGCCCGAAACGCTCCTCGGCATACGTTGCCTCGGAGGCCGCCTCGACCGAAAGAATGAGCGGCGTTGCCGTGCGCGCCCCGCCCATACCCTCGACCGGCACCGAATCACGCACGATGCGGCCAAGCGACCGGGCCTCGCTTACCCTTGCGAGGGACGCCGGATTGGCGATCGCACCGCAGACGCCGGCGGCACGCGCCGGGTCGGACAACAGATTGTCGATGGCGCCGGCGATTCCGGCGGCGACGGCTTCGAAACTTTTGTGACCTTCATTCGTGGCGATACCGGCACGCGGGACGAAAATATTCTGCGGTGCCGTGCACATCTGGCCGCTATAAAGCGACAGCGAGAAAGCGATATTGTCGCACAGGCCGGCAAAATTGTCGGTCGCTCCGATGACCACCGAATTGACGCCGGCTTCCTCAGTATAGACATCGGCTTTGCCGGCATTGGCCCGCACCCATGCGCCGAAGTTGTTCGAACCGGTGTAATCGATAATCGCGATCGCTGGATGCTGTACGAGGTCTTTCGTGATTTCGGACCCCACCGCATCGGCGGCAAGCAGCACCACGTTGGCGTCGAAACCGCCTTCGGCAAGTACCTGCCTGATGATTTCGACGGTGATGGCAAGCGGCAATACCGCCGCCGGATGCGGTTTGACAATGACGGTATTGCCGGTCGCAAGGCTGGCGAACAGGCCGGGATAACTGTTCCAGGTCGGAAAGGTATTGCAGCCGATCACGAGAGAAATCCCGCGCGGCACGATGCGCCAATGCTTTTCCAGAACGATCGGCTCGTTCTTGCCTTGCGGTTTCGTCCAGATCGCCTGTGCCGGGGTGCGGGTCATCTCTGCATAGGCATAGGCGACGGCTTCGAGGCCACGATCCTGGGCGTGCGGGCCACCGGCTTGAAACGCCATGGCGAAACCCTGCCCCGTCGTATGCATGACGGCATTTGCCATCTCGAAGCTGTGGGCATTGAGGCGGGTAAGGGCTTCGATACATACGCCGATGCGCGCCTCGACGGATGCGGCTGCCCATTGCGATGCGGCAGCCTGCGATGCCGTGACAAGCGTATCTATGGACGCCGCAGGGTAGCTGATGTCAAGCGCTGGTCCATAGGGTGAAACTTCCGCGCCCACCCTGCTCTGCACCGGATGCCCGGTAATCTCAAAGTGCTTGCCGAGCCTGGCTTCGTAGTCGGCAAGACCATCGTTCCTGGCGGTTTCGCCATAGATCTTGCCGCTTGGAATTTCCGAGTAGGCGGACCAATAGTCGCGTCTGACGGCCGCATCCAGCGCAGCCTGCAACGTTGGACGATGGCGCTCGAAAAGTGCTGTCATTTTTGTTCCTCCCAATCGTTGCTTTTATAATTGACTGACCGGTCGGTCTATGCAAGAGTTTTTTCACGGTCACCGCTGGGAAGGGTGACAGGGAGGATACATGTCCGATTCCGAAACTGTTCTGTCCGTGCTTGCCGATGGCGTTTTGAGCCTCACGCTCAATCGGCCCGACAAGCTCAATTCCTTCAACGAGGAAATGCATCTTGCGCTGCGTGCCTGCTTTGAGCGCGCCCATAAGGATGCAGATGTCCGCGCCGTTCTCCTGACCGGCGCCGGCCGCGGCTTTTCAGCCGGGCAGGATCTCGGCGATCGCGACCCTCGAAAGGGCACGCCTGATCTCGGCCATACGATCGAGACCTTCTACAATCCACTGCTGCGCCTGATCCGCAGCCTGGAAAAGCCTGTCGTCTGCGCCGTCAATGGCGTGGCCGCCGGCGCCGGCGCGAATATCGCATTTGCCTGTGACATCACCCTTGCCGCGCGCTCGGCTCGGTTCATCCAGGCCTTCGCCAAGATAGGCCTGGTGCCCGATTCCGGAGGCACCTGGAGCCTGCCGCGGCTCATCGGCGAGGCGCGTGCCAAGGCGTTGGCGCTCACCGCTGAACCATTGGATGCAGAAACGGCGGCAAGCTGGGGCCTGATCTGGCGTGCGATAGATGACGATAAGCTGATCGAAGAAGCAAAGGCGCTTAGCGTCCGGCTTGCGTCAGGTCCGACATTGGGCCTCGGTTTGACGAAACGTGCGATACAGGCAGCGGCGACCAATTCGCTCGACGAACAACTGGATCTCGAACGAGATCTGCAGCGCGAGGCCGGCCGCAGCGCCGATTATGCCGAGGGCGTCACAGCCTTCCTCGAGAAGCGCAAACCGGAGTTCAAGGGACGATGAGCATGAGCGAAAATCTTTCGCCGCAGGAGCTCGCTGCAGCCTGCGCGAAGTCGATGTGGGAAGAAGACAATGCCACCCGCCATCTCGGCATGGAGCTGCTCTCCGTCGCACCCGGCGAAGCGACCCTTTCGATGGCCGTGACCGAAGCGATGACCAACGGTCACGGTACCTGCCATGGCGGCTACATCTTCACCCTGGCAGATTCAGCCTTCGCCTTCGCCTGCAACACATACAATCAGCGCACCGTCGGCCAACATTGTTCGGTGACCTATATCGCACCGGCTTTCAAAGGAGACCGGTTGAAGGCAACGGCGCGGGAAATGTCGCGTCGTGGACGCGGCGGCATCTACGACATCGCGATTACCAATCAGCAAGGCGAGCAGATCGCGGAATTTCGCGGCCACTCGCGCACGGTCAAGGGCGCGCTTCTGCCGGAATAGACTTCGCGTTGGGAGCATCTGGAGCATTCCAGGAAAAGTGCACAGCGATTTTCCGTTCGGAATGCCCGGAGAAACAATAGGATAGAGACCTTCCGCGCTTCGAAGGAAAACGGAAAATCTCTGGCATTTCTGGAGGAGACTTTCATGGAAAACCTATCACCGAGGACCGGCGAGCTTGAGGCCATCGAGACAGCCTCGCGCGACGAGATTTCCGCACTACAGCTTGAGCGCATGACATGGTCGCTCACCCATGCCTATGAGAATTCGCCCTTTTATCGGCAACGCTTCGATGAAGCAGGCGTCCATCCCTCCGATCTCAAGACCCTGTCGGACCTCGCCAAGTTTCCGTTCACGACGAAGAAGGATCTTCGCGATACCTATCCTTTCGGCATGTTTGCCGTACCGCGTGAGAAGCTCGCCCGCATTCACGCTTCCTCCGGCACGACAGGCAAGCCGACCGTTGTCGGTTATACGGCCAAGGATATCGACACCTGGGCAACCGTGGTTGCACGCTCGATCCGAGCAGCCGGCGGCCGCGCCGGCGATCTCGTGCATGTGGCTTACGGCTACGGCCTTTTCACCGGCGGCCTCGGCGCACATTATGGCGCCGAGAAGCTTGGGTGCACCGTCGTTCCGATCTCGGGCGGCATGACGGAACGACAGGTCACGTTGATGCAGGATTTCAAGCCGCGCATCATCATGGTCACGCCGTCCTACATGCTGTCGATCCTCGACGAATTCCGCCGCCAGGGTATCGATCCCAGAGAGAGCTCGCTTGCCGTCGGCATCTTCGGCGCCGAACCATGGACCAATGCCATGCGCGAGGAAATCGAGCAGGCCTTCGACATGCACGCCGTCGACATCTATGGCCTGTCGGAAGTGATGGGGCCCGGCGTCGCCAGTGAATGCGTCGAAAGCAAGGATGGGCTGCATATCTGGGAGGATCATTTCTATCCTGAGATCATCGACCCGGTGACCGGCGCCGTCCTGCCGGATGGCGAACTTGGCGAGCTGGTCTTCACCACCTTGACCAAGGAAGGGCTGCCGATCATCCGTTATCGCACCCGCGACCTGACGCGGCTCCTGCCCGGCAGCGCGCGCTCCCTGCGCCGCATGGAGAAGGTGACGGGGCGGTCCGACGACATGATGATCCTGCGTGGCGTCAATGTCTTCCCGACACAGATCGAGGAGCAGATCCTCAAATGTCGCGGGCTTGCTCCGCATTTCCAGATCGAGCTGACGCGTGCTGGCCGCATGGACAACATGACCGTTCACGTGGAATGCACGCTGGAGGCGACGGACGAAGTCGCGCGAGGTGCTTCGGCAAGAGAACTCACCCACCACATCAAGAGTGTGGTCGGTGTTACGACGAAGATCACCGTTCATCCGCCGGGCGGTGTCGCCCGTTCCGAGGGCAAGGCGAAACGGGTCGTCGATAACCGCCCGAAAGAGTGATTGATATCTGGACCGGGATAGCTTGGCACAGTTTTGATTGTATACAGGAAGAATCGGCCACCCATGGCCGTCACAGTCGGCAGGGAATGAACAGAGCAGGACAAATATGGCACGCACGCGCGCAGTTGATTTCGAGGAAAAGCAGCGTGGTATCCTGGCGAGCGCCGCGGCTGTTTTCGCCGAGGTCGGCATGGAGAAAGCCTCCATGTCGATGATCGCATCCCATAGCAATGTCTCGAAAGCTCTGCTCTATCACTACTACCCCGGCAAGGACGCGCTGATTTTCGATATCGTGCAGACGCATCTGACGGAGCTCGAGAGCGCAATCGAGGCGGCAGATCGCACCGATATGGCACCGCGGGAACGATTGAGCTTACTGGTGAAGGCGGTGCTGAAGAACTATGAAGGTGCCGACAACGAGCATCAGGTGCAGCTGAACGGTACTCATGCTCTTTCGCCCGAGCAGCTTTCAGAGTTGCGCATGATCGAGCGCCGCATCGTCAAACGCTTCTCCAGCATCATCGAAGCCCTCAATCCGGATCTCAACAGGGATAAGCCTCTGCTGATGCCGGTCACCATGTCGCTGTTTGGGATGATGAACTGGGTCTATATGTGGTTTCGGCCCAATGGGCCGATTACGCGCGACGAATATGCAGATATTGCTACTACCCTTATTCTGGAAGGGGTTAAGGCCGTCCGTTAAAGCGAAGCATCAATCACCGAGCTTCATTCTTTCAAGAACAAGCGGATCGTATTCCGGCGCGCGAATGCGGCGGCGCTCAGGCTCGGGCGCAGTCAGCGGTTCGACCGCAACCAGCTTCTGCTTCGCCTCCAGGGCCAGCCGCTGATAGATGGCGGTGCCGTGACGCTTCCAGGCGATCTCATCTGCCGTAAGCTCGCGCACGATGCGAGCCGGTGAGCCGACGGCCAGGCTGTTTGCCGGAATTTCCGCACCGGCCTTGACGAAGGCCATGGCGGCGACGATCGCATTGTCGCCGATAACGGCCTCGTCCATGACGACAGCGTTCATTCCGACCATCGCATTGGCGCCAACGCGGCAGCCATGCAGCACTGCGCCATGGCCGATATGTCCCGCCTCCCCGATCACAACTTCCAGGTTGGGGAAACTGTGCACGACGCAGGTTTCCTGCACGTTCGAGCCACGCTCCAGTATGATGCGCCCGAAATCACCGCGCAGCACGGCGCCCGGACCGACATAGCAGGCCGGCCCGATGATGACATCGCCAATGACGATTGCTGCCGGATGCACGAAGGCAGCCGGATCGATGACAGGGATCACACCGTCATAGGAATAGATCTGCGTCATTCAATCGCCTCCCAAACCGTCCACGTCGCGGCCGGTTTCGGCCACCGATTCAAGCCGTTGAGCGAACTCGCGACGCAATGTGCGGCGCAGCTGGGCTGCCTTGTGCCGGCGACTATCGACCGGCGTTGCCGGCACAAGCTCGGGCACGCGGACCGGACGACCAGCTTCATCGACGGCAACCATGGTGAAATAGCAGGAATTGGTGTGACGACGCTCGCCCGAGCGGATATTTTCCGCCTCGACCCGAATGCCGACTTCCATTGACGTGCGGCCGGTGTCGTTAATCGAGGCGCGGAAGGTTACGAGCTCACCGACATTGATCGGCTCCTTGAACAGCACCTGATCGACCGAGAGCGTCACCGCATATTGCTTGGAATAGCGCGAGGCACAGGAGAAGGCGACACGATCGAGCAAGTTCAGAAGGGCACCGCCATGCACTTTGCCGCTGAAATTCGCCATGTCTGGTGTCATCAGCACGGTCATTTCCAGGCGATGCGGGTCTTGCTCGATCGTCGTCATTCGCTCACTTTCTCGTTTTCGCCACCATCGTCAGAACGTCATAATGCGCGACGACAGCGTCCAGCTGGTTCGTTACCTTGCAATCCCAGCGTACCTCGCCATGTTCGGCATTGGCGCGGGGATTGATTTCCTTGCAGGTCAACTGCACCTGAAGCGTATCACCCGGATTGACCGGTGTCAGGAAGCGCAAATTGTCGACGCCATAATTCGCAAGGACCGGACCTGGAGCCGGATCGACGAAGAGACCGGCGGCAAAGGAGACGATGAGATAACCGTGGGCGACACGGCCGTCGAAGAACGGATTGGCCTTGGCGGCCTCTTCGTCCATGTGGGCGTAGAACGTATCACCGGTGAAGCTGGCAAAATGTTCGATATCGTCAAGCGTGACTGTGCGCTTCGCTGTGACGAGCTGATCGCCGATCCTGAGTTCGGCGAGTGACTTGCGGAACGGATGCTCGCTGTCGGCCTGTGCGCCCGCCCCCTCCATCCAGCGACCGGTGACCGCCGACAAGAGGCGCGGCGTCCCCTGGACGGCGGTGCGCTGCATATAGTGTTTCACGGCTCGGATACCGCCAAGCTCCTCGCCGCCACCGGCGCGACCTGGACCGCCATGGACGAGGCCTGGCAAGGGGGAGCCATGCCCCGTGGAGCTCCTGGCGCTCGCGCGGTTGCCAATCATCACGCGGCCATGGAACGGCGCGAGACCGAGAACGACCTCCTCGGCGAAGCGCCCATCGTTGGTGAAGACGGAGGCGACGAGACTGCCCTTGCCGCGCCGCGCCAGATCGACCGCCTCTTCCGCCGTGTCATAGGGCATGACGGTACTCACGGGGCCAAAGGCCTCGACATCATGGATGGCACGGGCAGCACCCGGCTTGTCGCAATAGAGCAGAACCGGATTGAGAAAGGCGCCGGCCTTCGCGTCGCCGGACATGACGCTCGGATTGTCGGGATCACCGCCGACGATCTCCGCATCGACGGCCAGGTCGCGGATGCGTGCCCGCACTTCCTCGCGCTGGTCGAGACTTGCAAGCGGCCCCATGCGTACAGCCTCGTCGGCCGGATTGCCGATTGCGGTCTTGCCGAGACGATCGTTCAAGGCTGAAATAAGGGCGTCGCTATACGCGCGAGGCGCGATAACGCGGCGGATGGCGGTGCATTTCTGACCGGCCTTCACCGTCATCTCGCGAGCAACCTCCTTGACGAAGAGATCGAACTCCTCCGTGCCGGGGGCAGCATCGAGGCCGAGCACTGCCGCATTGAGGCTGTCGGCCTCCATGGTGAAGCGCACGGAATTTTCGATGATGGCCTTATGCGTCTTGAGACGCCGGCCGGTTGCGGCAGAGCCGGTGAAGGTGACGACATCCTGGCCTTCGACATGGTCGAGAAGATCGCCGACCGATCCGCAGATGAGCTGTAGCGCACCTTCCGGCAACAGGCCGGTCTCTATTATGCGGCGAACCATGAGCTCGGTGAGGTAAGCGGTCTGGCTCGCCGGCTTGACGATCGCCGGGACGCCGGCCAGCAAGGTCGGGGCGACCTTTTCCAGCATCCCCCAGCAGGGGAAGTTGAAGGCGTTGATATGAACGGCGACGCCCTGCAGCGGACTTAGGATATGCTGCGCGGAAAAGCTCTGGTCCTTGGAGAGCTGCTCCACATCGCCATCGAGCAGCACCCGCGCATTCGGAAGCTCCCTCCTGCCCTTGGAGGCGTAGGAAAGCAGGGTTCCGATGCCGCCCTCGATATCCACCCAGCTATCGGCGCGCGTGGCGCCGGTCAAAGTCGAGAGCGCGTAGAATTCTTCCTTCTGTTCGAGCAGGAGCTGGCCGAGCGCCTTCAACATGGCCGCCCGTTCGTGGAAGGACATGCGTCTGAGCGCCGCGCCACCCCTCTCGCGACCAAAAGCCAATGTCTGCTTGAAATCGATGCCGGAGGAATCGATTGACGCGACCGGCGCACCGGTCGAGGCGTCAAGCAGCGCTACGCCTTCCTTGGCGCCTCTAACCCAGCTACCGCCGACATAGCTTTCAAGCCGGCGCGGCTGATTTGCCATGATGTTCATCCGAATTTCCTTCCTTCATCTTTTTCCAGCGATCTCGAACGGAGACCTGCCGGCGGCATTTCCTCGGATCGCTCAGGTCAATCCAAGTGCAGAAAGCTGCGCATCGACACCGGCCTGCCATCCAGCAAGCAAGGTTTCGTTGTCGGTATGGCGAAGGCCAAAGCGCTGCAGGGTTTCAAAACGCGACGAACCGGCATGGCCGAAGCTTGCAGCGACGCGGGGATACCAATAGGCCACCGATGCCCGCGCCTTCGCCCGTCCCTCGTCGCCACCGACAATGCCGGCAAGGCCGGCAGCGCCGAGTTCGGCATGCCGCCTCTCGCGCGGCAGGATGGCGCGGAAGGTTTCGGCAAGCGGCTGATAGGAAACATGCGTCAGCTCCTTCAACTGCTCGACGCTTGCAGCCCCCATCAGGACGTTCATGACGACCGCATCCACCCAGCCCTCGAGCGGATAGTGAAAGACGGAGAGCCGCATATCGCCGCCCTGCCTGACGGCACCGATATCGGCGTCCCGCAATAGCCGTGCCGCCCAGGGATGGTGGGCGGCATAGCGGCCACCATCGACGCCGAAGGTCTCCATGATTTTCAGGACCTGGCCGGCATGATCGGTCTTTTCCAGCACGATGCGCGCGGCCGAGATCCGTTCCTGAATGCCCGGCGCATCGTTGATGATATCGGCAAAGCCGGCGGAACCGGCAAGTTCGCTGTCGACGAAGCTCGCCATCAACCGTAGCAATTCGCCGCGATAGCGCGCCGGCACATTGTCCGGCGAGGACAGCACGCCACCCTTCTCCAGATATTGCTCGATCGGCATCGTCTCGGACATCTCGTTCCTCCCTTCGATGCTGCCTGGCCTATTGGTCGTAGCTGACGACAATGCGGTCGGTGAGCGGATAGCACTGACAGGTCAGGACATAGCCCTGGCGCACTTCGTAGTCCTCCAGCGCGTGATTGACCTCCATCTCGACTTCGCCTTCCAAAACCTTTGCGCGGCAGGTGGAGCAGACACCGGCCTTGCAGGCGTAGGGCACATCCATCGCGTTCTCGAGCGCGGCATCGAGCAGGCACTGCCCTTGCTTGGGAAACTTGAAGACGCGCGTTGCGCCATCGAGGGTAACGGTCGCCTCGCAGCTCGTGCCATGATCGGCGGCGGTAAGGCTCTCCACTTTGCGGCGGGCGCGGCCGGGCTGCGAGGAGGCAAACAGCTCGAACTTGATCTGGTCGTCGCGCATGCCGTGCTCACGCAGCGCCGCCGCGATTGCCAGCATCATTGGCTCCGGTCCGCAGATGAAGGCTGTCGCGACCGAGGTGAGGTCGATCCAGCTCTTGAAGAGCGCCTTGCATTTCTCTGCATCGATCCGCCCCGTGAAGAGATCGATCTCCTGCGCCTCGCTTTCCAGAACGTGCAGCACCGAAAGGCGACCGAGATAGAGGTTCTTCAGATCGTCCAGTTCTTCGCGGAACATGATCGAGCTGATCTGCCTGTTGGCATAGACCAGCGTGAAGACCGAGCGCGGCTCTCGCGCCAGCACCGTCTTGATGATCGAGAGCACCGGCGTGATGCCGCTGCCGCCGGCAAAGCCGAGATAATGCCTTGCCACGCCGGGTTCGATTGCGGTGAAGAAGGCGCCCATCGGTGGCATGGCTTCGAGCGTATCGCCGGCCTTCAGGTTTTCGTTGATCCAGGTCGAAAAGCAGCCGCCATCGACGCGCTTGATGCCGACCCTCAATACGCCCTCGTCCTTGCCGGCGCAGATGGAGTAAGACCGGCGCAATTCCTCGTCGTCGAACTTGCGGCGGAAGGTCAGATACTGGCCCTGCGTGAAGTCGAAGACGGCACGATCCTCTTCGGACGGCGCAAGCGTGACGACAACAGCATCGCGCGTCTCGCGGCGAACATCGGTGACGGTCAGGGAATGGAAACGTGCCATGGATGCGGGCCTCGTCCTGTTGGTGTCAAATGCACTTGAAGTAATCGAAGGGTTCCAGGCAGTCGGTGCAGCGATAGCTCGCCTTGCAGGGCGTCGAGCCGAACTGACTGATCTTTTCTGTATTGGCCGATCCGCAGCGCGGACAGGCAATGGCAAGATTGGAGCGGCCGGCAAGCCGGTCGATGCGCCTCACCAGAATGCCGTCGGCGGCCGTACCGTCGATGGGCGGGGCGATGCCATAGGCGCGCAGCTTCTCGCGTCCCTCGGCGCTGATCCAGTCCGTCGTCCAGGCTGGCGACAGCCGGCGCTCGAGCCGAACATTCTCAAGCCCTCTTTCGGCGAGTGCCCGCTCGATGTCGAGATTGATCACGGTCGTCGCAGGACAGCCCGAATAGGTCGGCGTTACCGTCACGACAAGCGTATCGTCTTGCCAGCCGACATCGCGGATGATCCCGAGATCCGTCAGGGAAATCACGGGGATTTCCGGGTCGGGCACCTCTGACAGCCAGTGCCAGACCTCATCGACCGAAGGATGAAGGGCGGTCGCCATCTCCACCTCCTACCAGGTCGCGCCCGGATAGGCGCGCTGCAGGAATTGCAGTTCGGCAAGGATGTAGCCGAGATGTTCGGTATGAACGCCGCGCCGGCCACCCTTGTGCATGTAGCCGTCTGCAGGTCGCTTGAGCGTCGCTTCGGCAAGTGCATCGGACACGATCTCGTCCCAGCCCGCTTTGAGGCTTTGGGGTTCCGGGGTCACACCGACCTGTGCCAAGACTGTATCCGACGCATCGCCGATGAACATTTCGCCGGTGAAGGCCCAGAGCTCGTCGAGCGCCTCCTGCATGCGACGATGGCTTTCAGCCGTACCATCGCCGAGGCGTATGATCAGATCGCGGCTGCGATCGAGATGGTAGGAGACCTCCTTGAAAGCCTTTTCGGCGATCTCGGCGATGCGTCGATCGGTTGAGCCTTTCAACGCCTTCAGCAACGAATAATGCCAGGCGTCAAAGAGGAATTGCCGCATGAGTGTCTTGCCGAAGTCGCCGTTCGGGCGCTCGACCAGCAGGATGTTGCGGAACTCGTATCCGTCGCGCAGATAAGCGAGATCGTCGGCTGAGCGACCCTTGCCTTCCACCTCGCCCGCAAGCCCGAGCCAGAGCTGCGTCTGACCTATGAGATCGAGCGCGGTGTTGGCGAGCGCGATATCCTCCTCCAGCGCCGGGCCACGGCCACACCACTCGGAAACGCGATGGCCGAGGATCAACGCGTTGTCGCCGATGCGCAGGAGGAATTCGACGAGAGCGGCGTGATCGACCGCCGGATCGAGTACGGCTGTCGTCATCACATATGCCCCACTTCATCCGGAATGTCGAAGAAGGTCGGGTGACGATAGACCTTGGAATTGGATGGATCGAACAGCGGGCCTTTTTCCGAGGGCGCGCTGGCGGTGATCTCGGACGAGCGAACCACCCAGATGCTGACGCCTTCATTGCGGCGTGTATAGACATCGCGGGCATTGTTGATCGCCATCTCGGCATCGGGTGCGTGCAGGCTGCCGACATGGCGATGGTTGAGGCCATGCTGACCACGGATGAAGACTTCCCATAGAGGCCATTCGCTGGACATGTTTTCTCTCCCTGACTACTCTGCCGGCCTTATTCGGCGGCGACCCTGGCGGCGGCGCGACGCTCGGCCGCCTTCTCGGCATGAGCCGTCAAACCGTCGCGGAACCACGCGCCATCGTCCCATGCCTGCTTGCGGGCATTCAGCCGCTCGGCATTGCATGGACCGTTGCCGGCGATCACGTTGAAGAATTCTTCCCAATCCGGCTCACCGAAATCGTAGCCGCCCTTTGCCTCGTTCCACTTCAGATCGGGATCGGGAACGGTCAGGCCGAGATATTCCGCCTGCGGCACGGTCTGGTCGACGAATTTCTGGCGCAGCTCATCATTGGAGTTCTGCTTGATCTTCCAGGCCATCGACTGAGCCGAATGGATGGAGGCGTCGTCCGAAGGGCCAAACATCATCAGTGACGGCCACCACCAGCGGTTCAGTGCATCCTGCACCATGGCCTTCTGCGCCGGCGTACCCATCCTCGCCATTTTCATCAGGACATCGAAGCCCTGGCGCTGATGGAAACTTTCCTCCTTGCAGATCCGGATCATGGCCCGTGAATAGGGGCCGTAAGAACAGCGTTGCAGCGGAACCTGGTTCATGATCGCCGCACCATCGACCAGCCAGCCGATCGCGCCGATATCGGCCCAGGTCAGGGTCGGATAATTGAAGATCGAGGAATACTTGGCCTTGCCGGAATGGAGCTGCTCATACATCTCATCGCGGCTGATGCCGAGCGTTTCGGCGGCACAGTAGAGATAGAGGCCGTGGCCGGCCTCGTCCTGAACCTTGGCAAGCAGGATCGCCTTGCGCTCCAGCGTCGGAGCGCGGCTGATCCAGTTACCCTCCGGAAGCTGGCCGACGATTTCGGAATGGGCGTGCTGACTGATCTGGCGGATCAAGGTCTTACGATAGCCTTCCGGCATCCACTCCTTCGGCTCGATCTTCTGCCCGGCATCGACGCGCTCCTGAAAGGCGCGTTCCTGAGGATCCATCTCATCGAGGGAACGGATGCGCGTGCCGTCGGTTTTCACCATCTGTGCGTACATTGATCTTTCCTCCGTCTTCGCGCGTCGAGCGCGCTTGAGAATGATCGCAGACCTACTGTTATCCTGAGGCTTGCCGGCGAGGCCGACCCTTGACGCCACCAACAGTATAGGCCTGTTTCTCGTTCTCCTCCACGAAACCTCACATCGCCAGCCATCAAATTAACCGACCGATCGGTCACTGTATTAGCATGCGATATGTCACAACTCAAATCAATTTTCAGATATTTCTGTGACATTTGCGATGCCGAGATCGTCATCAATAGTGACAGCATCGCTATGTGATTGAACAGATTGAGCTTTCAGCGAAACTCGAGGCGACTGAGCCTTGCTTGGCTGGCAGAGGTCGTCTCCTGAAGCTTGCCGACATCATTGACGAAACGGCAACCGACATAGCCCTCGGCCTTCTGGGAGAGGCGCAAATAGAGATCGGCAAATAGGCGTCGCGCCTCGTCGCCCGGCCAGCCATCCGGCAGGGCCGATTTGGGAAGATGCGGTTCGCGCAGCATGATCAGCCGGTATCGATGAACGAGGAGCAGCCGCGCGATCAGGCAATCGAAGGATGAAAGGGCTGCACAATCCGCGACACTGTGGGAAAACGACCCGAAGCGACGCACGAAGTCATGATAGGCTTCGGCAAAACGCGGCAAGTTCCAGGCCTCTTCGGCGAATTCCCTCAAGGCGCCGTTCTCGGTTGCGAGCTGGGCATCGAAGACAACGACGCGTCCCGGCAATGGCGGTGCCGGATGCGTTCCCACAGCCAGGCGCGGATTCAATCTCGCAAAGCCATCCCGCTCCAGACCCTGCATGATCTCCTCGGGAGCAGGCCCATTGATAAGGACGAACTGCCACCGGACCTGGGGCTCTGGGCCGTAGAATAGGCTGCCGGCTTGCGAGAACTCGGCCTGTGCCGTTTCCGTCAGACGGTAAAAGCTGCGGCGCCCTTCCCGCTCGCCCATAAGCTGACCCGCCGTGACCAGGCGCGAGACTGCAGTGCGCACCAGCGTTTCCGTAATGCCAACGCTTTTGCAGGTCTCAATGAGGTTGCCAATCCAGACCACCCCTCCCCGCGGCTCGATGACGTCGCCATAGATCGTGACGATGAAACTCGCTGCCTTGATGGGCAGGTCGACGAGCAGCGCTTCGACCGCCTCGTTCAGACCATCTCCGAGTTTCGTAGTATCAGGTGACAATCGAGCTCTGCTCCACATCTGCAAACTGCAGATCTATTAGCTTGGGACGGCAGCCCTGTTCAAGGCAACGACGCACCAAGAGAAGATATGCTCACTATCGCGGCGCATTCGTCGGCAAGGCCGTCGTATATTTCACGCATTTCAGCGAGAAGTGCGACGAGGAACTGAGGACCGCTTCATGCGTCAGGATGCCCCGCATCAAAAGTCCCTCATATTCCCTGACGTCAGCCACGACAGCGCGGATAAGATAGTCCCATTCACCCGACATGGAATAGCATTCAAGTACTTCGCGATAGCTCGCTATGAACTGCTCGAAATCGCGACGGGCCGCGGGGTCATGGGTCTTCATCTTGACCTGGCAGAAAACGTTCAACCCCTTGCCGATCTTGTCGGCGTCGACGAGACGAACCGTCCGGCCTAGCACGCCGGCGCCTTCCAGCGCCTTTATTCGTCTCCAACAGGAGGCGGGCGATGCGCCGACCTTTTCCGCAAGTGCCGCCTGGCTGATATCGCCTTCTTCCTGCAGCACGCGCAAAATCGCCCTGTCGACATGATCGAGATCGAAATCTTCCATTCAAAAAATCGCTATTCATGAAACATGGATTTCAAACATTATCCCGAAACCAGAGAGATTGAAAGGAATACTGCGAGCGTTTGAATTAGAATCATTGGGCCATTTGGAGGAGGATCACATGGCCCACCTAGCCGTCAGGAAGCATGAGCGGAACGCACCGGACGATCGGATCGACTGGCGCAAGGTCGCCTATCTCGTCCAACTGTCCCGGGCACTCGATGAGATGGAGGAAAAGCGGCTCGTTCCGGAAAAGAAGGTTCTCTACCAGTTTTCCGCGCGCGGTCACGATATGGCGCAGATCCTTTTGGGGACGCAGCTTACCGGTCTGCACGATGCCACTTGCGGCTATTATCGCTCGCGGCCGCTTCTGCTTTCACTTGGCGTCGATCCGGCCGATGCACTTGGCTCCGCCATGGGCCGGGCGGGCGGCTATTCCGACGGACGTGACATCGGTGTCGTCTTCAACTACCCGAACCGCGCCGGCGCGTCCGCTCTGCCTATGTGCGGTGGCGTTGGCGCGCAATACACGCCGACCGCCGGCTGGGCACAGGCGATGAAATATTATGCCACCACATTGGGACGTCGAGACTATTCAAAGGATATTGGCGTCGTCCTCGGCGGCGACGGCTCGGTCGCCTCCAACGGCTTCTGGGCGGCGCTGACCGCGGCAACGACGCAAGCATTGCCGATGCTGTTCTACATCGAGGACAATGGCTTTGGCATTTCCGTCCCTTCGACGGTCCAAACGCCCGGCGGCAATATCGCCGCCAACCTTGCGAGCTGGAAAAATCTCGCGGTTTTTGATGGCGATGGATGTGATCCGGCCGAGGCAGCCAACCTCATACAGGATGCGGTCGCCTTTGTCCGGGAGGAGCGCAAGCCCGCTCTGCTGAGGCTGACGGTTCCACGCCTCGAGGGCCACAGTTTTCAGGATACGCAGACCTACAAGAGCGAGGAGACGGTCAGGCGTGAATGGGAGCGCGATCCCTTGCCGCGACTGAGAGATTTCCTCGTCCCGGCAGTCATGACGACGGAAGAATGGGGCGCCTGCGAAAGCGACGCGCGCCAGCTGGCCGAAAGCGCCCGCGCCGCAGCCGAGCAAAGACCGGTTGCCGATCCCGCATCGGTGACCCGCCATGTGTTCTTCGATGGCGAAATGCAGGTGATGGGCGGCCAGCATTCGATGGGATATGTGCAAATGGCGACAACGACGGAAGCCCAGACGTCCGGCGCCCGCATCAACATGGTCACCGCCATTCGCAAGACCCTCGAGCACGAGATGTCGATCAACGAGCGCGTGGTGATCTTCGGCGAGGATGTCGGCCCAAAAGGCGGGGTCCACGCCGTGACGCTCGGGATGCAGGAAAAATTCGGCGATGAGCGCGTTTTCGATACGTCTCTTTCCGAGGAGGGAATTATCGGCCGGGCTGTCGGCATGGCGCTCGCCGGCCTTGTGCCGGTTCCCGAAATCCAGTTTCGCAAATATGCCGAGCCGGCGACCGAGCAACTGAACGATTGCGGCACCATTCGCTGGCGCACCAACAACCGCTTTGCAGCACCGGTCGTGGTGCGCATGCCGGGTGGCTTCTTCAAATGCGGCGATCCCTGGCATAGCCAGACCAACGAAGTGGCTTTCGTCCATCAACCCGGCTGGAAGGTGGCTGTTCCGTCAAATGCGACGGATGCCGTCGGCCTGCTGCGGACCTCGATCCGCGGCAATGATCCCGTCATCTTCTTCGAACACCGGGCCATGCTCGACCATGCATGGGCGCGCCGCCCCTATCCGGGCGACGATTTCGCGCTTCCCTTCGGCAAGGCAAATCTCACCCGCATCGGCAATGACATCACCATCGTCACCTGGGGCGCCATGGTGCAACGATGCGAGGAAGCGGCCGAAGGTATCTCGGCCGATATCATCGACCTTCGCACATTGATGCCCTGGGATCAGGAGGCCGTGCTTGCCTCTGTCGCCAAGACCCACCGATGCCTCATCGTTCACGAAGATCTCGAAACCGGCGGATTTGGCGCTGAAATCTCAGCCGTCATTGCCGACAAGGCGTTTATGGATCTCGACGCCCCGGTCTCTCGCCTGACCATGCCGGATATTCCAAGCCCGCATAATCCCGTTCTTCTCGATTGGGCCGTGCCGTCGACGGAGCGGATCGCCAAGCGCATCGCCGAATTGCTGGAGTTTTGAGAATGGCCAATTCGATTGAAATCACCGCTCCCATCGAACAGGAAGGCACGAAGGCCATCGTCCGCAACTGGCTGAAGCAGATCGGCGATCATGTCAGAGAAGGCGATGCACTTGTCGAGCTCGAGACCGACAAAGTGACGCAAGAGATATCAGCGCCTTGCGACGGTATCCTCAGCGAAATTGTGATGGCCGACGGCGACGATGCCGAGCCTGGGGCGATGCTTGGGCGCATGATCGCCCCCACCAACGGCACGACAGCCGACGCGCCAATTGCGCCGAGGCAGATGCAGCCCGGGCTGGCGGCAGTCAACATCCTACACTATTCGCCTGCGGTGCGCCGGGCCGCCATGGAATATGGGATCGATCCGGCCACACTGACGGGTAGCGGAAAGGGCGGCCGCGTGACGCTCGCCGACATGGAAAACGCGCACAGGGCGGACCCGGCAGTTCCCTCACAGCCGCCGTCTCAACCGGTCGTCGCGGCGCGTAGCTCGATGACAATAGAGCCCTCCCCGACGCCGACCGACGGTCGCTCCCGCATCGTGCCGCATTCCGCCATGCGTCACTCGATCGCAAAACACATGGCGCAGTCCCTTGCGACAGCGCCGCAAGTCACGGCGGTCTTCGAGGCAGACTTCACCGCGATCATGCGCCATCGCGAGGCCCACAAGGAGCACTTGAAGTCACGGGGCATAAGCCTTTCATATACCTCATATTTCGCCGCAGCCTCCGTCGCGGCAATGAAAGCGGTGCCAGAGGTAAACAGTCAATGGCACGACGAAAGTCTCGAGATTTTCGAGGATATCAATATCGGCATCGGCATCGCGCTGGGCGACAAGGGCTTGGTGGCGCCGGTGATCCGCCAGGCGCAGCTTCTATCGCTTGAAGAAATTGCGGCCGGCCTGCAGGACCTGACTGCTCGGGCACGATCCAATGGGCTCAAGAATGACGAGATGAAGGGCGGAACCTTCACGATTTCCAATCACGGGGTTTCCGGATCGCTACTGGCATCCCCCATCATCATCAATCAACCGCAGTCCGCCATTCTCGGGGTCGGCAAGCTGGAAAAACGCGTCGTCGTCAGAGAGGTCGATGGAGTCGATACGATCCAGATCCGGCCGATGGCCTATATATCTCTGACGATCGACCACCGCTCACTCGATGGCCACCAGACGAATTCCTGGCTGACCGAGTTTGTCCGCACGCTGGAGAGCTGGCCGCAATAGGAACAAGCCTTGGCCGGAATATGACAACGGGGCAGAGCCGAGCGCGTCGGGCTGCGCCATCACACAGAAATGGCCCGAATTTAGATCACGATGCCGAAGCACCGGTCCTGCGGTCGGATCGCAGCCTTTGGTTCGCTTTCAAAGCGCGCTGGAAATTGTCGTCGGTTCGAACATGCTCGCCGAGATCGTTGAGAAACTCATGGACATCGTGGAGGCTCTCGACGACGATATAGCGCAGTCCATCGCCGGCATCGACCCGGTCGTGACCGATGCTGACGCCGAAGCCGCCGGCGACCTTGCGAAACCAGGCAGAACGCCAGTTCGTAAATCCTGCAGGGTCGGTCTCGAATTCGGAAAGCAGCTCTTTCTGCTTTTCGATCCGCGCAAGGAATGTCGTGACGATATCAGCCGCGCCAGCCTTGGGTTTCTGAGCTCTTCTTCCAGCCCATTTCTCGAGGAATTCGGATGTAACAGGCAGATCTTCGGTTTCATCCTGCTCGCTGGCGACATTAACGTCAGCATCCGCCGATGCCGGACAGTGTTCGCTGACGGCCACCTCTATCGAAGGAACTTCCCCTTCCGCTAAATCCTGCTTCAGCTCGGAAGCGAATGCACCCCAAATCGATTTCTTCTGTTCGATTGGTTTCGCTTTGGTTCGGCGAGAGCTCTTGATTTCGAGAATGAAGGGTTTGGTCTGTTTAGCCATATTGTCCGGGTGGGTGCTCGCTGACGCAGCGCGGTCGACAAAGGATCAGCTGGAATTGGAGGCTTGCAGGGTTTGGTTTACCATTGCGACATAACCGTGACTTGCCGTCTTTGCAAGGCGAGATCTTGCAGCAGGCCATCTTTCGCAGAAAATCCCTGCCATTGCTGGTTTTTTGCGGGATCTTACTTCGCTTTCAAACGACGCCCCTGAACAAGGTGTCCCTGCATGCTCGAACTCTGAACGAGTACTCAACGCGCGTCTCGATCATCATGAGGGGCTCGGCCGATGATGATCTAACGGCAATCGTCCTCGCCTGACTGTCGAGTTGGTAACGGTCTTCCCCGCCGAAGAACAGAAGTCGAGATGTTCTCTCCATCCCGCGCAAGAAGCGGGTGGTTACTCGAACCCGCCTGAATAGGGTGCCATCCGGAACGACAACAGAAGGATGTTCTCCATATGGCTCTACTGGAACACAAGGTCGCAATCGTGACCGGCGCATCAATGGGAATCGGTCGCGCCATTGCGCTGATGTTTGCCGAGCACGGCGCGGCGATGGTCCTGACTGCACGACGCCCGGCGCAACTCGAAGAGGTCGCAGACGAGATCCGCCGCAGAGGCGGCCGGGCGATCATTGTTGCCGGCGACGTCAGCCTGCCCGACAGTCACGAACGGGCCGTTGCGGCTGCCGTCAGCGAATTCGGCGGCCTCGACATCGCCGTCAACAATGCCGGCACGGTCGGCGCAATGAAGCCGCTGGCCGAGATTGCGCCCGAAGACTGGCAAAATACGCTGACCACCAACCTGACCTCTGCCTATCTCGGCGCGCGCAGCCAAATTCCGGCAATGCTATCCCGCGGCGGCGGCTCGATCGTCTTCACGTCCACTTTCGTCGGAACCAGTGTCGGCATCCCCGGCATGGCGGCCTACGGCGCTTCCAAGGCCGGATTGATGGGTTTGGTAAAGGGCATCACCGCCGATTATTCGGCTCAAGGTATTCGGGCCAATGCGCTCCTGCCAGGCGGTGTGGATACCGAGATGGCGGGCGATCAAAGCCAGAAGGACTGGGCGGCCGGCCTGCATGCAATGAAGCGGATCGCCCAACCTCAGGAAATTGCCTCGGCCGCACTCTTCCTCGCCAGCCCGATGGCGAGCTTCGTGACTGGATCGGCGCTCTTTGCCGATGGCGGCAATGCTGCGGTAAAATAGCGGCCAACGACAGGTAGGCCCAGTTGCCGCGTCCGACAGGACGTCGACGCCGGCTGCTGGGCTTCCATTCAATTATCACCTGCAGAATTCATAGCTCTCGCCGGCAGGGCCGCGATGGCGTTCCAGGACATCAACGCGATCGCATCGCGTTCACCGTCTGCGAGAGGTGCAGGATTGAAGCGGCGCCACTTCAGCGTATTGCGGATGCCGCCGCCGATATAGCCGGACATCGTAGAGGGCGGCAGGTCCTGCAGCAGACCGGCCTCCTTGGCCGCCGCCATCAGACCAACGGAATAGCGTGTTACCTCGCCGAAAATCGCATTCATTTCCTCGCCGGAAATCAGCGGTACATTGGAAAGATATTCGAACAGGAGCGCTCGCTGCCGATCCTGCCATATGAAGTCGACATAGTCGTATATGTAGCGGATGATCTGCTCGCGCGGGCCACCTGAGGCGGTGAGCGAAGGGATGAGATGCGCTGC
The DNA here is from genome assembly GCF_016429015.1 of Rhizobium sp. ASV20. Lineage (GTDB taxonomy): Bacteria > Pseudomonadota > Alphaproteobacteria > Rhizobiales > Rhizobiaceae > Rhizobium. Next base: position 24,043 of record NZ_JAELTU010000113.1, read on the forward strand.
AACGGTCGAGGCCAGCTGCGCATAGACGCCGCGGATGAGATCGTCCTTCGATTTGAAGTAATTGTAGATCGAGCCGGTCGCCACGCCAGCTGCTTCGGCAATCGCTGCCATCGAGCATTGCAGACCGTTTGCAACGATCAATTTAGCGGCCGCATCGAGGATACGTTCGCGTCGGGCTGGATCCAATTCCATTCTGAATGAACCTTCATTCACCTGTCATGTCCCCTGTGTATCGATGTGTCGTCACACACGCAAGCGCCTTTGCAAGGCATCCCCGGAAAGCGCACCACGCACAGGAAACGACGCCATGACGGCCCACACGACCTTCGTTCACCTCACCGACCTGCACATCTCCGACCCGACGGTCACGGATGATCACCTTTATTCGGATACATCGAAG
>NZ_JAELTU010000114.1 GCF_016429015.1 Rhizobium sp. ASV20
TTCAGACATCTCCGGACATGTCGCTGGACGAATACAACGCTATTCTAACGGCTGCGAAGAAGGACCCGGCGCTGGTTAAAAAGGTCCAGGACAAGATACAGAAAACGGCGCCTGCACAGCAATAAGCGGTGCAATCATCGAACAAACCGTTCAAACATGGCGGCGCCAAGTCCCGCAAACCAGTCGATCAAACTTGGCGCAGCGCCACTTGCGGCTTTTATGGCAATGGCGGTGGAACGGTCCCGCCCGTCGCGAAGGCTGCATGTCGAGTTCCACTCCATGGTGTTTTCCGCACGGAGACCTGTAAAATAGCGGCGCTCATCGATTTCGAGCCCAAGTCCATGTAGCGCTACGCCGTTTGCGGCGGCCAGTCATTCCACAATCTGGGCGTATCTGCTTGATGAATGGCGTCTCTACCCCTTGATCCCGGCTGACAGCATGATGGCGCGCGTGATCTGTCTTTGGAAGAGAAGGTAAAGAATGGCGACGGGAAGACCGGCCAGAACCGCTGCTGCCATGTCCTTGGCGAAACGCACGCCGAAGACGTCCTTGACCTGGGTGATACCGACGGGAATGGTGATGGTGGCATCCGACGTCGCAACCAGGAACGGCCAGAGGAAATTGTTCCACGCCGCGATGAAGGTCGTGATGCCGAGCGCCGTCATGACCCCCCAGTTCATCGGCACGTAGATCTTCCAAAGCGTCGTCAGATGCCCGGCATTGTCGAGCATCGCCGCCTCGCGGAATTCCTTCGGAATCTGGTCGAAGAATTGCTTGAGAATGATGATGACGGATGGGACGACCAGCTGCGGTACTATGATTCCGCCCCAGCTGTTGATCAGGCCGAAGGTGTTCATCAGCACGAAATGGTTGATGATGAGCGCTTCGGCCGGCACCATCACCGAGGCGATCAGCGCGCCGTAGATCAGCCGCCTTCCGGGAAACTGAATCTGGCTGAGCGCATAAGCGCAACAGACACTCATCGCCAGCACCAGGATGGCGATGAGCGCCGACGTGCCGACCGAGTTGATGTACCATTGGACGATGCTCGAATGCGCGATCACGTAGCGGTAGGGCTCGATTGTCGGCGCCGAGGGCAGAAGCGAGGTGGTTCGGCTCACCACCTCGGTGTCGGATTTGAGCGAGGTGATGATCGCCCAGTAAAGCGGGAAAAACCAGATCAGCGCTGCGAAGAGCGTGAGTGCTGTAAGCCCGCGGCTCACCCATTTTCCCGAGGCAACGCGTCTGCCCGCCGTTGCCAGGCCTGCCTGCCGATCAATCATCGAATTGCTCATTTCTCGCCTCGCGCACGCAGGAACTGATACTGGAGGACGGAGGCAATCAGGATGATGATGAACAGGATCGTGGCGACCGCGGCGCCTTCGCCGCCCTTGTTCTGTTTGAAGGCGAGGTCGTAGATGACGGTCATGACCACCGATTGCGCATCCGCTGGCGTATGAGCGAAATAGCCGAGCAGGTAAGGCTGCGCAAAGATCTTGAACTGCGCAATCAGCTGCAGCGTCAGCACCAGTGCCGTCACCGGCCAGATGAGCGGCCAGGTAATTTTCGAAAACACCCGCCAGCGGCTGGCATTGTCGAGTGCAGCCGCTTCATAGACATCGGGCGAGATGCTGCGCAGCGCGGCAAGAAACAGCAGGATGTTGAAACCGATCGTCCACCAGATCGTCACGACGGCGACCGAGGGCATGAAATAGGCCGGAGCGCGCAGCACCGGTAGCGGACGGCCGCCGGTAAAAAGACCGATAAGGTTTTGCAGGACGCCATATTGCATGTTGGCAATCCAGGTCCAGATCTGCGTCACCACGGAGACCGGCAGGATCGACGGCAGGAAGAACCCCGCCAGCACCAGCATCTGTATGCGCCCGCTCAGGCGGCTGACGCCCATGGCAATGACAAGCGCAAGCAGTGTGCCCGGGACGACGGTCAGAAGGATGAAATACAATGTGTTCAGAAGCGCTCTTTGCAGTTGCGGCGATGACAATTGACGTACGTAATTATCGAGGCCCACCCATTCGCCCGGACCGATCAGCGGCGCATTGGTCAGGCTCATCGCCACCATGCGCCATGTCGGATAGGCAAAGATCACCAGGAACGCGATGACCGCCGGCGCGACCAGCAGCGCTGCAATTACGTTGTCCTGCTTCCTGTTGCTGACTGCGGCCATCCATCACCTATTTCGCTTATGCGATCCCGGGGCAGGGAGGAGCCCCGGGATCGTTGAAGAAAACCGTCACTGAGAGTTCATGTGATCGCGGAACTTCTCAAGCGTTTCCTTCACATCTCCCTCGCCATTCAGCGGGCCGGACGCCATGTTCTGCCAGTCGTCGTCGAATTTGGACGCAGCGCCGGTGAGCGGCGTCTTCGGCATGTAGAAGGCATTGAGCGCCATGGCGGCATAGTCCGCCTGCGGCTTGAGTGCCTTATAGGCATCGGACGTGCTGACTGGCAGATAGGCCGGAATATGGCCGGCTGCAGCCCATTCCAGCGAGTTCACGTTCATCCAGTGGATGACTTCGAGAACTGCGGCGCGCTTTTCCGGCGTCATCGTCACCCCGACATTGTTGGGGATCACGAAGGAATGCGAGTCCGACCAGTTGGCGGGCTTGCCCATCCAGGCCGGGATATTGACCATACCATAATCGAAACCGTTGCCCTTGGCCTTTTCGGTTTCCATGGTCGGCAGTTCCCAGTTGCCGTTGAGGAAGAAGGCGGACTGCCCGGCGAGGAAGGTCGGGGTGATGGTTTCGGAATCGATATAGGGCTGCGCCCACCCCTGCTTCACCCAATCGGCAACCTCGTTATAGGCTTTCTCCATCTTGTCGAGATTGTCCCCTTGCAGGAACTTGCCATTGGCGGTCAATTCACCGCCAAGCTGGCCGAACAGCGTGTAGATATCGCGCAGGTCGCCGTTGGACGACGCGATGACGACGCCGTTCTTGCCGGCGGCCTTGGCCTTGGCGAGCAAGGCACGCCAGCCATCCAGCGTGTCGATACCCGTGGGCTTGCCGTCGGCCCCCAAGGCACCGAGCTCCTTGAGCACAGTCCTGTTGTAGTAAAGCACCTCGCCATGCACGTCGAACGGAACGGCATAGCGGACCTTGTCGACGGTTGAGGCAGCGATGGCGTTCGGCGGATAGTCGCTATCCTTGAGACCGACGGCCTCGAGTTCCTTCGGATCGATCGGCGATACCGTTTTGGCAGACACCGCACCCGCCAGACGCGACAGGTGGTAGGTTGCAATATCCGGCCCCTGGCCGACAGCCGCAGATGTCTGCAGCTTGGTATAATAGGGAACGCCCCATTCAAGGGTGGTCCCCTTGATCTCGATCTTGTCCTTATGCTCTTCGTTGAAGCGCTGGATCAGCGCCTTCATGCGCACCCCGTCGCCTCCGGACAGAAAGTCCCACCAGACGACATTCTCGACTGCGAATGCCGGAAAGGCAGTCATGACGGCTATTGCCGCGATTGATGCTTTCAATAGATTACGCATTTTCACTCCTCCAGGCTGCTCGGTTTTCCTGCCGGGGCCACCGCGAACGGAAGGCCGTCATGTCTTGCGCCGCAGCCTAGCCGGCTGCGTGATATCCCTTGCCCATGCCGTCAAACAACGCCGCCTTTGCACCGTCGGCGGCAAAGGCGATGTCCGCGCCGTTGCGCACGGCTGTGGCGGGCACGTCGACGCCGATGATCCACGTGCCATCGCCAAGTTCGGCATGGATGAGCGAGCGGTCGCCCATCTGCTCGACGGTGACGACCCGGCCTTTCACCGCGCCGTCGGGAGCGACCGTCAGGTTCTCCGGTCGAACGCCAAGCGTGAGGGTGTCGGCCGGCAGGTCATCGAAGCGAATGGCGGTTTGCAGCCTTGTGCCGGCGGTGGTAACGGCAATCGCGCCGCCCGCAGCATCCTCGATTGTGGCGACCGGCAGGAAATTCATCGGCGGCGCGCCGACGAATTGCGCGACGTAGCGCGTGCTCGGCCGGGAATAAATCTCCATGGGTGCGCCCACCTGCTCGATCCTTCCCTTGTTGAGAAGGACGATCCGGGTTGCAAGCGTCATTGCCTCGATCTGGTCATGGGTCACGAAAACCATCGTGGCGCCGAGACGTTCGTGTAACTGAGCCAGCTCGAAACGGGTGCGCGTGCGCAAACCGGCATCCAGGTTTGACAGGGGTTCGTCAAACAGAAAGACATCGGGTTCGCGGACAATCGCACGACCGATCGCGACGCGCTGACGTTGGCCACCGGAGAGCTGGGCCGGCTTTCGGTCGAGCAGATGTTCCATCTCGAGCATCTTGGCCGCAGTCGAAATCCGGGTTGCGATCTCCGCTTTCGACGTACCGATATTGACCAGTCCGAAGGCAAGGTTTTCCCGAACACTCATGTGCGGATAGAGCGCATAGGACTGAAACACCATGGAAACGCCGCGCTGGCCCGGTGTCAGCTGATCGACACGGCGCCCATCGATCCAGATCTCGCCGCCGGAAACCGTCTCCAGCCCGGCGATCATCCGCAGCAGCGTCGACTTGCCACAGCCGGACGCGCCGAGGAAAACGACGAACTCGCCGCGCTCGATGCCGAGCGAGATGTCGTTGAGCACCTCTACCGCGCCAAAACTCTTGGAAACGCCGTGGATGCTCACGCCTGCAACTGTGTTGGCCACCTAAACCTCCTCCCGGTCATGCGCGGCGATTGATCGTCAGGGCCGCCTATCCGACCGCAGTTTCGATGACGCAATCCAACAAGGTCGCGGCGACCGGATCGGCACCTGGTGCCTCACGCATCAGACCGAAGGTCGTCGCGACGATGCGACCGGCACCAACCCGTCGTTCGGCGATCGTCGCGCAGGGCTTGTGAATCCAGCCTGCCATCGTGCCGGCATGAACCAGCCCGTCGAAATGGATCGGCCTGAACCCGGTCATGACGCGGTTGGGATTGACGCCGACAAAGGAGAGGTCGTTGAGCGGGCCGCCGGGCAGGCGATCGAATGCGCCTGTGCGCTTTACCCAGCTGAAGCCGGTCACCCAGTTGCCTTTCCAGATGGTGCCGTTGCGCTCGGTCACGCGCATCTGGGGCATCGCCTGCCCTCGATCGCCCCCGGTCGGATAGTTCCAGTTCGGCTGATCATTGCGCAGATTGCCAAAGGGCAAGGGTGCGACGTCGGCAAGGGTCACGTAACGGGCGCCGTGCTCCATGGCGTCGATGTCGGCCTGGCTGAGCGTCGATACCACGCGTACATCCGCCTGGTCTGCATCGACGATCGCGTAGCCAAGATCCGTCAGATAGCGTTTAATCTCCGGCTCTGCGGAAAAGACCGACAGTGTCGGCTTGGCGCGAGGAGAATAGACGCTGACATCGAGGCTGTTGCGCGCAATCTCTCTCTCCCCGACGGTAAGCGTGAATTGGACGCTGACCCGCTTTCCGCCCGCGTCCGCCGCAAATGACAATGCAAGTGGCGGCAGGCGATGCACCGAGGTCGCATCCTGGGCGGGGACCGGCATCATGCCAGCTGCGACCCCGTCGATGCTCCAGCTCAATTCTGCCGCCGGCAGGACCTTGCCACCTGATGAGATCTCGATCTCGACGGTGGCGGTGCTACCCGCCCAAGCCGCATAGCGCTGCATGCGCGGAACGATGACGACGTCACCATTCACCTCATGGAAGCGGTTGTGGTAAGCGCGGGTGTTGCGCTCCATGTCCATCAGGCCGTTCGCCTCCCAGTGCAGGTCGGTGAGTTCGGTGATGACATAACCCTGAATCGAGGCATGGCGGCGCATCTCTTCGATCTCGAACTTCAGCGCATTGAACTGATGCCACTGAGTATCTTCGATGAAGGAGCCGAAGGACGGAAAGACCTTGTCGAACTGATAGGTGCGGAAGCGCTGCTCAACACCATGAGGATAGGTCGCGCCCTCGCTGTCCCATTCGAGACCGTTGATAAACCAGAACGGCTCGTCTCCATTTTTCGTGAGCTTTTCGGGGTGCGGCAGTCCCCACACACCGAATTCGGAGACGACGAGGGGTTCGTTGCCCCGCCGCGTCGCATCGCCGTTCGGCGAATAGGACCAGTCGGGGCGCTTGGCGAAAGCTGCAACCCAGTCGGCCCACTCGCGCGCCATTTCCGGCACCGAAGCATAGTAATGATAATCGTCGATATCGGAAACGACATGGAAGTTCGGAACGCAGGCGGAGTTGTCGACGACCAGCCGCGTCGGGTCTTTTTTCTTGAGCCAGTGATAGGCATTGCGAAGCCAGGAACGCTGGTCGGCGCTTTCGAGGAGACGCGTCCCCCAGTCTTCGTTGATGATGGTCCAGATCACGATCGAGGGGTGGTTGCCATCGCGACGCAGAATGCCTTCCATCGTATCGAGCAAGCGCTGAGCGGACTTCTCGGTGAACGTCTGGATATTGGGGATTTCAGTCCAGACCAGAAGGCCGAAGCGATCGGCCACGTCATAGTAGCGGGGGTCGGGAACCTTGATATGGCAGCGCAGGAGATTGAGGCCGAGCTCCTTCGACTTGCGTGCCTGATCCTCGAGAAACGCGAGCGACGGTGGCGTGTAGATGCCTTCGGGGTAATAATCCTGGTCAAGCGCACCGCGCATGTAGAATGGCTGACCGTTGAGGAAGAATTTTCCATCTCGCGCCTCGAAGGTTCTAAAGCCGAAATTCTCTGCGATGGCATCGATGACGACATCGCCCTCAGAGAGCTCCACGACTGCGCGGTAAAGCGTGGGCTCATCGAGCGACCAGGCCTCGACTGTCGCGATGTTCAGCTCGGCGGACGCATGTGTTTGCTGATCAAGCGCAAGTTCGCTGGATGCCGCCACCTTGCCGTTTCTGTCGAGAAGCGTCACCTTCATTGTGCCGGTGAAGCCCGCAGCCAGTTCGACGTCGACAGTCACATCGCCGGTCACGAGATCGGCGCGAATACGCTGATGCGCAATATGCGCCTCGCTGCGGCATTCGAGCCAGACGGATTGCCAGATGCCGCCCAGCATGCCGTACCAGCTCTGCTTGCCGTGCGGAATTTCATCGAATGGAAAATCGGGAAAGGCTTGCGCATCGGCGCTCGGCAGCGTCACGCGCACATCAAGCTGCAGTTCCTTTCCGTGCATGTCGGCTGGAACGACGAATTCAAACGGCAGATAGCCGCCCTCATGCGACCCCAGCCGGCGACCGTTGACCGAGACTTCCGCGAAATAGTTCACCGCGCCGAAATGCACGACGACCTGGCGCCCGAGCCAGTCGCGCGGCACTTCGATTGCGCGGGAATAGGTTGCCACGCCGGCTGCGGCACGCAGATCGGTCAGGTGCGCTTGCCACGGTCCGGGGACGGGGATGGTCGTGCGTGCCCGCCCCTCCAGCTGAAAGTCCCAGGTCCCATCCAATGACAGGCGCGAACGCGGCCCGGATTGGGTGTCGGTGAAACGGCGAGAGGCGATAGTCATGGGCCGCAAGCTTTCCAGTTGGATTTAGTCACAAAGTAAGTTACATATAAGTTTCGTAACTTAAAAACATAACATCCGCAAGAGCCGCCGCTTCACATTGTCCGCCAGATTTTCTAACGTGCGCGCAGCTGTCCAGGAAAGAAACCGAGTGAACGACAAAACGACGAAACGCCCAACAATGTCCGATATCGCCGCAAAGGTCGGCGTTTCGCACGCAACGGTTTCACTGGTATTGAATGCGGCGCCCGGCAAGCGCGTATCGGAAGAGATGCGCACGCGCGTTCTGGCCGTGGCCGAGGAGCTCGGCTATCGCAAGACGACGCCCGCCAATGGCCCGATCAGCGGGATCATTGTGCTTCTGATCGACGATCTGATGGCCTCGCATCATGCCGCACCTTTGATCGATGGCGTGCGTGAAGCCGCCGAAGGCCAGGGGCTTGCGGCGCTTACCGTCGTGACCGGCGGACAGGTCGAATTCGCGGAATCCATTCTCGATTACCTGGGCCGACGCCAGATCGTTGGCGTGATTTATGCAACGCTGATCACCCAGCTGGCGCCGGTATTGCCGTCGAAACTCGAAAACTATCCGACGGTGCTCCTGAACTGCCATCAACAACGGGCGGAGTTCTCGTCCATCATCCCGGGCGATCTTGCCGGCGGCTTTGCCGCGACGGAAGCGCTGATCAAGGCGGGCCATCGCCGGATTGCCATGATCGACGCGGGCAAGGACAGGCTGGAGGCGGCCCGTGACCGGCTGAGCGGTTACCGCCAGGCGCTGACCACCTATGACATTGCCGTTGATCCGGAGCTGATCGCTTCGGGCGCCTGGTCGCTTGATCTTGGCCGGGAGAAGATGCTGCATCTGCTCGACATGCCGTCGCCGCCGACCGCAGTCTTCTGCTTTTCAGACCGTGTGGCCATGGGCGCCTATGATGCGATCAGACTGCGAGGTCTGAAAATCCCGGACGACATTTCCGTCGTCGGTTTCGACGATGACAGCCTTGCCCGGAAAATTCTGCCACCGCTCACCACCTTGAAGCTGCCGCACGAGGATATGGGGCAATGGGCCGTGGCTGAACTGCTGGAGAAGGTTGCCCAGCCGAAGAAGCCACCGGTCCGGCTGAAGATGGAGTGCCGGCTGATCCCGCGCGGTTCCATCGCCCCGCCGCGTTGAAACATCCGGCAAGTGCCGAACGACACGGTTGTGCCGCGAGACGCGAACCGTCGCGGCGGATCGCCACGATGACGCGCGCGAAGTTTATCGGCATCGGCGTTGCATCGCATCGATTTCTTCGCTACCAACGCGCATCCACAAGGACCCGGTGAAACTCCGGGTGGCTCTTCTGGCCGCCTATCCGCCAGACAACACAGCAACGCAACTTTTCCGTGACCGATCCCTTCGGTCGTTGCCTTCAACTGTGAACATTTTCCAATGCGATCTTTTTCAAACTACCGCCAGGAGTGGTTCTCCAACATCCGCGCCGATATTCTGTCGGGTATCGTCGTCGCCCTTGCGCTCATTCCGGAGGCCGTCGGATTTTCGGTCATTGCCGGCGTCGACCCAAAGGTCGGTCTATTCGCATCGGTGGCGATCGCCTGCGTGACGGCTTTGACCGGTGGCCGTCCGGCGATGATTTCGGCGGCGACGGCATCGACAGCCGTCCTCATGGGACCGCTGGTGCGCGATCATGGCATCCAGTATCTCTTTGCCGCAACGATCCTGATGGGGGTGCTGCAAATCATCGCAGGCGCCCTAAAGCTCGGTCGGCTGATGCGGTTCGTGTCGCGCTCCGTCATGACCGGCTTCGTCAACTCCCTGGCCATTCTGATCTTCGTTGCACAGCTTCCGCAATTGATCGGCGTGCCTCATGTCACCTATCTCCTGATCGCGATCGGGCTGGCGGTCATTTACCTCTTTCCCCACGTCACCCGGCATGTTCCTTCACCGCTGGTGGCGATCGTCGTCGTCACCTGCGTGGTGCTCGGCTTCGGCATTCATGTCGAAACGGTTGCCGATCTCGGCGAAATGCCCAAGGCGTTGCCACCCTTTGCCGTCCCGCAGGTGCCGCTGACCTTCGAAACGCTGAAAATCATCTTTCCCTATGCCGTGGCGCTTGCAGCCGTCGGCCTGCTCGAATCGCTCCTGACGGCGCAGATCGTCGACGATCTCACCGATACGCCGAGCAACAAGAGCGTCGAATGCATGGGGCAGGGAGCCGGCAATATCGTCTCGGCACTGTTCGGCGGCATGGGTGGCTGCGCCATGATCGGCCAGTCCGTCATCAATGTCACCTCGGGCGGGCGAGGTCGACTGTCCACCTTCGTCGCCGGCGCTTTCCTGCTCGTGTTGCTGCTGGTGCTTGATGACGTCCTGCGCATTGTCCCGGTTGCCGCACTTGTCGCCGTGATGATTATGGTGTCGATCGGCACCTTCTCGTGGAAATCGATCATCGACTTGAAGCGCCATCCCGGGACGTCGTCGATCGTCATGCTGGCGACAGTGGCGAGCGTGCTTGCCACCCAGGATCTGTCAAAGGGCGTCATCGTGGGCGTACTTTTGTCCGGCATCTTCTTTGCGAGCAAGGTGGCGCGATTGTTCGCCGTCGACAGGTGGGAGGACTTGCAGACCGGTGCCGTGACATATCGGGTGGAGGGGCAGATATTCTTCGCATCGGCGGAAAGCTTCGTCGACGCCTTCACGTTTTCCGAGACGGCCGGGAAGATCATCATCGATGTCACCAAGGCACATCTTTGGGACATTACGGCCGTGGGCGCACTCGACAAGGTGGTCATGAAATTCCGCCGGGCGGGTATCGAGGTGCAGGTGCGCGGCTTTAACCGGGCGAGCGCCGACATGGTCGATCGCTTTGCCCTGCACGACAAGGATGAACGGGCCGCGGCCAGCGCGTCTCTCCATTGATCGGCGAAGACCTGCGCCAGCTCGGCTGCATCATGAAGGCCGCTTGTGAAGCAGTCTTCATGATGTCCGCGCATGGCATTGCGGCGCCGAACCTACCGTGCCTCACCGGTTCCGCGGCCGGCCTGCTCCTTCAGGCATGAGGCAGCGGTTGCCAGAAACCGGGTTACCGCCGGTCTCGAGGGCTCTCCCGCTGTCGCAATCGCCGTCTGCAACCTCACATCGAAATTCTCGATGTGTCGGAAGACCAGCTGGGAATGTGTGTTGCTGGTCAGCGATTCCGGCACGAAGGCGACGCCAAGACCGGACGCGGCCTGGTCGAGCATGGCATGCCAGCTGTTCTTTTCCTCGCGCAATTGCGGTTGAAAGCCGGCCTTTCCGCAAGCGGCGAGTATCGAGTGATACATGAAGGCCCCTGTCGCTTCGGCGCAGACAATCAGTCGCTCCGACATGAGGTCACCCAGTAAGAGCGCAGGTTTTTCGGCCAATGCATGGTCGGCCGGAAGCGCCGCAATGATCGGCTCCTCGCCGGCTTGGCGCATCACCAGCTGCGCATGATGCAAGGGCGGATGAAGAAAGGCGACATCGATCGAGCCTGCCGCCAGCGCCACGGCCTGATCATTGGTCGGCAGATTGCGCAGGGTGACGTCGACGCCGGGATAAAGCGCCTTGTAACGGCGGATAATGGTTGTCATATGGCCGGCCTGAGGCAGTTCGCAATAGCCGACGGCCAAGGCGCCGGCATCGCCGCGCGCGGCATCCTGAGCCTGCTGGACCGCCCGGTTGACATGGCTCAAGGCGGCTCCCAGCTCTCGCGCCAGGATCATGCCGGCTTCGGTGAGAATGACCTTGTGCGGCGACCGTCGCAGCAGAGTGCATCCGATCGTCTGTTCCAGCTTCTTGATCTGGTGCGATAGGGCGGGTTGGGTCAGATGCAGCCGCGCGGCGGCCTTGCTGAAATGCAGCTCTTCGACCAGGACACAGAAGCTTTCGGCATATTTGAGCATGCCTGATGATAAAATTTATCTATCGAAAAACGCAACAAAATAAATTTCCCATCCAGGCGCAGCCATCCTAGTCTCCGCGGAATGGAACGCTTGACGCGTTCCTGTTCGTGCCCCGAGGGTTTGCCCGGACGGCACATATAACCGTCATCCAGGCGGAAGCGGAGGGGAGTTTCATGCCGAGAAGAACGAAGGTTCTGCCTTCACTAACCATTGCATTCATGGCCCTGGGATGTTTGCCCGGCGCGTCGCTGGCGGCCGAAAGCCGTGCCGAGCTGATGAAGGCGCACCGCGGAGGGACCGTGCGCCTCGTCTCCAAGTCGGCCGGCGGAACAATCGATCCGCAGATCAACTATGCTCCCCAATACTGGAATTATTTTCCCGGCATCTATGATGGCCTCGTCGCGTTTCAAAAGGGCGGAGGCGCCGACAGTCTCGTCGTGGTTCCTGATCTTGCTGAAGCCATGCCTGCCATTCAGAATGATGGCAAGACTTATGTCTTCAAGCTGCGCAAGGGCATCAAGTTCTCCAATGGCAAGGAGCTGACCACCGACGATGTCGTGGCTTCCTTCCAGCGCATCTTCAAGGTGTCGAGCCCGACATCCGGGACATGGTTCAACGGGATCGTCGGCGCTGACGCCTGTCTTGAAAAGCCGGCCGATTGCACGCTCAATGGCGGTGTCGTCGCAGATAAGCCAAACGCGACGATCACGATCAATCTGACGGCGCCGGACGCGGAATTCCTCGACAAGCTGGCGATGCCGCACGCCTCGATCCTGCCGAAGGAAACACCGCCTCAGGATGCCGGCATCGAACCCATACCCGGTACAGGTCCCTATGCGATCCAGAGCTATGATCCGAACAAGGCTCTCGTCTGGGCACGCAATCCGCATTTCAAGGAATGGAGCGTCGAAGCGCAGCCGGATGGCTATGTCGACCAGTTCGAGCTCGATTTCGGCCTGACCGAAGACGCCCAGGTCAATGCCGTCCTCAATGGCCAGGCGGACAGCATGTTCGATCAGCCGCCAACCACGCGTCTTGCCGAGCTCGGCACGAAATACCCAAGCCAGGTCCATCTCGATCCGCAGCTCGCCTTCTGGTATCTGCCGCTCAACGTCAATCTGCCACCGTTCGACAACCTCAAGGCTCGCCAGGCCTTGTCCTATGCCGTTGATCTGAAGGCCATGGTCAACTTCTTCGGGGGCCGCAATCTCGCGACACCGACCTGCCAGGTTTTGCCGCCCGGCCTGCAAGGCTATAATTCATTCTGCCTCTATACCAAGTCGCCCGGAGCGACGTGGTCGGCGCCGGATATTGAGAAGGCAAAGCACCTTGTTGGTGAGTCCGGCACGGCGGGGCAACCTGTCACGATCGTCATCGATGATGGCGAAATATCCCGCAACATCGGCTCATATCTGCAAAGCGTCCTCAACAAGATCGGCTACACCGCCAGCGTCAAATCGATATCGGCCAATATCCACTTCGGCCATATCCAGAATTCCAACAACAAGGTCCAGCTGTCGGTGACGCAATGGTACGGGGATTATCCCGCAGCCAGCGACTTCCTGAACGTGCTGCTTGGATGCGGTTCGTTTCGAAAGGGTTCGGACTCCTCGCCGAACATATCGGGCTTCTGCGACCAGACACTCCAGCAACAGATGGAGAAGGCCATGGCGCTCGGGATCACGGACCCGGCCGCCGCCGCCAAGCTCTGGGCCGCGATCGACCAAGACGCGATGAAGCAAGCACCGCTGATCCCGCTGTTCAATCCAAAGCAGGTGACGCTGGTCTCCAAGCGCATCGGCAACTTCAAATACTCCACGGCCACCAATGCCTGGGCCTATACACTGGCCTGGGTGCACTAGGGCGATGACGGAGCCGGGCATGCTAAGTTCTGACCCCCAACAGCTGGATGCTCCCGAACCGATGGCGCCGATTGAGAGTGCCACCTCTCAATCGGCGCGGGCGAAAATGGCCGAGCATAATGAACAGCTGGATGCGCCGGCGCCTGGTCCCTGGAGGCAGGCCCTAGCCAAGCTTTGGCGCGATCGATCGGCGATGATGGCGACGCTCGTTCTGCTCGTCATCATCCTGGCATCGCTGCTTGCACCCATCTATGCCGAGCACGTTGCTGGCGTAGATCCGTTCAATTCCAATCTTGAAGCCGAGATCACACTGGATGGCGAGAGCGTGCCTGTGCTTGCGCCCTCCACCGAAGGGCTTGGGATCGGCGTCGTGCCGATCGGCCCGACATGGCGTTTCAATGCCTATTTCCTCGGCGCCGACGAGCAGGGTCGGGATGTGATGGCAAGGCTGCTCTATGGCGGGCGCGCCACCCTGTTCATCGGCAGCGTGTCTACGGCGATCACGCTGGTCTTGGCGGCAATCGTCGGCATCTGCGCCGGTTTCTTCGGCGGCTGGATCGATCAGCTCCTGTCGCGCGTCCTCGACATCCTCTGGGCCTTCCCGATCTATCTCCTTGCGATCTGCCTTTCGATCGTTCTGCTCACCGCTCATATCGAGATTGGGCCTTTCACGATCGATTCCGGCAGTCTCGTGATCCCGATCGTCATCATCGGCATCATCTATGTGCCCTATGTCGCCCGGCCGATCAGAGGCCAGGTTCTTGCCTTGCGCCGGAGCGAGTTCGTCATGGCGGCGATTGGCCTCGGAGTGCCGCCTTTGCGGATCCTGGTCCGCGACGTGCTGCCCAATGTCATCACCACACTCATCGTGTTCGTGCCGCTGATGATGGCGTTGAACATCGCGACGGAAACGGCATTGTCGTTCCTCTCCCTCGGCGTCCAGCCACCCGGCGCCAGCTGGGGCACGATTATTCGCGACGGGCAAAGCCTGCTTTACAGCCGGCCATGGGTATCGACCGCGCCCGGCCTCGTCATCATCGTCACCATCGTCGCCCTCAACATTCTCGGCGACGGCGTGCGCGATGCCTTTGACCCCCGCGCCAAGCTAAGACCGTGAGGCGGCCATGTTGATCGTTCTCTTCCAGCGCCTCGTCCAGATGTTGTTCGTGATGTTCGGCATCAGCGTCCTCGTCTTCCTGATCTTCTTTGCAACACCGGGCTCCGACCCGGCTGCCCGTATCGCCGGCAAGAATGCCGCCCCGGAGACGCTGGTTGCCGTGCGTCACGATTTCGGCCTCGATCAGCCATTGCCGGTGCAATATGTGGTGATGATGAAGAAGCTCTTCGTCACGCAGGATCTCGTTTCCTTCGTCAATCGCGGCTTGAAGGTTGTGCCGGCGATTATCGAAGCCACGCCTGTGACCCTCTCGCTCGTCTTTGGCGCGGCATTGTTCTGGGTGGTCGGGGGCCTTGCCGTCGGCATTGTTGCCGCTGCCTGCCGGCATAGCCTCGTCGACAGGCTTTTGATGATCCTCTCCCTGACGGGTGTGGCCATACCTGTCTTCTGGCTGGGCGAGATGACCAATCTTCTCTCGCAGAACAGATTGCACGATACGATCCTGTTCTCCTGGGTGCCGCCTCTTGGCTATGTTCCACTGCACGAAGACCCGATCGGATGGTTCAAGGCGCTGTTATTGCCTTGGCTCACTTTGGCATTGGGATTCATCGGAATCTATGGCCGCGTGTTGCGCGCCAATATCGTCGAAATCTATCAGGAAGACTTTATCCGCACGGCCCGGGCGAAAGGTCTGTCGGAAACGCGCGTCCTGCTGCGGCACGCCCTGCGCATGTCTCTCGTCCCCTTCATTACCATGTTCGGGCTCGATTTCGGTGCCCTTGTCGGTGGTGGGGCGCTGATGACCGAAGTCCTCTTCGGACTGAATGGCGTCGGCAAGCTGACCTATGATTCCCTGCAAAGCCTCGATCTGCCGGTCATCATGGCGAGCGTCATGTACGCCTCGTTCTTCGTGGTGGTGGCCAATGCCATCGTCGATATGGCCTATGTCGTGCTCGACCCCCGCATGAGGAGCCAATAATATGACAGCACCTCTTCTCGACGTCCGTGGGTTGTCGGTCTCCTTTGCAAGCCGCAACGGCACGATCGGCGTGATCGACGATCTATCCTTCCAGGTCAACGAGGACGAGACCCTGTGCATCGTCGGCGAGTCCGGTTCGGGCAAATCGGTCGCTCTTTTGAGCATGCTCGGACTGCTCGATCCGCTTTCCTCGAGGGTCGGGGGCTCGGCCCTGTTCAAGGGGCAGGATATTCTTCGCGCCTCGCAAAAAGCGCTAAAGGACATCCGGGGGCGGCAGATTGCCCTGATTTCCCAGGACCCGATGACTGCAATGACGCCGGTCCATACGATTGGCTGGCAGATCGTCGAGCAGATACGCGCTCACGCCGGCATATCCAGCCGCGCGGCCTGGAACCGCGCCGTCGAACTCCTGGGCGAGGTCGGTATCGCCAATCCGCGCATGGCGGCGGAGCGCTATCCGCACCAGTTGTCAGGCGGCATGCGCCAGCGGGCCGTCATCGCCATGGCGCTCTCGTGCAATCCGTCGCTGCTGATCGCCGACGAGCCGACCACGGCGCTTGATGTCACCGTCCAGGCGCAGGTTCTCGATCTGCTTCGGCGCCTGAGACGCGACTTCGGATCGTCGATCGTCCTCATCACGCATGACATGGGCGTGGTTGCCGAAATGGCCGATCGCGTCCTTGTGATGTATTCGGGACGCATCGTCGAGCAGGGTCCATGCGACGCGATCTTCGACGATGCCTGGCATCCCTACACCTGGGGTCTGCTCGATTCCATTCCGCCGCTGGACGGTCCACGTCCGGAACGGCTCATCTCCATCCCCGGCTCGCCACCTCAACCCGGAAGACGCCCGAGCGGCTGTGTCTTCGGCCCGCGATGCCGCACACGATTGCCCGTCTGCGCCCAATTGCCGCCACTGCAGGTCGCCAGTGGGCGCGAAGCACGATGCTTTATCGACGCAAGCGGTCGGCCAGCCGCGAGATCCCAAAGTTCCAGCAATATGGACCAGCCATCATGACGGCCACCTATGCCCCTTCATCCTTCCAGGGAGCCGCACCGCTTCTCAGCGTCGAGCGTCTTTCCAAGACCTTTGTCGTCGGCCGGACCTTCATTCCCGGTAGCGGACAGCCCATTCACGCGGTCGACGCCGTTTCCTTCGACGTCTTTCCCGGAGAAACCCTGGGTCTGGTCGGAGAGTCCGGTTGCGGCAAATCCACGCTTGGCCGCTGCCTGGTCCGTCTTTACGAGGTCAGCTCCGGCCGGGTCCTGCTTGAGGGAACCGATATCGCGCCGCTGTCGATGCAGCAATTGCGCCCTTATCGGCAACACATGCAGATGATTTTCCAGGATCCCGCCGCCTCGCTCAATCCGCGTCGGCGTGTCGGCGATCTTTTGGCTGAGCCATTGCGGGTGCACAAGATTGCCGATCGAGCCGGGATCGCTGAGCGGCTGCGGGAGCTGATGGACATCGTCAGTCTGCCCACCTCGTTTCTCGATCGCTATCCGCACGAGTTTTCAGGCGGCCAGCGTCAGCGCATCGGCATAGCCAGAGCGCTGGCGCTGGAGCCGAAGCTGATTATCGCCGACGAGCCCGTCTCCGCGCTCGACGTTTCCGTGCAGGCGCAGATCGTCAATCTCTTTGCCGATCTGCGCAAGCGGCTGCAACTGACCATCCTCTTCATCGCCCATGATTTGAGCGTTGTACGCCAGGTCTCGGATCGCACGGCCGTCATGTATCTCGGCTCGATCGTGGAGATCGGCCCGACCGATCTTCTGTTTCACAGGCCTGCCCATCCCTACACCCAGGCTCTGTTGTCGGCCATCCCGGTTCCCCGCATCGGGGGTGCCAGGAAGCGCGAGCGCATCCTGCTCAAGGGCGAGATACCGAGCCCCGCCAACCCGCCGTCCGGCTGTCGGTTTCACCCGCGCTGTCCAGCGGTGCAGGCGCGTTGCAGGTCCGAACGTCCGGCGCTGACAACGCTGGTCGATGGGCGGCAGGTCGCCTGCCATTTTCCTTTTCGCTCATAGGTGAGGCCTCGGCTCGCCAGTCCCAAATCCAACCATTGTTAGGCATCATGTCCGGATCGCTCACTTTTTCATTCTCGCCCCTCTCGTCGTCCATCCAAGCAGAACAGCCCGAGGCGACGGTGATCGCGTTTGCTGGAGAAAATCTGAAGATTGGCAGCCGCACGGTGGAGCTGCTCGCCGAGCTGGATTGGCAGCTTTTTGCACGTGCCGCTGCCGACGCCGGCTTTCGCGGCAAGAGTAACGACACAATGATCCTGTTTGCAGGCCATCGCCGCCTTGTTTTCGTCGGCACGGGACCAGGCCGCGCCGTTCCCATCGATCTCGGTGGCCGCGCTGCAGCGGCGGCAGGCTATGCCGCAAAGATCATCATCGCCGGAGACCTTCCGGGAGATGCCGACCTTTCCCCACGGGCTATAGCAGAACTGGCTCTCGGCTTTCGCCTTGCAAGCTATCGCTTCGATACCTACCGGACCCGCAAGCCCGAGGCGCAGCTGCCGACCGAGCGACATGTCTCAGTCCTGGCCTCATCACCGGAAGAGGCTCGGATAGCCTATAGCCGCGAAACTGCGATTGCCGAAGGCGTCGAGCTCGCCCGCTCGCTTATAAATGAGCCGGCTAATATTTTGACTCCTTCCGAATTTGCGCGCCGCCTGCACGTCCTCAATGAGGCCGGGGTCGAGGTCGAGATCCTCGGAGAAGCCGAACTCGAACGCATGGGCTTCCGCGCCCTTCTCGGCGTTGGACAGGGGTCGAGCGAAGAGAGCCATGTCGCCATCCTTCGTTGGCAGGGCGCCGCCGATCCCGATGCGCCGCCGCTTGGCTTCATCGGCAAGGGTGTATGTTTCGACAGCGGCGGCATCTCGATCAAGTCCGCCACCGATATGGCCGAGATGAAGGGGGATATGGCAGGTGCTGCCTGCGTCACGGGCCTGATGCTGGGGCTTGCCCGTCGCAAGGCCGCCGTCAATGCCGTCGGCGCCATCGGCCTGGTCGAGAACATGCCCGGCGGCAAGGCGCAACGCCCGGGCGATATCGTTCGTTCGCTGTCCGGTCAGACCATCGAAATCATCGATACGGACTATGAGGGCCGCCTGGTGCTTGCCGACCTGCTGTGGCATGTGCAGTCGACATTCCGCCCTCGCTTCATGATCGATCTGGCGACACTCACCCACGACATCGTCACAGGCATCGGCCGCGAACGCGCCGGTCTGTTTTCCAACAATGACGAGCTCGCAGCGCGCCTGGAGGCGGCGTCCTCGACAACCGGCGAACTCGTCTGGCGCATGCCGATGGGGCCGAACTTCGACGAGGAAATGGATTCGAAGATTGCCGACGTCCGCAATATCGATTCGGCCTTCGGCGGGGCCTGCACGGCGGCAAATTTCATCCAGCGTTTCGTCAACGGCGTGCCCTGGATTCATCTCGACATTGCCGGGCCGGCCTATGACCTGCCAAAGAGCGCCATAAGCCCGAGTTGGGGTACAGGATGGGGAGTGCGTCTGCTCGATCGGCTGACGCGCGACCTCGAACCTTAGCAGCAGCTTCGATGGCGAAGCCTTGAGCCCGGCGTTCTGCAATTCCCGGTGGAACAGGAATGGGCCGCATTCTTGCCGCCTAAAAGCGCACGATCGTCTCCAATCCGGTTGAATGATTGCCGCAATCCGCAACGATCCTGAGCAGAACATGACTTCGAAAGGGCATGATATGTTTAATGGCAGCAGACACAGGCGCAACCCAGCCAAGCGCGGCGAGGCCGCACAGTCCCGGCGGTCACATAGGCGCCTGAGCAATGGCGCTGTGCGCCTTGGCAGCCTGCTCCTCAGCAGCGCCCTGTTGGCGGGTACGCCGCTTTCAAGCGTCTCAGCCGCAAGCGGCGACGACAAGGCCACGGCGAGCACTGGCGAGACATATAGCAAGGCCAACGATATCCCGCCGCGGCTGCAATGGACGGCGAATTTCGGCTATTGCGGAGAGGTCTCGCTGATCAGTGCCGGCCTCTATTATGGCCAATATGTCTCCCAATACGAGGCTCGTTCCATCGCCAGCAAGAAGACCGACCAATCCAAGGAAGGTAGCCAGCTGCTGCTTGGCGTAAACGACGCCTATGCCGCATCGCAAATGCATCTGAACGCCGTCCAATGGAACAGTACATCGACGCAGAACCCGCAAAATTTCCTCGCTTGGGTGAAGGAAAACGTCGCGTCGGGCTATCCCGTCATCATCAGTGTCTTCGAAAACCGCCATTCCTTCGATGGATCCAACGACGAAAATGCCGGAGACACCGAATATGACCATATCGTGCAGGTTACCGGCATCTCATCGCAACATCCCTTGAGCAAGCCTGCGGCCTATTACGCCGATGATGTCATCACCCTCAGCGACAATGGTCTCTGGTCCCCGACCGGCCAGCCGAGCTATGTCTATCGCTACGCTTCCGGGGCCTTCCAGGCCAACCGCAGGGAGGCGAACTCGACGTCCCATCCGATCTATTCCCTGCCGCGCGACGGCAGCAATTACGGCGTGGCGATCACCGGGATCATCGACCATGACGGCAAGACGCTACCCGTTCGCCTCTCGACCGATCGAAAATTCGAAAAGCCGGCCATGCGCGAGGGATCGAATACGCGACCGCAAGCCGAGGATCTGACGTTGACGGCGAAGGTTTCAGGACTGAAGCCGGGACTCTCCTATAAGCTTTATCGCTATAATAGCTTCCAGTCGGTCCCCAATTCCGGCTTCAACGCCAACGCTTCCAAGGCGGACAGGATATGGACGATCAATATCCAGGCGGGATCGACCTACACCGTGCAGGAAAAGATCCGGTCGGACCAGATTGCGGTCTATCGCGCCGTCCCGGATACCGCCCCTTAATCCGGGCGGTATCGCAGTCGTCCGGCAGCCTGCTTCATTAGAGCAGTCGAGCGCCATCAACGAGGCGAGATCGCCCTGGCGTTGCGGCTTGCCCAGCTCTTGAGCCGCAGGCCGTTCAGGCGGATAAAGCCTTCGGCATCATGATGGTCATAGGCGCCGGAGCCTTCCTCGAACGTTACGAGGTCCATCGAGTAGAGCGAGTAGGGCGAGCTGCGGGCGACAATGCTCACAGAGCCCTTATAGAGGCGGAGCGTCACCTCGCCGCTGACATAGGCCTGGCTCTGGTCGATCAGGGCCTGCAGCATCTCCCGTTCCGGAGAGAACCAGAAACCATTGTAGATCAATGCGGCGTAGCGCGGCATGATCTCGTCCTTCAAATGCGCGGCGGCACGGTCGAGAGTGATGGACTCGACGCCGCGATGGGCGGCAAGCAGGATCGTGCCGCCCGGCGTCTCGTAGATCCCGCGCGACTTCATCCCGACGAACCGGTTCTCGACCAGATCGATCCGCCCGATCCCGTGCCTGCCGCCCAGTCTGTTCAATGCAGCCAAAAGCGCGGCGGGTGTTAAAGCGCTGCCGTTCAAGGAAACAGCATCGCCTCTGTCGAAACCAATGGTGATGGTTTCCGGCTCGTTCGGCGCATGCAGGGGGTCGACAGTCCGCTGATAGACATAGGAAGGAGCAACCACGGACGGATCCTCCAATAACTTTCCTTCCGTCGAGGTATGCAGAAGGTTCGCATCGGTCGAGAAGGGCGCTTCTCCACGCTTGTCCCTCGGGATTGCGATCCGATGTTTTTCGGCATAGTCGATCAGTTGGCTGCGTGATTGAATATCCCACACCCGCCAGGGTGCAATGATCTCGATCGATGGATCGAGCGCATTGGCCGCAAGCTCGAAACGGACCTGGTCATTACCCTTGCCGGTCGCGCCATGAGCGATGGCATCGGCACCAACCTCCCTGGCGATGCTGACGAGATGCTTGGCGATCAGCGGTCGGGCAATGGAGGAACCAAGCAGATACTGTCCCTCGTAAAGGGCATTGGCCCGAAACATCGGGAAGACGAAATCCCGCACGAACTCCTCACGGACGTCGACGATGCGGATGTCCTTGACGCCGAGGGCCTCGGCCTTTTCGCGCGCGGGCGCCAGCTCTTCGTCCTGGCCTAGATCGGCTGTGAAGGTAACGACTTCACATCGATATGTCTCCTGCAGCCACTTGAGAATGATGGATGTGTCCAGGCCGCCGGAGTAAGACAGCACGACTTTCCCGATCTGTTTCGTCATCACCTTCGTCTCCATATTGATCGAGTGACACGATAGGTCAACCGGCGCGCAATGAGCTTGCAAAGAGTTCATCAATGCGAGAGAATTTGGCAGATTATGCCGATATCGGGAAATATAGAGACATATTATGTCAACGACTTTGGACGAGATCGACAGGCGCATTCTCAAGGTGCTTCAGCGCGACGGGCGCATTTCCAATGTCGATCTGGCAAGCGAGGTGGGATTGTCGCCTTCGCCATGCCTGCGACGGGTGCGATTGCTGGAAGATGCGGGGATCATCGATCGTTATGTCGCCGTCCTCGACCCTGCCAAGGTGGGGGCGGGCCTCACGGTCTTTGCCCGCGTCTGGTTCAAGACGCAGGATGCTGAGGTCACGCTGCAGTTTGCCGAAGCCGTCAGGCGTCTGCCCGAGGTGATGGAATGCTATCTGACGACAGGGGAGTGCGACGCGATCCTGCGCATCGTCACGGCAGACCTCCACAGCTACTGGCGTTTCCAGGCCGATCATCTGACCCGGATTCCGAGCGTGCTGAACGTGAAGACCGACGTGCCGATGGAAACACTGAAGCGCAGCTTCGAGCTACCCCTCAGATCATAAATACTGTGCTTCCATCCACGCGGCACGGTCGATGCCGGTCGGGGCGGTCTCGACGCCCTTGCCAGACAGGATCGTCGCGCGACGACGACGAAGCCCAGGGTTTCACCATGTGCCGGCGAGGGACTTGCCGACGAGAGGTATCGTTTTGCTGTTTCCAAACTGATCGCGGGCGGCGATCGACGATTGCATCTGCTTGGGTGATTTGCGGAACCAGTTGGTGGCAACGGTCGCAAGGTCGCCGATCATTGGATTCTTTCGCCAATCAGCGAAACGACGGCTCATTGCGTCAGCTTCGGATTGATAGAAGAAGTCGCCGGCTTTCGTCAGATCGTTGATCGACGGAGCCATCGATGACAATGGGCGTTGGAACATCCTGGAAGGCAGCTGCAGATCACTGGCATTGTCGCAGAATGCCGGCGCCATGAAATCGAGCGCCCAGCCATCCGCCTCGATCCAGCAATGAAAATTCTCTCCCGCGCCTGACACATACCCGTCTTCACGATGGTCTGCGAAGAGGATGCGCTTGCCATCAAGATTGTAGGCGGCAAGGCCACCTTTGGGCTTCGCCTTCAGCTTGTAGTGATGCTCGAGGATGAAGGCACCGAATGTGCTGAAATACATGGAGGCAATGCCCGGTCCGGCACTCTCGTTGATCAGCAGGCTATTGATGACCTTATAGATCCGATGATAGTCGCTTTGCTTGATCAACATGATTTTTCAATCCCAAACCAGATATATGCAGCGTTCCGTACGGGACGACAATGTCCGTGTAAACATCAGATCTTGCCGTCTCGCCTTGCGGCCCAGCGAGCCGGAAAGGACCGGGCGACGATCTTCAAGGGCGGCGCCGGCCCAAAATTCGCCGGTATTCGCCTTTTGCAAGGGAGATACGCGATTCTGGACATTCCTTAGGCGGGGCAGATCGGCTAGACACTTCGCCTCGAACGTCAAAGGATCAAAATGTCTGAACATTCGCGCTCGCTAGAGTCGACAAGGCATTGCATAGCGGACCGAAAGCCGAAAGGCACCATGATCTACGTGGTGGTTGCAGCCATTGCGGTTATCACCGGTCTTGCCTCTGCACGCCATGACAGCCCGGCGCCTGCAAAGGCCCAGGTGGTAAAGCTCCTTCAGTAGACCTGAAGGAGCTCGCGCCGGCGGTGTGACCCGGTCCGCGCCGTTTTGCTTTGAAGGCAATGTTTGGCGTCGCCGACCAAGCTCAAGCAACTCTGTAGTGCTGAGCCGCCACAGATGCGACTGGGTCGGCATCTGCATCTGAAGATGTTCTTTCATAATCCTCCAGCAGTCCGTCATCATCAAGCGCCGGAACGGTGGCGAACTCCGCCTCGGCAAGACCAATCGCTCATCGCCCCCCTTTTCGTCGCCCAGATATCTATCCAAGTATCTGTGAGGGCATGAAAATCTCTGACGAGGCCCGAGGCACATTCGATGCACTGATGTCGCGGCAGGTGCGCGACTCCAGTGCAAAGAGTTGGGTGACCGCCGCCGGTCTTCAAACGCGCTCGTTCCGGCCGGGCTTCGGGAGCCATGTTCCTGGAAACCCATCCCGACCCTCGTCGGGTCACAGGCGACGGGCCTAGCGCAGGCAGGGGACATGCCGTCGAAGAAGATTGCGGGGGAAATTCCAAGGAATGTCGCGATCTCGTAGAGCATGGATGTGCTGATGCGATTTTTGCCGCTCTCATATTTCTGCACTTGCTGGGTACCGACGCCGACCCCATGGGCCAGCTCGCCTTGCGAGAGACGGTAGTGAATCCGAAGAAGCCGAACCTGTCGGCCTACATGCTGGTCGACAGGTTGGATTGATGAGCCGGGCGCCAGCCGGCGCCTGATGTCGGAACTGGGTTTTGCGGACCGGGGTAGACCATTCGCCATGTGGATATCCCTGCAGTGAAAGCCACA
>NZ_JAELTU010000918.1 GCF_016429015.1 Rhizobium sp. ASV20
CCCCCCCCCCCCCCCCCCCCCCCCCCCCCCCCCCCCCCCCCCCCCCCCCCCCCCCCCCCCCCCCCCCCCCCCCCCCCCCCCCCCCCCCCCCCCCCCCCCCCCCCCCCCCCCCCCCCCCCCCTTTAATCATACGCCGACCACCGAGATCTACACTCCAAGAATTTCGTCGGCAGCGTCAGATGTGTATAAGAGACAGACCCGACACCGATCGCAAGTGTGGTGCTATCGGTCAGATTGACGTTGCCGGCGACCGCGAGTGTCGCAGCGCCCTGAATGGAAAGAGCACTTCCCGCGCCGGTGATCGACAACGGGCCGGTAAGGT
>NZ_JAELTU010000115.1 GCF_016429015.1 Rhizobium sp. ASV20
AAACTTAACGCTGGCGAAGACAACGAGCACCCGGTCGGGAAACCACCCGATCGTGCCCGCGGGATTTCCGCCCACATGCCCCCATCGGCAAGGTGTCCAACACCCTTGTCGAACGCAGCCTTCATACTTTGAGCGAAACTTTTCCGCGGCGACCCGAGATCTGCGACACCGAACCCCGCTCGACTCACCGCCCCGGCTGGATAGGTCAGCCGCCGTCGCCTCCTGATCTCTCACCGAGTTCGTTCGCAATCGCGCGTGGCATTTAGCGCGTCGCCCAATCAGCCGACGACCGGACCAGGATTGCGAGAACACCGATGTCAATTGATTGACTAGTTTCTTCCGAAACTCGTTGCTTTCGCAGGTGACGTCACACCGCGGCGACAAGTTGTATTTCGACCGGCGCATTGCCAGGAAGAGTCGCAACTCCGATGGCAGCTCTCGTGCCGATGCCCTTCGCTCCCAACGCCGATCTCAGATACGCCGAAGCAATGTCTGCGACTTTGGCGTGTTCCGTATAGCCTGGCTCCGCCGCCACATAGACGGTCAGACTTAGGATCGCCCCTATTTGCTCGCCATCGCTCAGAACCGATCGAGCCGCTGTCAGGGCGTTTGCGCATGCCAAGGTGACTGCCTCTCGATAGGTTTCGAGCGGCGCAGCGGTCCTCACTGGTCCTGTCAGGATAAGCACTCCTTCCCGACGCGGGGTCATGCCGGACGTATAGATCAGGTTGCCATTGCGGATGGCCGGTATGTAATCGCCCTGCGGGATGGGATTCTTCGGATCAGTCATGACGATACCGCTCGACGAGTACCGCCAGCCGGCCTGCGGCCTCGATGGCTGCATTGCGGTCCTGCGAAAAGTTCAATCGAATGCTGTCTGCAGCATGGGGGCTGAACTCCGTACCCGGCGTAACGATAACACTTGCCTGAAGTCTCAAGATCTTGACGAAATCTGCCGTCGCGACCGAAAGTTTCGGAAGCTGCGGAAACAAATAGCTGCCTGCCTGCGGAGCGCGCGCGAAGACCCCTTCGATCCCGCGAAACACATGCAGAAGGTCGTCGCGGATGAGTTGGTGTTGCTTGATGCGATCATCGAGCCAACCCGGCTCTTCGTTAAACCAGCCCCGCAGCACCGCCTGCGAATAGCCAGCGGCCCGCAAGCTGACGATAGCCTGCAATTTCTCCATTCTGGCGATAATGGCCTTCGAACCGAAGGCAACCCCCAGCCTATAGCCGGACAGCGACTCCGTCTTCGATGGGCCCATGATGGTGACGATATTGTCTGCGTCAACCGCTTGGGCGCGAAGGTGCGTATAGACGACATCCGAATACCGAAGTCGCGAATAAAGCTGATCGACGATGACGGTGGCACCATAGCGCAATGCAAGGGCCGAAATAGTGGCGATTTCGTCGGATGAATAGACGACGCCTGCCGGATTATTGGGATTGGAGAACAGGAAGACCTTTGCACCGGCCTTGAAGGCCCTCTCCAGCTGATCCAGATCCAGACCGGCCCGATCCTCGCCGGCATCCCGATAGGCGAGGCGTACCGGCACCATCTCGGCTTCAAAGAACTCGACCAGTTTGCGATTGGCAAAATAGTCCGGCTCGACGATTGCGACCTTGTCGCCGCGGCCAACTGTTGCAGCGACCGACAGAAACAGGGCGCCCTGCGTGCCGGGTGTGATGATCAGGCCATCCCATGGATCGACCGGCGCGCCGGTAAAGTCGGCGAGCCGCCCCGCAAGCTCGCTGCGAATACCCTTGTCGCCGCGGTATTCCGTGTAAGCCTGCGCTCCGCCCAGCTCCACGCCATCGGAGAACAAGACAAAGGAACCTGGCGTCGGTTCGTGGGCATCAACATCGCCATGGGAGAAATCAACCGGGCGCCCATCGATCCTGTCGCCGCGAAGCAGGGTGTCCAATCCCGCATCGCTTTGGCGGATCTCCTGCCCCGGTGCGTGCTCCACCCCCAGCCTCTTGAACTTCGCTTCGACAGACACCGTCCTGCCCTCCCGACCTGCATCACAATGCGGATTTGGCGCAATGATAGCAGTTGAACAAACATACAAAACATGATTTTTTCTAGCTTCAAACGATAGGAATTATATCTTTTGGATATCCGTTTTCTCGACAGTTTCATCGTTGTTGTGGACAGTGGCTCGATCGCCGCGGCCGCACGCAGGCTAGGGCTCACTCCAGCGGCGCTGGCCCAACGCCTGCGCACTTTGGACGAGGATATCGGGCATCCCCTCATTACGCGGGTCGGCCGAACCGTTCAGCCAACCGAGGCGGGTCTCGCGATCCTCAAGCATGCCCGCATGCTGGTGGATTCGGCGCGGGACCTTCGTGCAATCGCAGCAAATGATGAACCGAAGGGGCGGCTGCGTCTCGGTGCTACGGCGACTGCGTTGACGGGACTTCTGCCGAGCATTGTCGCGCGGCTGAGCGCGAAGCACCCTTTGATAGAGTATTTCGTACGTCCCGGCTCCTCGCTCGACCTCTATCAGGAAGTGATCGCCGGAAATCTCGATGCCGCAATCATCGTGCGCCCTCCCTTCCAGCCACCGAAATCGACGGGATGGCAACCGCTGAGAGAAGAAGACCTTCTGTTCATCGCGCCGGAAGCAATGGAGCTGAAGAGCATTCACGCCGCGCTCCAGGACCGTCCGTTGATCAGGTATGACCGTAATCAATGGGGTGGCCAACTGGTCGACCGCTACCTTCGGCGGCATCAACTGAGAGTGCGCGAGTGGCTTGAACTTGATGCGCTTGACGCCATTGCGGCACTGGTTGATCGAGGACTGGGTGTTGCGATCGTGCCGGATTGGGCTCCGCCATGGCCAGATGGCCTCAGGCTTCAGAAACATGTCCTTCACGATGGCGACGTGCGACACATCGGAGTTCTTTGGAACAAATCCGGCGCTCAGATCACATGTACGCGAGCCTTCATCGAAAGCTGCATCGGCTGATCGGCGGCCCCGACAGACATTGGATTGCTTTGCATGTCGGATTTCTCGGCCCTGTACATAAACGATAACGTCCATCTCGCCGCCTCCCTGATAGCTGAGGGCGAAGAAATTCCACGAGTGTCGCAGTCAGTGCCGACGCGGACCAGATATTGACTATATGTCGGCCTGGCAAAGACCGCAAAGGTCGCTTCACCCAAGCGCCGCGAAACCGTCGAGGATGTGCCGCCGCCCATCGATGATCACGAATTCCATGGCCTTGTGCGCCGCAGCGCCATCACGCGCGGCAATGGCGTCCACAATGGTCATATGCGTATCGGCGATATTACCGAAGCCGTTGCTCGCAGGCGGGGCGCTCATGCGGAACATGCCGACGAGCGCCGCCTCGATGAGCCCACCGAGCGACCGCATGAACGGGTTCTGCGAGGCCTCGGTGATCGCTAGGTGGAAGTGTAGATCGATCACCGCAAGGCTATCTGACGTGTGGTGCGGGGCTGCCATGGAGGCCGCGAGACTGCGAAGCAACTCGATGTCTTCGCGACTTGCCCGTTCCGCCACAAGACTGGCTGCAAAGGGCTCGAACGCCATGCGTATGTCGTAGAGGTGGAGCAGAAACTCCTTGTTGACGCCGCTCTCGAAATGCCAGCTGAGCACGTCGTTGTCGAACATGTTCCAGTGAATCGTCTCGGTCACTCGCGTGCCGACACGGGCCCTCGGCACCACCAGCCCCTTTGCAGCCAAAGTTTTCATGCTTTCGCGCAGGACCGTGCGGGAGACCTTGAAGCGCTGCAGGAGTTCACTGTCGCCAGGAAGAATGCTGCCGATCGGAAAGGCACCGGAAACGATCCCCTTGCCAAGATCGTCGACGACGTGACCATGGCTGGTTCGCGACTTTCTCTCGGTCTTTCCTGTGTCAAGCAATTGGCGACGCAAGCACTCCGCTCCTTCCCTCAGACGTATCGTCGATTGAAGCGGGAAAGCAGCAGAAGGCCTTTCTGCATCAGAATGAAAACAAACAGCAACAAACCGATTAGTATCTTCGTCCACCAGCTGGAGAGCGTTCCATCAAAGGTGATGTAGGTCTGAATCAAGCCCTGTATGAGAATTCCGATGAATGTTCCTCCGACGAACCCCGCCCCTCCCGTCAGTAGTGTTCCGCCTATGACTACCGCAGCGATTGCATCAAGCTCGACGCCGACAGTGGCAAGCGAATATCCCGCAGACGTATAGATGGAAAAGACTATTCCGGATAGGCCGGCGAGAAAGCCGGACAATGCGTAGATCTGGATCGTCGTACGGCCGACAGGCACACCCATGAGTTCCGCCGTCTGCGCTCCACCGCCGAGCGCATAGACATTCTGACCAAAGCGCGTGCGATGCGCCAAAACGATGCCGCCGGCAAAGACGAGCAACATGATGCCGCCGATCAATGTCAGCCGGCCGCCGCCGGGCATCAGCCAATAAAGATCATTGAGCTGCGAGTAGAAATCGTGCTCGATCGGGATGCTGTCGATCGACAGCACGAAGGCGATGCCTCGCGCCAGAAACATGCCGGCGAGCGTCACGATGAAGGGCGGCATGCTGAGATAATGGATGATAGCCCCCATGCCGGCGCCGAAAATCGTCGTGACGACAAGAACGAGAAGGAAGGCGAGCAAGGGATGAACCGTCGTGTCGCGAAGGATGATCGCCAGAAAAACCCCGGTAAAGGCAATGATCGATCCGATGGACAGATCGATACCTCCTGAGATGATCACGAAGGTCATGCCGACTGCCGCTATTCCCAGAAAGGCGTTGTCGGTCAGCAGATTGCCGATGACCCTTGTGGACAGCATATTCGGGAATTGTACCACGCAGCCGATATAGGCCAGGATGAAGATGACGATCGTCGCAAGCAACGGCAGATATTTCGAGTTCACTTTGCCTGTTCCTTTCGCACCATCTGTCCATCGCCTCTGCGGCGCCAGAAAAACGCGGTGGCAGACTGCATGGCCGGCGACTGGATGATCAGAATGACGATGACGATGATCGCCTTGATCACCAGATTGAACTCCGGCGGAAAGCCCGAGAGCAGAATGCCGGTGTTGACCGATTGAATGATCATCGCGCCGATCAGCGAGCCGACGATACTGAAGCGACCGCCGAGCAGCGAGTTGCCCCCGACCACGACGGCAAGAATGGCATCCAGCTCGAGCCAAAGGCCGGCATTGTTGGCGTCAGCGCCCTTGATGTCGGCCGTCACGATAATACCCGCGATAGAGGCGCAAAGGCCGCTCAGTGCGTAAACTGCCAGGAGCAGGACGGGTGTCCGGATACCGGAAAGCGTGCTTGCCCGACGATTGATGCCAATGGCTTCGACGAGCATGCCAAGAGCCGTGCGGCGGACGAGAAGAATGACGACAAGCGCAACGGCGAGCCAGACCATCACCGGCATCGGCAACGCCGCGAAGGAGCCGCTACCAACAAAATTGAGCGCATCATTGTTGAACGTCAGGATCGTTCCCTCGGTGATCAACTGCGCAATGCCGCGGCCAGCCACCATCAGCACCAGCGTCGCGATGATTGGCTGGATATTGAGTGCGGCAACGAGGAAGCCATTCCAAAGGCCGCATGCCAGGCCGACACCGATCGTCAACAACAGGGTGTAGCCAAGGGAATAGCCTGCAACACTTGCGGCAGCGGCAACGGCACCACAGATCGCGATGACGGCGCCGACGGAAAGATCGATCCCTTTCGTGGCAATGACAAGCGTCATGCCGATAGAAAGCAGCGCCACCGGTGCGCCACGATTGAGGACGTCGATCAGGCTGCCGTAGAGGCGTCCATTTTGAATTTCCAGATGAAAGAACTGCGGAAACATAATGAAATTCAGCAGGAGGATGGCCGCAAGCGCAATCAGTTGCGGCATCAGGCGGAGGAACGATGCCTTGATTTGCAAGCTCATGCCTCCTCCCGCATCTTTTGAGCCGAGGCGATGGTCTCGACTATATTTCCGGCGGTGATCTCGTTGCCCGTCAGCTCGGCAATATGTTCGCGATCACGCAGGACGATAACCCGCGAACTGTAGGCGACCAGCTCCTCGAGTTCAGAAGAGATGACGAGCAGCGACATTCCCTGACTGCATAGATCCTCGATCAACCGAATGATTTCCGCATGCGCGCCGACATCGATGCCGCGCGTTGGCTCGTCGAGGATCAGGAATTTTGGATTGGTCGCCAGCCAACGCGCGAGGATCGCCTTCTGTTGGTTGCCGCCAGAAAGGAGCCTGATGGGCTTTTCGCGGTCGGTCGTACGGATGTCCAAGGCCTTTATGTAGTGGTCGGCAATCGCGTTCTGTTCGCTGCGGGCCAAAGGTCTTGCCCAGCCTCGCCGCGCCTGCAAGGCCATGATGATATTCTCGCGAATGGAAAGATCGCCGATGATGCCATCGGTCTTGCGGTCTTCCGGGCAAAAGCCGAAACCGTTCCTGATCGCGGCGCGCGGGCTGGAAAGGGTAACTGCATTGCCTTCAATCTCCGCATTACCGCTGTCGGCACGCTCGACGCCGAAGAGGATCTCCGCGGTTTCCGTGCGCCCGGATCCAAGCAGTCCAGCGATGCCGACCACTTCGCCGAGACGCACTTCCAAATCGAAGGGCTTGATCTTGCCGCGCTTGCCGAAGTTTGCGAAGCGATATTTCATCGGACCGCTTTTCGTCTCGCTCTGCTTCGCCGTGCTCTCGGTCTGCGCGAGTTCCCGGCCGAGCATCATCGCGATCAGGGTCTGGCGTGAAAGACCATCCGCATCGCGCGTGCCGACTAAGCGACCATTGCGAAGCACTGTGATGCGATCGCAGATCTCATAGACCTGCTCCAGAAAGTGCGTGATGAAGACAATTCCCAATCCGCGCTGCTTCAATCGCCGGATAACGCCAAACAACATTTCGACCTCGTGCGTATCGAGACTTGCCGTCGGCTCATCGAGGATCAAGACCTTGCCCGAGAGGTCTGTCGCGCGGGCAATCGCGATCACCTGTTGTATGGCAACCGAAAAGCGATCCAGCTGGCGGCTGACATCGATATCGACGCCATATTGGGCCAGAAGCTCTCTGGCAATGCCGTTCATTGCTCTGCTGCTGACCATGCCAAAGCGTCGCGGCTGACGGCCGAGAAACAGGTTTTCCGCCACGCTCAGATTGGGCAGAAGATTGACTTCCTGATAGACGGTGCCGATGCCGAGCCTCTGCGCTGCGAGCGTGTCATGCGGATCTATCCCGGTTCCGTCGAGGACAAGCGTGCCGGCGTCGCGCCGATAGGCGCCGGTCATGCATTTGATCAGGGTCGACTTTCCCGCCCCGTTTTCCCCAAGCAGCGCGTGCACCTCACCACGCAGCAATGTGAAGTCGACATGGTCGAGAGCGGTCGAGCCAGGGAAATATTTGCAAATGCCTGTCGCTGTCAGAAGTCGCTTGACGTCGTGAGCCATGAAGCGCTGATGTCCCTGCATTGAGCCAGTGGGCGAAAGCGATGGCCGGCGATCCCATCGAAGCGCCGGCATCTTGCGTGAGGATCGCACCGGCGGTATGGCCAGTCCGCTGCGATCGCCCTTTCGTCTCAGTAGCCGAGGTCCTTCTTTTGTTCGTAGACCTTCTGCGGATCATCAGCCTGGGTATAGAGCTTGGATTCCGTCTGGATCCACTTCGGCGGTTCCTTCTTGGTCTTCAGATAGGCATCGAGCGCATCGAAGGCGGGACCGGCCATGTTCGGTGTCAGTTCCACGGTTGCGTTCGCTTCGCCTGCGGCCATCGCCTTGAAGAGGTCGGGAACAGAATCGACCGACACTGTCAGAATGTCCTTACCCGGCTTCAGGCCAGCCTCCTTAATTGCCTGGATCGCACCAACGGCCATGTCGTCATTATGGGCGTAGAGCGCGCAGATGTTCTTGCCGCCATTCTCGGCTTTCAGGAAGCTCTCCATGACTTCCTTGCCCTTGGCACGGGTGAAGTCACCGGTCTGGCTGCGGACGATCTTCAGATTGTCGTGCCCCTTGAGCGCCTCCTCGAAGCCCTTCTTGCGAGCAATAGCCGGCGACGAGCCGGTCGTGCCCTGTAGCTCGACGATGTTGCACTTCTTGTCGCCAACCGTCTTCACCAGCCAGTCGCCAGCAACCTTGCCCTCATGGATCTGATCCGACGTAACAGCCGTCAGATAGAGATCCTTCGGCGCATTGATCGTGCGATCGAGCAGGATGACGGGGATCTTGGCTTCCTTGGCTTCCTTCAGAACGGCGTCCCAGCCGGTCTCCACGACGGGCGCGAGCAGGATGGCGTCCACGCCCTGGGCGATGAACGAACGGATCGCCTTGATCTGGTTTTCCTGCTTTTGCTGCGCATCTGCAAACTTGAGGTCGATGCCGCGCTTCTTGGCTTCCTGCTTGGTCAACGTTGTTTCGGCCGCACGCCAACCGGATTCCGAACCGATTTGCGAGAATCCGACGACCAGATCCTTTGCCGATGCCGACGTAAACATGCAGGCAGCAAGGATCGTGGCACTGATCAGTGCAGTCTTCAATTTCATGATGTCCTCCCAAGGGCCATCTCCACAGGCCCATGGTCAAAACATCATATAGTAATACTTTTGTAAACCAACATTCGACGATGCAGCGCAGCAAAATACAACCGTGCTCATTATGGTATGGATCGCGGATCCTTTCATTTGCATGGGACACGAACGAATCCCCTGCACTTCACCAAATCCTTGCTATCCACGCAGCCGAAGCTGCCGCGACGGTTCAGCGCCATTTCGCAATCCGACATTCCTTTGCACCTCGAGCCAGGGCAAATGCGGCCCGAAGGGCAGTTCGGCGGCCCCGGAAGAAGCCGGTCCGCTAACCACAATCTGTCGCTCAGTACCGATTGCGGACAGGCAAAGCCATATCCGACACGGCCGAGCTCGCCGGCTATGGCCTCATGGTGATCGAGCGGTCGGTCTGACATCACCCGAGGCTGATCCAACGCCGAGGATGAAACTTCGGCGCTGGTATTCTTGGTTTGAGGATCCTGGATCGCCGACGGGTGTTTAGGCGCGCAGCGAATTGAAGTGCTGCAGCATTCGCTCTGCTGTCGGTTGGAAGCCGGTGAACAGTTCGAACGCCTTCACCGCCTGGAACACCGCCATGCCGCCGCCATCGAGAACGCGACAACCTATCTGCCGAGCGAGCTTCACCAGCTCGGTCTCAATCGGGAAGTAGACGATTTCAGCGACCCAGAGACGATTGGATAGAAGCCGCACGTCGAGCGGCAGCCCCGGATGCGTAACCATCCCGGTCGGTGTCGCATGAACGAGGCCATCAGCCACATCCAGCGCCGCGGCAAGATCATGACCAATCGAGAAACGACAAGCGCCATGTGCTGGCTGAAGCTGATCCACGAGAGCCTTTGCGCGCAAAGGGTCGAGATCGAATATCTCTATGGCCTGCGCACCCATTTCAGCCATCGCATGCGCGACAGCGACTCCCGCGCCGCCCGCCCCCAGTTGCACCACACGCCCAAGCGAAACACCAGCCAGCCCACGCCGAAAACTTTCGGCGAACCCCCACCAGTCGGTATTGTGGCCGATCTTTCGCTGGCCATCAAAGACGATCGTATTGATGGATCGCAACGTCCGGGCATCGGCTGATAATTCATCCACCAGCGTGACCGCCGCCTGCTTGCAGGGGTGAGTGATGTTGAGACCGGCAAAGCCGAGCGCCTCGGCTTCGTCGACAAGAGCCGGCAGGTCCGATACCGAAAGGCCGCGTGCGTCCAGATCGATGAGATCGTAGCGATAGGATAGCTCGAAATGCTCGCCCTCGCGCATATGCATGGCCGGCGTCAGCGAGCGGCTTATGCCGGCGCCGATCAGTCCGACCTGAAGCTGACGCGGAACGATAGCGGCTTGAGTATTCAATCTTTCCTCCCGAGCTGCAAAAGCAGAGCCATGCCGTATGCTTGATAAAATGTACTAACTAGTCCGTAAAGTCAATATGAGGCACGCCTTTGCGCTACGGGAAGAGCCGATCTCCATCAAATGGTCCTGCGCGCTGTCAGGCCATTTCGGAGGAAGGACTTCTCAGAAAAGCAAGGATCGAGTCGACAATCAGAGACTTGTGCCGCTTTTTTAGAAGCTCGGACGACAGGTCACGTTCAAAAATGGCCCCGAAGGTGTGACGATTGGAAACGCGAAAGAAACACTGGGCACTGATCATCAAGTGCAGATCAACCGGGTCTACCTGACGCACAAAGCTGCCATCGGCGTAGCCTCGTTCGAGGATTGATTTGATGATATCGATGACCGCTATGTTCATCTGCGACAGGACGACCGAACGCTTCATATGTTCGGCCCGATGGATGTTCTCGATGCTGACCAGCCTTACGAAATCCGGATTCTGGTCATCATGATCGAAGGTGCTTGCGATCAATTGCGCCATTGCCTGAATGGGCGGCATGTTTTCGAGATCGAGCTCGCTCTCGAGCGTGCGGATCTTGGTATAGGCCTGCTCGAGAACTGCGAGATAGAGCCCCTCCTTGCTGCCGAAATAATAGTAGATCATGCGCTTGGACGTCTTGGTGCGTTCGGCGATCTCGTCGACGCGCGCACCGGAAAAACCAGCTGCGACAAATTCCTCGGTGGCGATCTTCAGAATGTTTTCCTTGGTCGCGTCTGGATCGTTCTTGCGCGTAAGACGTTCGATCTTGGCCGCTGGCGCTTTGGTCATGCCTTGCTCGTCTTCCTGGGTCGGTCTCTGCCCATCGTTGAAGATCAAAGCTTTAGCACAGGCTCCGGGCCTATGGGGAGGCCCTAAAGTCTCGGCAGACCAATCGGCCGCAGATGCCGCCTAAGCGCTGCTATGCGAAAGATTGCGTTCGCCGCACCGTAACCACGATAACCGCTGCGCTGGACAATTTCGAAGAAGAAGCCTTCGCCATAGGTCGGGCTGTAAAGCTGGAAATATTCGCCGTGATCGTCACGATCATAAAGAATATTATGTGCCTTCAATCGATCGGTGAAAGCCGGCTTCAGGCCAAATCTGGCCTCAAGATCGTCATAGTAGTTGGGCGAGATCATCAAGGTCGCAAAGCCGTTATCCGACAAGGCAGCAGCAGTCGCAAAGATATCATCGGTGGCAAAGGCCAGATGCTGGATGCCCGAGCCGAAGGTCTCGGCGATGAAATGGCCAGCCAAAGTATTGCGATTTTCCGCACCGTTCAGCGTGATGCGCAAGGTGCCTGGCCCGTTTTCGACGACTTGACTGCGGACCACACCGGCAGGATCGATAATGTCGACCATCGGCGTTTTATGCGCGTTCAACAGTGCCGTGTAAAAGAGCAGCCAAGTCAGCAACTCCTCGTATTTCATGGTTTGCGCGACATGATCTATCCCAGTCAGCCCGACCGGACGAAGATCGGTGTTGTCATCGAGGGGATCGAACTCGATCTCCCATATGCGGGCAAGCGCGCTCCTGCGATCGAGGAAATACAGGATGCCGCCGCCGACGGCCCTGACAGCCGGCATTTCGATCTCGCCGGGATTCAATGGTTGCACAAAACGTTCGGCACCGAGCCCCACGGCCCGGGCAATTGCGGCTTCGGCATCGTCCACCCACAATCCCATCGCATAGGCCGATTGTCCGTGCAAAGCATAGGAGAGGCCCGCAAACCCGTCGGGATCGCTATTGACGACAAGATTAATGTCACCTTGCCGGAAGACGTCAACGCGCTTGGTCTTGTGACGCCCGACCTGTCGAAAGCCCAGGGCACGCAGCCGATCCGAGAGAACGGGCGTCTCCGCTTCGTCGACGGTAAATTCGACAAAGGCAACGCCTTCGACCTCGGCACGCGCCGGCATGTTCGGCAATGTGAGGCTGCTGTTCTCCGCACGACGAACCTGATCGCCGAGATAGATAAGCGAGCGCTTGCCATCGACGGCAATCGCGGTCGGTGAACCACCACGAAACTGGTCGTTGAAAATCTCGAGCGACAGGTAGCCGTCATAACCCGTCGCCGCGACGGCCTTCATGAACTCAAGCACGGGAAGATCGCCCTCCCCGGGCATGTTGCGGAAATGGCGGCTCCAATAGAGCAGATCCATGTCGATCAACGGCGCGTCGGCAAGCTGGATGATGAAGATCTTTTCTTTCGGTATCGACCGGATCGAATTGACATCGATCTTTCGCGAGAGCGTGTGGAAGCTATCGAGAATGAGTCCGATATTCGAATGATCGGCGCGGCGGACGATTTCCCACGCGTCGCGGTGATCGTGAATGTGCCGTCCCCAGGCGAGCGCTTCATAGCCAACGCGCAGACCGCGCCTGGCCGCTCTTTCGCCGAGCTCGAAGAAATCGGCTGCCGCGCGGTCGATCCCGCCCATCGCCACCGACGAGACATTTGAGCAAACGAGAACGAGATCGGTTCCCATCTCCTGCATCAGATCGAACTTGCGCTCAGCCCGGTCGAAAGTTCGGCCGCGCAGGGGTTCGGGCATGCCCTCAAAGTCCCGGAAAGGCTGAAAGAGCGTGATCTCGAGCCCATGATCCCTGACCATCTGGCCGACCTGGCGGGGAGCTTCATCGAAGGCGAGGAAATCGTTCTCAAAGATTTCGACGCCATCGAAACCTGCCTTGGCAATGGCCTGAAGTTTCTCCTTGAGGTCGCCGCTGATCGAAACGGTCGCAATCGAGGTTTTCATTGTTTTTCATCCCATTCGCTTGGCGATTTTCAACACGCGCGTCCACGATTGCGACCTGTTATCGTCGTCACGATCAGACGCGACGGCTAGACCATGCGATCGGCGTGGCGAATAGTGCCCGCCAGGCGTCGCTCATCCCTGCCGAGTTGATCAATCGGCGTCCGGTAGGTCTCTGTTGCGGTTGCTGCTGAAATGGCTGCGATCAAGGCCGTGATCGAGGTAAAGACGGCAACCGGCACCCATCCCATCGGCCCCGTGCCCATCACGGCCGCACTGATCGTCGGTGCGAAGCCGCCGAGCGCGAAGCCGATCTGGGTGCCAACGGCCATGCCGGACAGACGAACGCGGGTGTCGAACATTTCAGCGTAGAGCGCCGGCCAGATTCCGTTGGAAGCACTATAAACCACGCCAGAGAGCAAAATGCCGAGGACGAAAACCAGCATGAGGTTGTTCTGGCTGATGGCCCAGATATATGGCCAGATCAGCACTGCGCAGCCAATGGCGCCGAAGATGAACACGGGCTTCCGGCCAATGCGGTCCGCTAGGATGGCCCATGCCGGGATGGCGCCGAGCGCCACGATATTGGCGAGCACCAGAACCGTTAGCATGGTCGAGCGATCGATATGCACGGTGTTGACGGCATAGGACAGCGTGAAGACGCTGAAGATCGTGCTGACGACGGAAATCAAGGCGGCAAAGATGATACGCAGGACGTCCGCCCAATAGTGGGTCAGAAGCGAGACGAACGGAACTTTGACAACCTTTCCCTTCTCTGTCTCCTGCAGGAAGGCAGGAGTTTCGGCAAGCGTCCGGCGCACCCAGAACCCGACGAAAACCACGACGAGGCTCAAGAAGAACGGGATGCGCCAGCCCCACGACATCAATGCAGCTTCGTCGAGTTTCCCGAGCGGAATGAAAACCAGTGTCGCAAGGATCAGCCCTGCCTGGGTTCCGCTCAAGGTGAAGCTGGTAAAGAAGGCGCGTCGATCTTCAGGTGCATGTTCAAGGGTCATCGAACTGGCACCAGCCTGCTCGCCTGCCGCGGATATGCCCTGCAGCAAGCGTACCAGAACAAGAAGGATGGGCGCCAGAATTCCAGCCTGGCCATATGTTGGAAGGCAACCGATGATGAAGGTCGAAAAGCCCATCAGCAACAGTGTGAACGTCAGGACCTTCTTGCGGCCGAACTTGTCGCCGACGTGACCGAGGATAACGGCGCCCAGCGGCCGCATGATATAGGCGACGCCAAAGGTTGCGAATGACGCGATGGCCGCCGTTTGCGGGTCTTCGGCCGAGAAGAATATTTTTGGAAAGATCAACGCCGCAGCCGTACCGTAAACGAAGAAGTCGTAGTACTCGACGGCGCTTCCCAGCCAGCTGGCAAGAGCCGCCCGCTTGGGTGTCTTGTGTTCGCTTTGTGCTTTCATGACCGCTCCTCCCCAGAGCAGGTGGGCGTCGAAGGTTTGCCGCCAATCAAGATATGCCGGACCTAGGCCCGCGCCTGACTGCAGCAACGTTCAAGACAATCCCGACAGGCATCGATGCTGCACGATACAGCATCCATCACTCCTCGCACGCAATAATGTACGAACTAGTTCGTTTTGTAAAGCGCCGCTGATATACGCCGCGCGACATGACGCGACTAACCCCATCTGGTCCTGCGCTCATCCATAGGATTTCGACGCGAAACCCTCCCCTCGCGTCCTCCGCGACCCGCAAGGATACCATCCCTTGAACCGGGATCACTCAGAGACAAGCAGGATACTGAGGGGATCGTCGGTCACGACGGATGGGTGGCGCTAGACAGGCCCGCTCTGCCAGTGCTGAGCAAGCCGCCTCAAATTCCCTCTATCTGGGATCGCCCAGCCTAACGGGTTGTTTCGTCACCATCTGCCAATGGGACGAAAAGTCCAAGCTTGACGTCGCGCAATACCACATTCGTATGCATGCGGCGGATCTGTGGATTCTCCGCCATGATCACGGCGGCGATGTCGTCATAATGCTCGACATCTCGCGCGGTAACGATGGCAATGAGGTCAACGGCACCCGTGACATAATAGACCTGTTGGATATGGTCCTGCTTTTCCGCCCACAGACGAAACTTGGCAAGTGCATCATAATTGTCCCGTTCGATGTCCATGCCGACGATGAACACCATCGGGGTCCCCGTCGCCTTGCGGTCAACGACCGCAATTTCCGCCCGGATGACGCCATCCTCACGCAGACGTTTCAGCCGTCGCTGCACAGCGGACGTCGAAAGGCCGACCTCTTCGGCAATCGCTTCAGCGGTGAGTTGGCAGTTGCGCTGAACGATATCGAGGATATCGCGATCAAAACGATCCAGACTTTCCACTCTCACCCCTCCGACCGGTCGTCGAGCAATTGTGACGACATCTGCATCCTAACACAAAACAGGCGCATGAAATATTATTTTGCATTTTTTATGCATTTTGATTGCTAATTGCGCGCAAATTAAGCGTATCCTCGCGATATTCTCCGCAAAATATTTTCTATTGGAACAGGGTATGACAGAGCTGTCCTCCCAGGCGCTTTGTGTGGAAGATCTTCACAAGAGTTTTGGGTCACATCACGTCCTCAAGGGCGTTTCAACTACGGCCAAACAAGGCGACGTCATTTCGATCATCGGCTCCTCCGGATCCGGAAAGAGCACATTGCTGCGTTGTATTAACCTGCTTGAGCTGCCCGATCGCGGTCGCATTGCCGTCAATGGCGAGGAGGTCGCACTTCGGCAGGGCCGCCACGGACCGATGCAACCGAAGAGCTGGCGACAGATCGAAAGGATACGCAGCGGGCTGGGCATGGTGTTCCAGAGTTTCAACCTCTGGGCCCATATGACCGTTCTCGAAAACATCATCGAGGCGCCGGTTCATGTCCTGGGCGTTCCGCGTCGCGAGGCGATCGAGAAGGCGCAGGCGCTACTTAGCAAGGTCGGACTTTACGACAAGCGCGATATCTATCCGGCTTTCCTGTCCGGAGGCCAGCAGCAGCGCGCCGCGATTGCTCGCGCGCTTTGCATCGACCCGGCCGTGATGCTCTTCGACGAGCCAACCTCGGCGCTCGACCCGGAATTGGTCGGCGAGGTCCTCAAGGTCATTCGGGATCTCGCAGACGAGGGTCGAACCATGCTTCTGGTCACCCACGAGATGCGCTTTGCTCGCGATGTCTCAAGCCATGTTCTGTTTTTGCATCATGGACGCATCGAGGAAGAAGGCCCGCCCGCGCAGGTCTTCGACGCTCCACTCAGCGCCCGCTGCCGAGAGTTCACCGGTCTGCTGCCCGCCTGATCCTCAATTCCTTCACCGACACCCTACAAGGAGAATCCTCCAGATGAGACTGACTTCCACTTTGTTTGCCGGGCTTGTCCTTGCCCTCTCTACGATGACGGCACAGGCAGAGGTTCGCTTCGGCATCATGAACGAGTCCTATCCGCCATTCTTTGCCAAGGATGCCGCAGGCAAGTGGCAGGGCTGGGAAATCGACATGATGAATGCGGTTTGCGATGAGATGAAGGAGAAATGCTCGATCGTTGAACTTTCCTGGGATGGCCTGATCCCAGCCCTTCAAAGCAAGAAGTTCGACGTGATCTGGTCGTCTATGGCAAATACGGCCGAACGTTCGAAGGTCATCGACTTCACCGACAAGTACTACAATACGCCGAGCACGCTGATCGGACCGAAGGATCAGAAGCCCGGCGCGACTGCAGACGATGTCAAGGGGAAGACCATCGGCATCCAGGTGTCGACCATCCAGTCCGAATATTACAAGAAGTATTTCGCCAAGGTCGCTGATGAGAAGACCTATCAGACCCTCGATGAAGCGTTCCAGGATCTGTCTGCCGGTCGTATCGACTATGTGTTTGGCGATTCGCTCGCGCTTGACGCCTTCCTCACAAGCGACAGCGGCAGGGATTGCTGCGCCAAGATGGGCGATGTGGCCGACGACAAGGAAATCCTTGGAGCCGGTGTTTCCGGCGGCCTGCGCAAGGAAGATACCGAGCTCAAGGCAAAGCTGAATAAAGCTATCGCCGCGGTTCGCGCCAGCGGCAAATACGATGAGATCACCAAAAAGTACTTCAGTTTCGATATCTACGGCGCGAAGTAAGACATCGCGACGATGGCGACCACTCAACAGGGTATTCTGGATCTGCTCTCCCCCTATCCACCCGGATGGGGTGGCGTACTGCTGACCGGAGCCGTTTCCACGGTCGCCATCTCCGCCGGCGCATTTCTCATAGGCCTCCTGCTTGGGACCGGCGGCGCACTGGGCAAGCTTTCCGGCATCAGACCGCTGCGCCTTCTGCTCGAACTCTATACCACCGCCATCCGCGCAGTCCCGGAGCTGATCCTGATCGTCGGGCTCTATTATGCGGGCATGGACGGCCTCAATCGACTCCTTGCCGTGCTCAATCTGCCTGCCTTTGAATTAAATGGATTCGCAGTTGCGGTTGCCGTGCTCGGTTTCGTGCAGGGCGCCTATATGACGGAGGTATTGCGCGGCGCGATCCTGGCAATTCCCGTCGGGCAGATCGAGGCGGCAAAGGCTTTCGGCATGGGTCCGCGGCTTCGCTTTCGCCGCATCATTCTGCCGGCATTGCTGCCGAACGCCCTCCCCGGCCTTGCCAATCTGTGGATGTCGGTCACGAAGGACAGCGCGCTCGTCGCGGTGGTCGGATATCAGGAGCTTGCTCTTGCTACACGTCTCGCCGGTGCCAGCACCAAGCATTACTTCATCTTCTTCCTGGCATCCGCCCTCATCTATCTCGCTCTTACACTCGTCTCGAATGCGCTATTCCGCCTGATCGAGAAGCGTGTGCGGCGCGGCCAACCGAAGCCGGCGTGAGGAGTGTTGAATTGACCTTCTCATGGATAAACTCGTATTGGCCGCTTCTGTTGACGGGAGCTCTGCAGACGCTGTCGCTGCTTGTGATTTCCGTCGTCTTCGGCTTCATCATCGCAATTGCTCTTGCCTTTTCCCAGGTCAGTGGCGGTCCTCTCCTGCGCACCCTTGCCCGCGGCTATTGCACCTTCTTCCGCGGCACACCGCTGCTGATACAGCTCTGGTTGCTCTACTACGGTGT
The DNA here is from genome assembly GCF_016429015.1 of Rhizobium sp. ASV20. Lineage (GTDB taxonomy): Bacteria > Pseudomonadota > Alphaproteobacteria > Rhizobiales > Rhizobiaceae > Rhizobium. The sequence continues at coordinate 17,772 of NZ_JAELTU010000115.1, forward strand.
CGGATCGCTTTTGCCGATGATCCCGGGCATCCGTCAGAGCCTGTTCTGGCCGATCTTGCGCGAAGGCTTTTTCTTCGCCGCCGTCAGTTTCACATTAAACTATGCTGCCTACGAAGCGGAAGTCTTGCGCGGCGCATTGCTTGCCGTCCCGAAAGGTGAACTGGAGGCAGGCCGCGCATTCGGTATGCGGCCCTTCACGCTGATACGGCGCATCTGGCTGCCGCGAGCCATTCGCATCGCATTGCCGACGATCGGCGGCGAAATCGTCATGCAGCTAAAGGCGACACCGCTCGCCTTCACAGTCACTGTGATGGACCTATACGCCGTTGCCACCAAAGTTCGTCAGGACACGTTGCTCGTCTATGAGCCACTGATCGTCGTTACCGTCTTCTATCTCATTCTCACCGCCATCATCGCACGCGCCTTTCGCTTCCTGGAGGCGCAGGTGCCGGTGCGGCGCTAACCGCGGCACCAGGGAGAGATCGGGTCTCTCCGCAAAGCCGAACCATTCTGGAGATCCCACTCATGAGCAAACCCTTGATCCTCGACGGCGGCATGAGCCGCGAGCTGCTGCGCCTCGGCGCGGAGCTGAAGCAGCCGGAATGGTCGGCGCTAGCGCTGATCAATTCACCCAATATCGTCCGGCAGGTTCACGACGAATTCATCGCTGCCGGTTCGGACGTCATCACTACGAATAGCTATGCGCTCGTGCCGTTCCATATCGGCGAGGAACGGTTCTGGAAGGAGGGGCCGGCCCTCATCGCGCGCTCGGGGCAATTGGCGCGCGCCGCTGCCGATGCCTGCACGGACCGGAAAATTCTGGTTGCCGGTTCGCTGCCCCCCATCTTTGGCTCCTACGAGCCGCAGAACTTCGATCCATCCAGAGTACAGGACTATCTCACCGTACTCGTGGAAAACCTCGACCCCTATGTTGATGTCTGGCTTGGCGAAACACTGAGCCTGATCGCCGAAGGACAAGCCGTTCGTACCGCGGCGGCAAAAACCGGCAAGCCTTTCTGGGTCTCATTTACATTGGCGGATGACGCTGCGCAGCGAAACGGCGCCGCCCCCAAGCTCCGCTCGGGTGAAACGGTCGAGGAGGCGGCGCGATGGGCCGCTGCCTCTGGCGCCGAGACGCTCCTGTTCAATTGCAGCAAGCCGGAAGTGATGCGCGCGGCCGTCGATACTGCAGCCACGGTCATCAAAGGCGGCGGCTTCACCCTTCAGATCGGCGTCTATGCCAATGCCTTCGAAGGAGAACAGGGAGAAGCGGCCGCCAATGAAGGCCTGCATGCAACCCGAGACGATCTGAACGACGATGTCTATTCACGCTTCGCCTGTTCCTGGGTGGACGCAGGCGCAACCATGATCGGCGGCTGCTGCGGGATTGGCGCCGGACATATTCACCGGTTGAAGAGGGTGCTCACGCGCGATCAAGAAAGTTGATTTGGTCCGGCAAGCCAGGAAAACACACGCATTTTTTGTCGGGAAGTCGCCATATAGGCGACCTCCCATCTCCGACTTTCCCGCACCAAGGCGATGACAACACTAGTATCTTCATCGAAACTGGTGGCTGTCTCCATTCGAAATTCCAGCGCTGACACTCGGTCCTGAGCTCGCGCCAACGCGCCGCAATTGCGCGTGCGGGAAAACGGGAGATGGAAGATTGCGCAGTGACGAGAATAGGCTTCGGGCGCGCGACGAGCCTACGAAATCTCGCAGGCAACACGAGCCGACGGCGCGGCATCGATATTTTAACTCCGCATGACTTTCCATGCCGTTCTTGCAGTCTTCACCGCCCCAAACCCGCTCCGGATCCCGCTGAACGAGACGGCTTCGATCGAAATCGAGCCAATAGCGATGCCGATCATGTCATATTCGAACGCTTCGGCCACGCGAACGACTTTAACGCTGCAAAAGTCCGACAAGACAGCGATCAAACCCTCGTCGATATGCTTCCCTTGCAGAAGCTCTTGACGGAATGTTATCGATAACATAGCCTCTTCATCGAAGCTTTGGGAGGAGCGGAATGAACAACGAAAAGCTGCTCGAATTTTCCGACATCACCAAGGAATTCGGTGGAACGCGCGCGCTGTCGCACGTCTCGCTCGATCTGCAGCAGGGCGAAATCCTCGCACTTCTCGGCGAAAACGGCGCCGGCAAATCGACGCTCATCAAGACATTGGCGGGCATCTACAAACCTGACGGTGGGCAGATCCTGTTTCGCGGCAAGCCGTATCACCACCGTCCGCCGCAACCCAACCAGCGCCAGTCGGTCGCCTTCATCCATCAGGATCTCGGGCTGATCGAATGGATGACGGTGGGCGAGAATGTCGGGCTTGCGCAGGGCTATTCCCTGCGCGGCAAACTGATCGACTGGCGAGCGACGGAGCGGCGCACCGCCGAGGCGCTGAAGCTCGTGGGCTGCGATTTTGACCCGTCGACGCGGGTCCAGGAGCTTACGCGCACCGAAAAATCGCTTGTTGCAATCGCCCGCGCGCTCGCGGTGGAGGCGGATGTGCTGGTCCTCGACGAGCCGACGGCCAGTCTGCCTGCCGATGAGGTGGAGAAGCTCTTCGACGCCATCCGCCCGCTGAAGGAGCACGGCGTCGCCATGATCTATGTCTCGCATCGACTTGATGAAATTTTCCGCATTGCCGATCGCGTTGCGGTGTTACGTGACGGGCAGCTGGTAGGCCAGAAGCCCGTGTCCGAGACGACGCCGGACGAACTTATCCGCATGATCGTCGGCCGCAAGGCGGATCAGCTGTTCGTCAAGGCGGAAAGAAGCGCAGGCCCCGCGATCGTTTCGGTGAAGGAGCTTTCCTGCCGCGGCGCTGGACCGGTGTCCTTCGATATCCGACAGGGTGAGCTGCTCGGTCTTGTCGGCTTGCGAGGCGCCGGTCAGGAGCTGATCGGACGGGCGCTGTTCGGCTGCGAGCCATCGCAGGGAAGCGTGACATTAAATGGTACCGAGCCAGACCTCTCGAGCACGGTTGCAGCGATGGCTTCAGGAGTTGGGCTCATCGCCAGGGATCGGACGGAAGAGTCCGTCGCCATGTCGCTCAGCCTGCGCGAAAATACATTCCTCAATCCAGGCGCCTCGGGACGAGGCCTGTTTTCGTTCCTGTCCCCGCGCCGCGAAGCCGAAGCCGCCTATTCCCTCGGGAGCCGTGTCGGCCTCCGGCCCAACGATCAGAACCTTGCCGTCGAGGCGCTGTCAGGCGGCAATCAGCAGAAGGTCGTTGTCGGGCGCTGGCTTGCGACGGGCCGCAAATTGCTAATTGCCGAGGACCCGACCGCCGGCGTCGATGTCGGCGCCAAGGCCGACATCTATCGCCTGATCGCCGAGGCGGTCGAGGCTGGCCTCGCCGTCCTTGTCGTCTCCACGGACTTCGAGGAAATCGCCCATATCTGCCATCGAGCCCTGGTGTTTTCGCGCGGGAGGATCGTGCGCGAACTCAGCGGCGCTAACCTTACAACACCGGCGGTCATCGCCGCCGCTTCGGCATCCGAGGCGGCCTGAACCGGAGGGGAACACCATGCAATCGATCGAATCCAACGCACTCGAGCCGACACGCGCCGAACTATCGGCAATGAGCTTCGGCCAGAAGGTCCAGCGCCTGTTGCCGGTCTACGGCCTCGTCATACTGACCGTCTTGCTCATCCTGCTTTTCTCCCTTCTGCTGCCGCAGACATTCCCGACGATGCTCAACCTTCGTTCGATCATTTCGGACAAGACGATCATCGCCATCCTATCGCTGGCGGCGATGATCCCGATGGCGGCTGGCCGTATCGATCTGACCATCGGCTATGGCATCGTGCTCTGGCATGTGCTGGCGATCAGCCTCCAGACGATGTTCGGACTGCCCTGGCCTATCGCCGTCCTGATCGTGATCGCGCTTGGCGCGCTGACAGGTTTCCTGAATGGTCTCCTGGTGGAAATCGCCAAGATCGACAGCTTTATCGCAACGCTCGGCACCGGCACGGTCCTCTATGCGATTGCGCTCTGGCACACCGGCGGCAGGCAGGTCGTGGGCATGCTCCCGCAGGGATTTTACGCGCTGAACGGCACCATGGTCTTCGGCCTGCCGATCACCGGCATCTACGTCCTTGGCCTTGCCTTCGTCATGTGGATCGTCCTCGAATATCTGCCGATCGGCCGTTATATCTATGCGATCGGCGCAAACCCGAAGGCTGCGGCGCTCAACGGCATCCCGGTACGCCGTTTCGTTATCGGCGCCTTCGTCACCTCTGGTACGCTTGCTGCCATCGCCGGCGTGCTGCTGGCTTCCAAGTTGCGCATCGGTCAGGCAAGCGTCGGGCTCGAATATCTCTTGCCTGCATTGGTCGGCGCATTCCTGGGATCGACCACCATCAAGCCAGGCCGCGTCAACGTCTGGGGCACGATGATCGGCGTCATCATCCTGGCCGTCGGCATTGCCGGCATCCAACAGTTTGGCGGCTCCTTCTATGTCGAGCCTCTGTTCAACGGCGTCACCCTACTCGTTGCCATTGGTATTGCCGGCTATGCGCAGCGCCGCCGCAGCCATGCCGGGCGCATGACGCCTGCGCAACCCGCGCAGCTTTCCGCCAAGCCCGCGGAAAAGTGAAAATCACAGGACTTCAAACGTTCAAAGGGAGGAGAAGACATGAACCGTAGACAATTCCTGCAAACCGCGACGGCGTTATTGGTGCTATCCGCCGGCCAAGCCTATGCAGACCCGATGGCGGATGCAAAGGCCGTCGTCGACAAATATGCGACACCCGTTACCAAATGGGACGGCCCGACCACTGGCCCCAAGGCGCAGGCCGGCAAGACCATTGTCGTCCTGGCGGGCGACCTCAAGAATGGTGGCATTCTCGGTGTCAGCAACGGTGTCGAGGAGGCGGCGAAAGCGATCGGCTGGCAGGTGAAGGTTCTCGATGGCGCGGGCTCCATCGGCGGCCGCACGGCCGCCTTCGGTCAGGCCATGGCACTGCAGCCTGCCGGCATCATCATCGACGGCTTCGATGCCGTCGAGCAGGCCCCGGCATTGGAACAGGCAAAGGCCGCCAAGATCCCGCTGGTCGCCTGGCATGCCGGTCCGATCATTGGTCCCGATGACAAGAATGGCCTGTTTGCCAATGTCAGCACCGATGCGATGGAAGTCTCGAAAGCAGCAGCCGACTGGGCTTTTGTCGATGCCAAGGGCAAGCCCGGCGTCATTATCTTCACCGACTCGACCTATGCGATCGCCGTCGCCAAGGCCGATAAGATGAAGCAGGAGATCGAAAGGCTCGGCGGTAAAGTGCTCGAATATGTCGACACTCCGATCGCCGAGACATCGCAACGCATGCCGCAGCTGACCACGTCGCTTCTGCAGAAATATGGAGACAGCTGGACCCATTCGCTGGCGATCAACGATCTCTATTTCGACTTCATGGGTCCTTCGCTTGCTTCTGCCGGCAAGAGCGGCACCGATGCCCCGATCAACGTTGCCGCGGGTGATGGTTCGCAATCGGCCTATGAACGCATTCGCGCCGGCCAATTCCAAAAAGTAACGGTGGCTGAGCCGCTCAATCTCCAGGGTTGGCAACTGGTCGACGAGCTCAATCGCGCTTTTGCCGGCGAAAAATGGTCCGGCTACCTCTCGCCGCTGCATGTGGTGACAGCGGACAACATCCAGTCCGACGGCGGTCCGAAAAACACGTTCGATCCGGACAACGGCTACAAGGATCAATACAGGAAGATCTGGGGCAAGTAATCACGGCCCGAATGAAGGAGAGGCCCTTCGATGTGGCCTTCATTCCCGTCTCTGACCTCAGCAAAACCCGGCCATGAAATGTCGGGTTTTGCGGCACCTTCGCCATGAGTGTCGCTGCCTACACTGATGCATCTACCATCTAGCAACCAGGACAGAGCCACAATCGGACTTTCTACGTGCATCACGGCTTCCAGGTGCCAGTCGCGACGAGTGGCCTTTATCCTGAGAGAGCTCCAGACAGTGCGGCTTTCTCGACGCTAAAAGCACAAGGGGTTTTCCGCCATGAGGTGTGCGGTACTATTTTGGTGCCCTAACCGACGGAAGTGCCTATTCGTCTCGCAGGCAACAATGGCCTCC
>NZ_JAELTU010000116.1 GCF_016429015.1 Rhizobium sp. ASV20
TGGGTAGCAGTGCTTCTGTCCGGGGCCGGCCCGACCGGATCGAGAACCCGGTATGCAAGCAATTTCACGCAATCGTTTATGAGGAACCAGGCGAGAGCGTATCCCCAAACGAACGCGGCCCAACGCCAGCCAAGCGGCGTCATGAAGATTCCGTAGACCGCGATCAGTGTCGCCAAGGTTTGCGTACCGAGCACTGCGATCCATAAGATGCGAGCGGGGCGTATGGACCAAAACGGGCCACGCGTACGGGTCAGGAAGATCGTCAGATGCCCTGCCACGGATAGCTTCAAGTACATCAGCGTCTGGATATGGGCGCGGTCTAGGTGGAAGACCCGCTCGCCCAGATAGAACAAGCCGAACGCTGCTGCGACACCGACGATACCCAATACCGTCGAAATCCCCAGAACCAAGCGCATGTTCCAGGCCTCGGGTTGATCCTTGTATTTCACATTGTCGTAGGCGATCGCCAGGATGGCGCCGTCATTGAGTAATGCCAGCATCACGATCATCACTGCGGTCAACGGATAGAAGTTAAAGATCAGGATCGAGAGCGTCATGAACAGCAGCACTCGCAACGTTTCGGCGATCCGGTAGATTGCGTAGCTGTTCATCCGCTGGAATATCTTGCGGCTCTCCTTGATAGCGTCAATGATCACCGACAGGCCGGGCGTCATCAGCACGATGGCTGCTGCCGCTCGCGCAGCATCCGTTGCGCCGGAGACGGCGATACCGCAATCGGCCTTCTTCAGCGCGGGAGCGTCGTTCACCCCGTCGCCGGTCATTCCGACGATGTGCCCGCTCTGCTGCAGGACATCGACAATGTGGAATTTGTGTTCCGGAAAAACCTGGGCGAAGCCATCTGCCCTCTCGATCTCAACCGCAAGCGCCGCTGTCTCGTGACGCTGTGCGTCGCCAAAGCCACTAGCATCGAGGATGTTCGTGCCAATTCCCAGTTTTTTTGCGGTTTCCTGGGCGATCGCAAGCGCATCGCCTGTTACCATCTTGACGCTGACACCCATCTGTCGAGCGGTCGCAATGGTTGCTTTGGCGTCGTCGCGCGGCGGATCGAATAGCGGCAGCACTCCCAGAAACTGCCATTTACCGTCTGCGTCGGCCCGCGCCACACCGAGGGACCGAAAGCCTCTCGCCGCGAATTCATTGACCGCTTTGTTGACCGCAGATTTCACCACTTCAGCATTGGTTGACAGCCCCAAAATTACCTGCGGTGCACCCTTTGCGACCGTGAAGATATTGCCGTCCGCGCCCTTAACGCTTGCTTCCGTCCGCTTGTCTACGGGGTTAAACGGCTTGAAATGGAGGACATGGAAGTCCTTTAGGGCTTGATTATCCTTCAGGCCGCCCAGTACTGCCATATCAATAGTATCCTTGTTGTCCGCCCGCGACGCCAAGGCGGCATTTAGAATGACTTGATCAGCAGGGATGTTGTTGGCGCAAAAAGGAGCGCCCAGCGTCAACTTGTTCTGGGTCAGTGTACCGGTTTTGTCCGAGCACAAGATATCGACCCCGGCGAGTTCCTCGATGGCCGATAACCGTGTCACAATAGCCTCCTTTTTCGCGAGAAGGCGGGCACCGACCGCCATCGTCACAGATAGTACGGTTGGCATGGCCACGGGGATTGCCGCCACTGTCAGCACAAGAGCGAACTGTAGGGTCGTGAGGATCGGATCACCGCGAAAGATCGCAACGGCAATGATCACCGCCACCAGAGCCACCGCGAGGATGATAAGGTAGTTGCCAATCTTCAGTACCGCGCGTTGGAAGTGGCTGACGGTGTTCGCCTCTTGCACCAACTCCGCCGTCTTGCCGAAGTATGTCTCTCCGCCGGTGGCATAGACCAGAGCGCCAGTCTCGCCTTGGCGCACGATCGAGCCAGAAAAGACCGCATCTCCTGGCTTGCGTGTGGCAGGCAGGGACTCTCCCGTTAGAGCGGACTGATCCACCTCGATCGGATCACCGTCCAGCAACCGCGCGTCGGCTGGTACGATGTCGCCCAGGCGGATGCGGATAACGTCGCCCGGCACCAACTCGCGTGCCGCCGGGGTGACCCACTTTCCATCGCGCTTCACCAGGGCTTTGATCGCCAGTTTCGCCTTCAGTGCAGCGATTGCATTGCCCGCTTGATGCTCCTCCCAGAAACCGACGACTGCGTTGGCCACGAGCAAAAGCAAGATGATACCGAAGTCAGGCCAATGCCGGGCCACCGCCGACAGGATAACGGCCACTTCGATCATCCACGGAATGGGACCCCAGAAGTAGGAAAGGAATTTCAGGATCTCGTTGGTTTTCTTCTCTATGATCTCATTGGGCCCGTATTGGGCCAACCGTTTTTTTGCATCGATCTGAGTGAGGCCATTCAACGACGACGCTAACCTTTTCTCTACCTCCGCCAAGGGCAGGGTTTTCAGATCGTCCTTCCCACCGGGTTTCGGTCCTGGCTTGGGGCCGGCTTTGGCTTCGGGTTTTGAAACAGCAGCCTTAGGCTGATCAGCACTGAGTTTAGTCATGGCTGCCTCCTCGGTCCTTCTATGCCGCGAGCTTCGCGGGTTGTGGAACATTTGCTGTCGAACGCACGTACCTAGAGCTTCAGCGCGCGCAAGCGAAGTGAGTTCAGGATCACTGAAACCGAACTGAGCGACATCGCGAGTGCGGCAACAATCGGACTAAGAAGAAGGCCGAAAGCCGGGTAGAGGACGCCTGCGGCAATAGGGATACCGACCGCGTTGTAGACGAATGCAAATACAAGGTTCTGGCGGATATTATGCATCGTTGCCCGGCTCAGGACTAGGGCTCGCGCAATACCTGCAAGGTCACCCTTCACCAAGGTAATCCCCGCGCTCTGGATCGCGACTTCCGTTCCTGTTCCCATCGCAATGCCAACTGCGGCTTTGGCCAAGGCTGGTGCGTCGTTGACTCCATCGCCAGCCATGGCGACAATGCGCCCCTGGGCCATCAGTTTTTTCACGATGCGGTTCTTGTCCTCTGGCAGGACGTCGGCTTCGATTTCCTTGATGCCAAGCTTGCGGGCAACAGCCTCGGCGGTCGTCCTGTTGTCGCCTGTGAGCATCACGATGCGAATGCCGTCACTCCGAAGGCTATCGAGGGCCGCTTGGGTGGTAGTCTTGATCGGGTCGGCGATGGCAATGATGCCGCAGGGCTTTCCGTCTACCGCAAGAAACAGGGCGGTCGCCCCGTCACCACGAAGCTCGTCGGCCTTACGTTCAAGATCGCCGAGCGTGACGCCGAGATCCGTCATTAGCGTCGCGTTGCCCAACGCCACGAATTTGCCGCCGGTCTTGCCGGTGACCCCTTTGCCTGTGACGGAGGCAAATTCCGTAGCCGCTTGGATGGGAGCATTGAGATCGCGCGCGGCAAAAACGATGGCCGCCGCGAGAGGATGTTCGCTGAAGCGCTCAAGACTCGCGGCAATCGGCAGAATCTCGGACTCCAACATTCCCACAGCGGCAATGACGACCGTGACCTTGGGCTTGCCCTCCGTGAGTGTGCCGGTTTTGTCGATGACCAGGGTATCGACCTTTTCCATGCGCTCAAGGGCTTCGGCGGACTTGATCAGGACACCAGTGCCTGCGCCTTTGCCGACGCCCACGCCGATCGACATCGGCGTCGCCAGGCCCAGCGCACAGGGGCAAGCGATGATAAGCACGGAAACCGCCGCGATCAGGGCGTAGGACAAGGCGGGAGCGGGTCCCATAACCGCCCACGCAACGAATGTAATGGCCGCGACCCCAAGGACGGCGGGGACGAAATAGCCCGACACTGTGTCCGCCAAGCGCTGAATGGGTGCCCGACTCCGCTGCGCTTCGGCCACCATCGTCACGATGCGCGCAAGCATGGTGTCCGCGCCAACCTTGTCGGCATGGATCACCAAAGAACCGGTTCCGTTAATCGTGCCGCCGATAACTTTGTCACCGGGTTGCTTGGTGGCCGGCATAGACTCGCCCGTGACCATGGATTCATCCACAGCACTTCTTCCTTCAAGCACTTCGCCATCAACCGGCACGCCATCACCGGGTCGAACGCGGAGACGGTCGCCGACCTGTATCAGATCTAGCGCCACTTCCTCATCCTCGCCTCCAACCTTCAAGCGGCGTGCCGTCTTGGGCGCCAGCTTGAGCAAGGCTCGGATCGCGCCGCCAGTCTGATCACGCGCGCGCAATTCCAGCACCTGGCCCAGAAGTACGAGAACAGTGATCACTGCGGCGGCTTCGAAGTAGACTGAGACCGAGCCGCCCATCCCACGGAACCCAGCGGGGAAGAGTCCGGGCGCGAAGGTCGCAAAGAGGCTGTAGAGGTAAGCGGTGCCCGTGCCGAGTGCGATTAGGCTGAACATGTTTAGGCTGCGGCGTAGAACCGACGCCCAAGCGCGCTCGAAGAATGGCCAGCCAGCCCACAAGACGACCGGGGTCGAAAGAATGAACTGTATCCAGGCGGATATACGTTCTGGAATGAGATCGTGCAGCCTAAGTGCTGGAATGTGGCCCCCCATTTCTAGGAGGAAGATCGGCAAAGCCAGAGCCAGGCCAAACCAGAACCGCCGAGTCATGTCGACGAGCTCCCGGCTCGGGCCGGCATCCGCCGTCGTCGCGACTGGCTCAAGCGTCATCCCGCAGATGGGACAGCTGCCCGGTTTCGCCTCGCGGATTTGCGGGTGCATCGGACAGGTGTAGAAGACGGCGACACTCATCGCGACGGGCAGTACTCTCGGCGCTTCGCCACGCGAGCGATGGTCATCCATGGCCGGCTATCGCTCCATCGTCCGTGAGAAGGCACCAGTTATTGTGCGCGACCGTCAATTCTTCGTTCGTAAGGATGCCCCAGACTGACACCGTGCTGTCCGAGACGGAAATTTGAGATCCATTGGCTGCGTTGGTTTGCTCGTTCAGCTTCACGCCAAGCCAGGCCCGCTTGCCGCGCAGTGCCGCAGGCACCAGGACGGGGAATGGTCGCCGATACCAGCAGTGCGCACCAGGGCTTCGAGGCCACCGAGTAGGGTCCTGTAAGCGCCGACGTATTTCATCATGGCATAGGCAAAATGCTCGACCGTCGCGACTGCTTGCTGACTCTCGTTCTCCTGCAGCACCCACAGCATGTCGCTGTTGATATCGGAGAGACCGAGCAGGCTATCCTCGGGAAGCGCGACCTCCGGCATCATTCGATAGAACGAACTATCGAAGCAGGCGACTTGCGCTAGGCTCCGGAACACTTGGTCAAACGACCGGGCTCCGCCGTCGTTGAAAGATTGGCGCGAGGGTCCCATCATCACAAGCGAGTCGAGATATCCGACTTGGATTGCACGAATTCCTCTCGCGCAATTTCACCTCGAGCATACCTTTCATTGAGTATGTCAATCGCACCCTTCCGAGGAGCCAGGTCGTATTTGCGGTGAGCATTATAAGTGTATCCCCAGTTGCCGAAACCAGAGAATACTAGAAATATAAAGCCGAACCAAAGCATCCAACCCCAGCCCAGATACCAGTCATTCCAGAAATAATGTGTCATCTGTCAGTCCTTTTTGTGATTTCGGCAGTATCGAATCGAGCTGTTTAGCTTGCCGATCAATCCCTGCCGCTGGTGAGCGACCACGAAGAATGGAGGCCCGCTTCGGATTGGTCTCGTATTTTTGTGGCGCGCGTCTACCAATGCTACGGACAGCCGCCCGCATCACGATCGTAGACAATAAGAGCATTCGATCTGAGGCGTCAGAATCGGAATCCACCTAGCGTCGGCGTATCCTATCAGCCGCGAGGCCTCATATTCTAAGCAATGCAGAGTAGATTCCGAGGTTGGCGCCGTTTGAGGATGTTGGCTAGCTTGTCGTGCCAACAAGCCGCGCAAGCAAACACCTTCGCCCAGCACCTTGCTTTACCCTACTGTCACGGCGGCGGCCGTGTTCTGTCTTGAAATCCCTGGTTGATTTTGGCTCGGCTGCCTGCGCCATCTGCGCTGCCCAGGCATCTCAACATGGAGCAAGCCTATGTCATTCTTTGTACTGTATTTGGTGCCTGTTCTCATATTCATCGCTCTCGTTCTGGCCGCGAAGGCTATCCGCATTCTGCGGGAGTACGAGAGAGCGGTTGTTTTCACGCTAGGACGCTTTGAGAGAGTTAAAGGTCCGGGCCTCGTCATGCTGATCCCCTTCTTCCAGGAGATGGTGCGCGTCGACTTGCGTATTCAGGTTATCGAAATACCCAGCCAGGACGTCATTTCTCGTGACAATGTGTCGATGAAGGTCGATGCGGTCCTGTATTTTAACGTTGTCAATCCCGAGCATGCCATCATCGAGGTGGAGGCTTACAAAGCCGCCACGAACATGTTGGCCCAAACCACTTTGCGGGCCGTTCTGGGGCAACATGATCTCGATGAGATGCTGTCAGAACGCAAAAAGCTGAGCGCTGACGTTCAAGCTATTCTAGACAGTCAGACCGAAACCTGGGGGATCAAGGTTAGTAATGTCGAGATCCGCACTGTGGAGCTCACCGAGAACATGGTTCGGGCGATTGCCAAACAAGCGGAAGCTGAACGCGATCGGCGCGCCAAGATCATCCACGCGGACGCAGAGTTTCAGGCCTCACAGACACTCGTCAACGCTGCCAAAATTCTCTCATCCGTTCCTGCCGCAATGCAGCTGCGCTATTTGCAGACGCTAACGGAAATCGGAGCTGAGCAGAACTCTACCGTCGTCTTCCCGATGCCAATCGATATTATCAAACCATTCCTCGAACTATTCGATGCAGATAAAGTGGTCCCCAATACAAAAAACGGGGCAACTCGCGTGCCAGCGAGGGGTATTCCGTTGAGCGCTCACATTGCGGACGCCCTCTAAATTTCAGTACCACACTAGAGGCTGCCACAATGACTGAGTTACATGCGGAAACCGACGAGCAGTTGCTCGATCGGTTCCAACGCGCGGCATTCGACTACTTCCTGAAATATTACAATCCCGAAAACGGCCTTGTCGCCGACACCAGCCGTCCAGGCGCTCCGGTCAGCATTGCGGTCGTCGGCATGGCTCTGTCTTGCTACCCTATTGCGGTCGAGCGGGGGTGGCTCACACGCGTGGACGCGGCAGAACGGGCGCTTTCAGCCTTGCGTTTCTTCTGGACCAGTTCGCAGGGCGAGCAATCCGATGCGACGGGCTACAAGGGCTTCTATTATCATTTCTTGGACATGAACACAGGCCGACGCGTTTGGCAGTGCGAAGTGTCATTGATCGACACTACAATACTGCTTGCGGGTGTCTTGACGGCGAGCACCTACTTTGACGCAAACGCGACGGAAGAAATCGAACTGCGCAAGCATGCACAAGCGATCTACCATCGGGTCGATTGGCAATGGGCACGGGGAGGAGAGGCCACGGCGAGACAAGGATGGAAGCCGGAGGGCGGATTTCTGCACTACGGTTGGGATGGTTATGACGAGGCAATCCTTCTTTATGTCCTAGGCTTGGCTTCACCGACCCATCCACTCCCCGAGGACAGCTTCATAACCTGGACCCGGACGTATCAGTGGGAGAATCTCTATGACATCGAATTTCTATATGCCGGACCGTTATTCATCCATCACTATTCGCAGGCATGGATCGACTTTGCGGGAATACAAGACTGTTTCATGCGAGAAAAGAAAATCGATTACTTTGAGAACAGCCGACGCGCAACTTTGGTGCAGCGCGAATACGCGCGGCGAAATCCGTTCGATTTTGCGGGATACGGCAAAGATTGTTGGGGCATGAGCGCGAGCGACGGACCAGGAGATAGAGCTGTTTCAATTGATAATAGGAACCGGGAATTTCTAGGTTATGCCGCGCGGGGCGCGCCGTACGGGCCTGATGATGGAACCATCAATCCGTGCACTTCTCTTGCCTCTCTGCCATTTACGCCAGCGCTTGCAATCACCGCCCTACGTCATATCTGCACAAGCTATCCCGAAGTTGTGCAGGACTCGAAATTGCCGAGCGGCTTCAACCCGACATTGCCGGGATCCGGCCCAGCCGGATGGGTCTCCGAAGGCTATTTCGGACTCGATCAGGGGATGATTGTGCTTATGATTGAAAACTTTCGTTCCGGGTTGATCTGGAAGCTAATGCGGCGTTGCTCCTATATCGAACGCGGTCTTTGCCGCGCCGGGTTCACTGGTGGTTGGCTGTCATGATGGAGTTCTCGGGGCGGCCGGCGCTGGTAGACCTTCACCAATCCTCCGAACCGGGCGGCGCCTTCGCGGACGTGTCGCAGGGCAATCTTTCCGAAAATGCCAATCGGAGCGAGGAGTATAACCCAAAGTCAGAGCTACTCTACGACCTTGTCGTCATCGGCGCTGGGCCGGGTGGCGTAACCGCCGCCCGCGAAGCCGCGCGGCTGAGCGCGAGAGTCGCACTTATCGAACGCAACCTGATCGGCGGTGCGCGTCTGAATGTCGCGTGCATTCCGTCCAAGACGATCATAAGAACGGCACGGCTTTACGCCGAAATGCGAGAAGCCGCGCGCTTGGGTGGTAAGGTCCCAGGGAATATTGAAGTCGACTTTGCGGCGATCATGGAACGCATGCGCAATATTCGGTCTCGCCTTAGCCGTCCAGTGTCGCTGGAGCGGCTTAGGGAGGCCGGTATTGACATTTATTTCGGTGAGGGGCGTTTTGCAGGAAATGATACTGTCGTAGTCGCAAATCATGTTCTTCGGTTCGCCAAGGCTGTCGTGACGACCGGTGCCCGGCCGCGGACGCGTTTTCTGCCGGGACTTGCAGAGGCGGGCTACTTAACAAACGAGAACATCTTCGACCTCAATGAACTCCCGCAGCGTCTGTTGGTTATTGGCGGCGGCCCGCTTGGCTGTGAGCTCGCACAGGCGTTTTCCCGGTTCGGCTCTAAGGTCGTGATTGTTCAGGATGAGCCAATGTTTTTACCCGGTGAGGAGCGCGATGCCGCGCAGATCCTTTCCGATGCGCTCGCGCGTGACGGTGTTGAAATTCATCTCAATACGACAGCCGTAGAAGTTCGCAGTGGGAGTGGGCATAAAATCGTCGATCTTGTTTGCGCTGGCGATCGCTTTAGCATTGAGGTCGACGCAATCCTTGCGGGTGTGGGGCGGACACCCAATGTCGATGATTTGAACCTCGCTGCCGCCGGGGTCCGGTTTGACAGCGCTGAAGGCATCGCGGTTGATGACTTTCTGCAGACCAGCAATCCGAAGATCTATGCAGCGGGCGACGTCTGCCTTGAGTTGAAGTTTACCCATGTGGCTGAAGCCTCCGCCCGCATCGCACTCAGAAACGCGCTCTTGCATCGGCGTGAGCGCTTCAGCGCTCTAACGATTCCCTGGTGTACCTACACCGACCCGGAAATCGCTCACATCGGTCTCTATGTTCGAGAGGCCAGGGAAAGAGACATCCCCGTCACGACCTTCACGATATTGTTGCATGACGTCGACCGCGCCGTAACCGACGGCGAGGAGCACGGGTTTGTGAAAATTCACGTGAAGGAGGGGACGGACCAGATACTGGGCGCAACCGTCGTCGCTCGTCACGCCGGTGAGATGATCAATGGTCTTTCACTCGCTATCACCTCTGGCATCGGCCTGCGGGCACTGGGTCGTGTGATACACACCTATCCGACCCAAGCAGACGCCATTCGCCTGGCCACTGAAGCCTATGATCGCGCGCGCCCGAGGTAGGGCGTGAAGTAACCGAGTTCTGCGCAATCCCTACTAAGGACGGAATGCCACCGTTGCGTAAGCGCCGCCTCCGCCCCATTGGATTGGCTATATTTTGAGGCTTGCTGCGTGTGCGAGAAGGTTTCCAGGACTATCTGGAGATTTGCATGGCAGATGATGGATTTGTTGGGCGCTACGAAGTTGTCCAGCCGCGCCGCGGAAACCGGCGTTGGCCAGATGATGTGAAGGCGCGGATCGTAGCGGAAAGCCTTGAGCCTGGTGTTCGTGTCGTTGATGTCGCGCGCCGTCATGACGTTGTTCCGCACCAGCTTTCCTTGTGGCGCCGGCAAGTGCGCGAGGGCATTCTGACGCTGCCTTTTGCGTCTATGCCGGGCCTGTCGGAGAGCGGGGATGCCGAGCCTGCTTTTGTGCCTTTGGCGATTGTGGCAGAGCCGAGCGAGGCGGTGAATGTTTTGGGGCCGCCGAAACTGCGAGAGGCGGGTTGGCCGGTCTTGACGTTGGAGATCGGTCCGGACGTTGTGATGCGGGTTCCCGGCGATGTGCCGGTTGAACGTGTGGCCGCTCTGGTTCGCGCTATGCGAGGAGCGTCATGATCGTCGCTGGCCAACGCCTGCCGATCCTGATTGCAACGCGGCCGGTGGACTTCCGCTGCGGGCATCAGGCGCTGGCTCTGGTGGTGCAGACCGAGTTGAAGCTCGACCCGCATTCCGGGGTGACGGTGATCTTCCGGTCGAAGCGCGGTGATCGTCTGAAGATCCTGCTATGGGATGGCACCGGCATGGTGCTGACCTACAAAATTCTTGAACATGGAAGCTTTGCCTGGCCCAAGGTGCAGGATGGGACGATGCGTCTTTCCAGGGGGCAATACGAAGCGTTATTCGAGGGGCTCGACTGGCGGCGAGTGATGGCGCAACGGGTGATCGCGCCGTCGGCGGCAGGGTGAACATCCCGCTGCCTTTGCATTGTTTTATTTGGCTTTTCTGTGCTGCCTGCTATAAGGCGGCATGTCGTCGCCGCTTGATCTCAGCCTGTTTCCGGACCTTCCGCCAGAGGTGGCGAAGGCGTTTGCGGCGATGGAGTTCGAACTGTCGGTCGAGCGCGCCGCCCGCCAGCATGAACAGGCGGTGGTGGCCGAAAAGGACGCCTTCATCGCCGAGTTGAAGGAACTGATAGAGAAGCTTGAGGGGCAGGTTCACGACTATCGGCGCACGAAGTTCGGGCCGAAATCGGAAAAGCTCGATCCGGCGCAGATGGAACTGGCGCTGGAAGACCTAGAAACAGCGATTGCCGAAACACAGGCGCGGATCGCCGCCGTCGAGAAAAAGATCGACGCCAGCGCATCCGATCCGGACAAGGCCGCTCCTCGCAAGGAGCGTAAGGCCAGAGCACTGCCCGAACACCTGCCGCGGTGGCGTCGCCTTAACCGGCTGGTTGGGATCGACTTGCTATTCGGTTTTTTATGACCGAATCCCCGCACGCACACTTCAGACGCCACCGCTTTCCCGCCGAGATCATCGCCCATGCGGTTTGGCTCTATTATCGGTTCCCGCTCAGCTTCCGCGACATCGAGGATCTATTGGCCGAGCGCGGCATCGACGTCTCATTTCAGACTGTATCGGAATGGGCGGCGAAATTCGGCTTGAAATTTGCCCATCAGCTCCGCCGCCGCTCACGAGGTCACTTTTCCGACAAGTGGCAGCTCGATGAGATGGTCGTGACGATCAAGGGAAAGAAGTACTGGCTGCGGCGCGCCGTCGATGCAAATGGTTACGTCCTCGACGCCCTGCTGCAAAGCCGAAGGAA
Source organism: Rhizobium sp. ASV20 (assembly GCF_016429015.1). GTDB lineage: Bacteria > Pseudomonadota > Alphaproteobacteria > Rhizobiales > Rhizobiaceae > Rhizobium. Next base: position 11,505 of record NZ_JAELTU010000116.1, read on the forward strand.
CAAGGCAGCAGCCTTGCGTCTGATGAGAAAACTGCTCAAGGACCAAGCTACTACCCCGCGCGTGATGGTGACCGACAAGCTGCGTTCCTATTCGGCCGCGAAGGCCGAACTGATGCCGGGCGTCGAACATCGCTCTCACAAGGGATTGAACAACCGAGCCGAGAATTCCCATCTTGCTGTGCGACGACGAGAGCGACGTATGATGCGCTTCAAGTCCGCGCGACAATGTCAGCGTTTCGTCTCAACTCACGGCCAGATCGCCAATCTTTTTCTTCTTCACCGGAAATGCTTGTCCGCCGCCGATCATCGCCAGCTTCGCACCCACGCCATCTCGACCTGGCGGCACATCGCCTTGTCGATTCATGCTTGAAATTCAGGACGAAGAGACTACCGCATCCCAAACTCCGTTAAGGCGACGCTGCCGAGCGCAGCGACTGGAGCACCATACGGCCCAGCTTTCCGCTAGCGCCGGAAATAGCAAATGATGTCATTTGAAAACTCTTCTGATGATATGGATACCAACGTGGACGCCCCGCAACGCGGTGGCCAAATTGTCAGTGCTCAGTCAGAAGAAAACTCTTGTCACAACTGTCTTATCGAACAGCTTAGGTTGCATGTCGACATAACATGAGTCCACGGATCGCGCTGCGTCGTTCACATCTGCTCTAAGGAGCCAAATTCGTGCGATAATCAACAGTCAAAAGGATTTTCTGAAAATTGCGAACGCGCTTTCCGGCATCAAAGGAATTTTGAGGCTTAGCCGTCCCGATTGCCCGATCTCACAGCGTCGGGCTCCGCGCGAACGATGCGTGAATGGACGCGGCGCTGAGGTCGAACAAGCTGCGTGCCGTAGGGGCGACGCCTAGGGTCAGGACCCATTGATTTGAACTGACGGCTGTGATTCAGACGGGCGTATAGGAGCCCGACTAATGAGTAATTTGTTTTGGCTGACGGACGAGCAGATGGCCCGTCTTCAGCCTTATTTTCCCAAGAGCCATGGTCGCCAGCGCGTTGATGATCGACGCGTTCTGAGCGGCATCATCTTCGTAAACCGCAACGGTCTCCGGTGGTGCGATGCGCCGAAGGAATACGGTCCCTCCAAGACGCTTTATAACCGGTGGAAACGCTGGGGCGACAAGGGCATCTTTATTCAGATAATGGAAGGCCTGGCTGTGCCTGAAGCTGCAGAGCACAAGACCATTATGATCGATGCGACCTATCTCAAGGCCCACCGCACGGCTTCCAGCCTGCGGGTAAAAAAGGGGGCGCGGGCCGCCTAATTGGGCGCACGAAAGGCGGCATGAACACCAAGCTTCATGCCGTAACGGATGCGAGTGGTCGCCCGATCAGTTTCTTCATAACGGCCGGTCAGGTCAGCGATTACACCGGTGCTGCCGCCTTGCTTGATGAGCTTCCCAAGGCCAAATGGCTGTTGGCCGACAGTGGCTATGATGCCGACTGGTATCGTGACGCTTTACAAGCGAAGGGGATAACGCCCTGCATTCCGGGTCGGAAATCCCGCAACAAGACCATCAAATACGACAAACGCCGCTACAAACGGCGCAACCGGATCGAGATCATGTTCGGGCGTCTCAAAGACTGGCGTCGTGTCGCTACGCGCTACGACAGATGCCCGATGGCCTTCTTCTCCGCTATCGCTCTCGCCGCAACCGTCATCTTCTGGCTATGAGCAACGAGTCCTGAGCCTAGTTACCTACGCTCGACTGTCAGGATAATCGCCCAGTTCGCTGTGAAGATCGGCCAACACCAGATGGCTTTTCGAGAATTTCAGGATACTGTCACCGCCACGCAAACCCTGATCCGAACCGAGTTACATCAGTACAGTAAGGCCTCGGGAAGACATGTCGCCATCAAGAGTTCATTTCATGCGCGGGCAACTCACACAATGGTGTGAATCGGCACCATTGCTTGACCCCACCAATGGGAGAGTTTTCAGTAGCTTACCATGCGGATAGGCACCGTGACCCCATTCCGGTTCACAGGATGGATAAGGCCGCCGTGCTGGAAAACGAGTTTACCAGTCTCTCCTAAACGTTAATTGCGCTCTATCCCATACGCGGCATGGCCGAAGAAGGCGGGGAGCTTCATAACTTACCACACAATATAGGTGAATTTCGTCCCGTTCCCAGCGATTCCAGCGTATTTCCCAGTCGCCTTGTCGTGAAGCAAGCCATCGTCGCCCTTGACGGTATATTTCTGTAGGAATGCGTCCATGCCCTGGGTATTCCAACTGATAGTTGATCCCCTTTCAGTGCCGTCGGCATAATATGAGACCTTCTTCGTCATTGTAGACGTGACGCCCATCGTTGACATGTCTGTTTTCTGGACAGTGCCATTCGCGACAGCCTTCAGATAGGCTCTGGCCTCATCAGCCTGAGGACCACTACCTTGAGCCGCCGCCTCGAACGCTTGTAGGGCACGCATGTCCAAATCAGCATCTGACCCAAACGTACCTTGTCCTGTCTTTGTCTCGGTGTAGCCACCACCCGCACTATCGGTGCGTTGAGCACCGTCCATCGTGAACTGAGAACTGCTGTTCTTGTTCATGCCCGCAACAATTTCGATGATCTTGCCGATCGCCTTGCCGGCCTTGAATAGGTCATCGGTATTGCCTGTCGGGGCGAGTAAATTGTTTGTCGGGTTTCCCGATTGTGCCGCTGGCATCGCCCCCGAGTTGGACGCGCTCAGGATGGATAAGGCCGTTGCGCTGGAAAACGAGTTTACCGGTGTAAGCATAAAACTCTCCTAAACGTTAATTGCGCTCTACCCCATGCGCGGCGTGGCCCGAAGAAGGCGGGGAGCTTCATGCCCGGTTTAACGATATGGCGGCACCTTTGAACAAAGCGTTAATTTGCTATCATTAGTTGCCGTTAATTACATTTTTGTAAGTAGCGCAGATGCTGGTTACACAATCTCAGATATAAGAATATTAAATATATGTACTAAATTGAAAAGCTAAAATGGCCATATTTTCTTGGAATTCTAGGAAAGAGGGTAGATTTCCAATCAAAATGAATCCTATAATTGTAATGCGCTGAATATTCGCGCATTATCATATGGGGGTACATGTGACGCGTCTAATGAAATCTACAGTTATTGCCGCCGGGGTTCTTCTGTCGAGTACTTTGGCAACGAACGCCGCCTCGATTAATCTTGGCATCAGCAACATATCCGCGAAGCCGATCAATTTTTACGGCGCACCGTCCTGCACGAACTGCACCCTGTCGCACATCGCGGTCGATATCCAGCCTTATTCCGGCGACGTATCGACGGCGACCTCAACGGCCGGTGCCACATCGATGACCTACATCATCAGCTACTATGGCACCTATCAATTCGGCACTCAATTTGTTCAAAAGGGCTGCCGGGCGACGATCACCGCCGAGTTAACCGACGGCAAAATTACCACAGTCACAAGTGCCGGTTGGTCGCCGTTTGTGGGGAATCCGACCTGCAGCATGATTTCAAACCCTCAAATTGACGGTGCTGGCAATGTTAGTTGGGCGGTGCGTCTTGCCGCAACTGGGTCCTGATGGCATGCAGTGCTAAGAGGTGAGGTTCTCGCTTCTGGCACCTTATATTGAGACGATGGCAATGGCAGGGCTTGTGACAGGCTCTCCGCCATTGCCATTTCGCCATCTCAAGTTCAGGCGGGGAGACAGAAGGTGCTCACCTTGCGACACGTATCGAAGGAGTATCGCACGGGTTTATTGGTCGTGCCGGTTCTCGACAATATCTCTCTTTCGATAGCGGCCGGTGAATTCTGCGCGCTAACCGGTCCATCGGGGTCCGGCAAGACGACTTTGATGAACCTTATCGGTCTTTTGGACCGGCCCTCGCGGGGGGAAGTCGAGATCGCCGGAAGGTCGACGAAACAGATGACCCTCGATCAGATCGCCTTGACGCGTAATGTCATGCTCGGATTTGTGTTTCAATCCTTCCACCTTTTATCGACGGCAACGGCACTTGATAATGTTGGTCTGCCGCTGCTTTACCGCGGGCTGCCAATCGGTGAACGCCGCAGGCGAGCTACAGCGGTGCTTGAGCGCGTCGGATTATCCCATCGCCAAAATCATCGTCCCGATGAGCTGTCGGGCGGGCAACGTCAACGCGTTGCTATCGCCCGAGCACTGGTGACGGAACCGCGCCTGCTCCTGGCGGATGAACCGACCGGCAATCTTGATAGCCGCTCGGCTGACGAGGTGATGGCGTTGTTTCTGGAGTTAAACAGGGATCTAGGGTTAACGAGTATCATCGTGACGCATGATCCATCCATCGCAGCCCGGTGCCCCAGGCGGATCGTGATGCGCGATGGACGGATTTTTGACGACAACCATGGCGAACTGAGGGAATACGCCCGATGATACGAGCGGGCAGGACAGGCGTTTCCCGCGAAATCGTTATCGGGGCCATACGAGATTTACGCCTGGCAAGGTCGCGTACCTTGCTTGCGTTGGTTGGCATTGCGATCGGAACGACTGCAGTCATCGCCATGCTTCATGTTGGACACAACGCCAAGATGGCTGCTCTTCGCCAATTTGAGACGTTAGGCGTGGATATCATTTCGATTTCGACATCGACCGATGCTCTGGGCCGTGGATTGCCTGTGGAGACTGTAAAGTCTCTGGCAAAAGCCCATCTGGGGGTAGCAGAGGCTGCGGCGATCATACAAAGCAGTGCTCAGGTTCGATCCGGCCACACCACCTTCCCGGTGATGGTGCTCTCTTCGAGTGATCGAATTTATGGTTTGATGAAAGCCGATCTCAAGAGTGGCCGGTTCACTTCGGAGCTCGACACCTTCGCTCCATATGCCGTTGTTGGCGCAGACGTGGCCGCAGGTATAGAAGCGGCATCCGGAAAGCCGCTTGTGCCGGGCGATACAATCAATGCTTCGGGCCAAATACTGACGGTGATTGGGTTGCTTGCACCTTCGGAGCCCAATCCTGTTATCGGCATCCAGTTGAACAATGCGGTTGTAACGCCGTTTCTAACTGCCCGGCGTCTGACGGCCAGTCCCGTCATTTCCAGCGTGATAGCGCGCCTTACCCCTTCCGCTGACGACATTCAAACCGCGGATGCGGTGAAAATTTATCTTGAGCAACGCATGAACGGCGCATCCGCCAACCTGCAAACCGCACGCCAGATCATTCGTAATATTGAGGAGCAGATGCGGATATACGCGATCATGCTTCTTGGAATCGGAACCGTCTCGCTAGTGGTAGGCGGAGTTGGGGTCATGAACGTTATGCTTATGAGTGTCATCGAGCGCCGGCAGGAAATAGGGCTGCGGCAGGCGGTTGGCGCACGACGCAGTGATATTCGGCTTATGTTCTTGACGGAATCTTTTACCCTTTCCGTAGTCGGAAGTCTTGTCGGAATTGCGATCGGCTATGCGGTTGGCTGGAGCTTCGCCCTCCTCTCCGGTTGGCAGTTCCAACCCGCTCCGACCGCCGTTCCTCTCGGTTTCGGAATGGCGACCGTCGTTGGTCTCTTCTTTGGAATTTATCCCGCGTCACGTGCTGCGCGATTGGAGCCTGTCAGTGCGCTTAGAGCCGAGTAAGAGAATGCCTCCTATCGAGATCGGTGGCAGTCTGCGATGTTGTGTCTCGTATGGAGCAGTCCTTCTGACCGTGTGCCTTCAAACAACGTTGGCCATGGGCGCGGGTGCGATACCCGTTCCCACGCCCAGGCCCGACCAGGCAACCTCGGAACCGGCGATCACACAGATAACACCGCCGTCCAGCTCAACGGTTCTTTTTTCGGGCAAGCGACTGACCCTTGAAGACACCGTGTTTCTCGGGTTGAGGAATAACAGGACGATCAGGAGCGCCTATATCGATCGCGCTTCCCAGAAATTTGGGTTGAGAGTAGCAGAAGATCGCTTCAATCCACAATTCGGAATCTCAGGCAACGTCAGTCGTCAACGTATCGCCGGAGTCGACGCGACAACCATCGACGTATCCCCTAGCGTGTCGCTTCTCACAAAAACTGGCGCAACACTCGATTTTGCCTGGAATACATCAGCCAACTGGCAAAGCTCGGCCAACAGCTTTAGCTCGGCTGCCCAGATCGGCATTGAACAGCCATTGTTACGCGGTGCCGGTGTCGAGGTGAACCTTGCACCCGTCCAATCGGCCCGCCTCGGCGAACTCGTCAACAAGCTCCGTCTTAAATCGACAGTCGCAGAGACGATAGCAACCATCATCGTTGCACATAGATCTCTCCTGAGTTCACAGCAACAATTGCAGCTAGCTCAAGCTTCCCTGGATCGCTCACAGGATCTCCTCATCATCAACAACGCCCTGATTGCCGCCGGTCGCATCGCGCCGATGGAGGCTGTCCAAACCGAAGCGGACATTGAGACGCAGAAGCTGTCGGTTCTGCAGGCGCGGCAGACACTCGAAACATCCCGTCTCGCGTTACTGGATCTCCTGGCGCTCGATCTTGGGTCAAAGATCGTCGCAATTGAAAATGTCGATCCGAAAAAGGTGAATACCGATATCGCCAGGCTATTGCCGATCGCTCTTTCCGAACGCCAGGACTATCTCGGCCAAGCCTATGTCATTGAGCAAAACCGACTTGGCATTACGGTCGCCAGCAATGAACAGCTCTGGGACGTCTCCTTGTATGCCAATGCCCGACTGGGAAACCAATATAGCCAGAATTCCGGCTCAGACGAGATTGCCAACGTAACAGCCGGACTCAAGTTTACGTTCCCGATCAACGATCTGCGACGGCAACAAAGGCTCGTCGACGCGAACACTGGCTATCAGAGCGCGCAATTGCAGCTTGAGACCATACGCTCTGGTATAGAGATGCAACTGCGCGGGACGGCGTCGCAAGCCGACCTTTTGTGGCAGCAATTGGATGTCGCGGAAAAATCTCGCGATCTTGCACTCAAGGCCGTGACGATCGAGAAGGCCAAGCTGAACGCCGGTCGATCAACGACGTTTCAAGTTCGATCGCTGGAAAGCAGCCTTCGCGATAGTGAAAACCAGTTACTGCGTGGCAGGATCGACTACCTGAACTCTTTGACTCAGCTTGACTTACAACTGGGTACGACGCTTGCCACTTGGCACATTGACCTTAAGGATTGACGAATGGGCGAGCCACGTCTTGATATGGATAACATCCGGCACGCAGCTATCTCGTTGCCTTCCCCCCAGAAGGGAGAACTGAGGTCGATAAGGCGCGCTCGACGAGTTGCTACCGTGATATCGGTCTTGGCGATTGCTTCAATTGTTGCTTCCGTTTGGCTATGGCAGTGGAGTGGCGGCCCTCCGGCAAAAGCTGAAACTACCACTTTAGAGGCCGAGCAATATCTGACGATCCAGCGACAACCCATCTTTACGAATCTCAACATGGTCGGTTCGATTGGTCCGGCGCGCTCGGTTGCGATGGTGGCCCCGTTCGACGGGGTCATTAGCGAAAGGAGGAAGCAACTGGGGGATACGGTTCAGGTCGGCGATATCCTGTTGGCTCTGGATGCCGGGGACGTCACCAGTCAATATCGGACTGCCCAATCCGCATTCTTGAAGGCGCAAATGGCGGTCGCGGCTATGCAGGAATGGGAAACTAGCGCCGACGTTCTTCGGGCCAAACGCACGCTCGCTGCCTCAGAAACAAGCCTTGGGGCGCTCAACCGCCAGATTCAGGATGTCAAAGGGCTATTTGATCAGGGTATTGTCTCGCGCAATGAATATGAAGGATTGGTCCAGCAAAGCGAGGTTCTACAGAGCCAAGTTGAGAGCAATCGGCAGGATTTGAAGGCAACCCTTCAGCGCGGAAGTCAAGACAATCGGCAACTTCTGGAACTTGATCTCCAGAACGCAGCGGCCAAGCTTAATGAGTTAAAGCAGCAACTCTCAGGCGCCAAGGTGGCGGCAGCAGTTCCAGGTATCCTAACCAGTCCGCCGGTCGAAAAGGGCAGCGAGAAGGCGCAAATCGAACCCGGAGCGCGGGTTGTGCGCGGCACGCCACTCTTCGGGATCGCGGATACAACAAGCTTTGTGGCAACCGGCGCAGTCGACGAAGTTGACGTCAGCCGCATTCAAGTCGGGCAATCCGCCTCGATCGCAATGGATGCCATCCCCGGACAAACGATCCCCGGAAAAATTATCAGCGTGAGCGCGGAAGCCGCTCAACAACATGGTTCTGGGCAGCCCCCATTGTTTCAGGTCCGAGCTTCGTTCATGCCGTCGTCAGTCGACCAACGACAAGCAATTCGTTTCGGTATGTCCGCGCAAATTTCGATTGAGACCTATAGCAATCCAGGAGCAATCGTTGTGTCACCATCCGTCATTGTTGATACGGGTGGAGGACCACATGTGTACTTGCGGCGAAGCGGCCAGGACATCATGACACCCGTTCTACTCGGGGCGACCTTTCCACAAGGTGTTGAAGTTGTTTCAGGATTGGAAGTCGGCGATCAGGTGCGGATACGGAAGTGAAGAGGCGAATGCCTTAAGGAGGTCTCTTCCGGCGAGGGCCGCCTTTCTTGATTTGGTTTTGGGGGCGAAGCATGCAGCTTTAAGGCTAGCCTGAAGGTATGTTGATGCGAGTTGAAGTTCTGGACGGGATAGAGCGGCGCCTGCAGCCGGCAGGAGGCTTTCGGTTCTCGAGCGCTGAATGCAAAGCTGCCAATGCCAGCGGCGTATCCAGGCGTTTTGACAGAGCATAGCCGACAACTTTCCGGCTGCAGGCGTCGAGAAAGACGGCCAGATAACAGAAGCCGACGGTGATGCGGATGTACGTGAAGTCGGCTACCCAGACCATATCGGGCCGCGCCGGGATCACATTGCGATAGAGTTCGGTTAGATCGGAGAATCGTGGTTGCTGTCCGTCGTGCGAACATACCGCTTGCGAGGTTTGATCCCCAATCCATTGGCCCGCATGACACGCGCTACACGCTTATCGTTGACGAGGTGGCCTCGCCGCTGAAGCTCGTACGTTACGCGTCGGTATCCGTAGCAGGGCAGCTCGTCCTGGATGTCCCCTATGATTGCAACGAGTTCGGTATCACCGAGTTTCAAGGCTCTTGCAGTTGATCGATAATTGTAAGTGCTTCTCGGCAGATCGATCATTTTGCACCCCCGTCGGACGGAGCAAGACGAGGACCGGTGATGATGGAGGAGTTCCCGCTGTCGCCGGCGATCTGCTGACGCGGTGTTTTTTTTACCAGGTCCAGCTCCATCGTGAGCTGGCCGACCTTGCGTTCGAGCGCCGCAATGTCGGCCTCGTACTCAGCGATGACGCTGGCCTCAGCCTCCTCATCATTCAGTTCGCCGCGATCAAACTGCGTCAGCCATAACTGGATGAGGTTGGCCGAAACGCCATACGTGCGCTGTGCGTCGCGCCGTCCGATGACGCCGTTTCGGATATCCTGGCAAAGCTGCAACTTGAACGGCGTCGAGTGCCGCCGATATGGACCTCGGAACTTCATGAGCCTTCTCCGATTGAGGCCTGCAGAGTGTATCAGTTTTTCCGTGTCCCGTGGTCCAGCCCGAAGGGTTCACTCCAATTTTCCCCTAATCACCGGGCCGATTCACAGTCAAAGTAATCACCCAATCGGGGGAAGACGGCTATGGAACTTGTGCCGGCCGGATCATCCGACCAGGACGCAACTTAGATCGTTCCACTTCTTAACACTTCCCCATAATGGGAGGGGCGAGACCCGATCCCGAAGAGAAGCAAGGCCCCGTGAACGACGTCAAATGCCGGTATAAATGCAAGCTCGGTAGCGCTTAACTTCAATACGCGGAATAGAGAAGTTCCATAATAATGGCTTACGCAGCAAGAGATGCCTCGACGCATCATATTTCCGCATTTTCAATGGTTTGGTCACCGAGGCATGAGTCAGCGGTTCGTACCCTTTCAAGAGCTAGGTGATTGTCGATCTTGCTGATTGTGTTCTTCGTTTCGGCCTAGCGGTCGATCAGGACCTCAAACCAAATAAAATTCACAACTCACGCAAGTCAGTTGCAATTGTCGACGGAGTCTGTGATCACTCATGCAATCATCCCTGCATTGTGCGCAGGACGCATTGCAGCTATCTCGTATGAACAGGAATTTTCTATGAGTGAGAACCTCGGCGCAAACGATCAGTCAGAAGCACCGTCTCGCGATGACGCGACCGCGCGTTTACGAACGTTTCGCACATTACTCCACGCGACGATCGGTCAAGTCGTTCTGGCGATGAGCGCTGTGCCGCGATACCGGAATCAAGCGCTCTTTGATCTCTCGCACCTTGTGATAGATCCGCTAATCCGTGACAGGATTGCGATTGCGCATGCGTCGGCCAAGGATGACGAGAAAGAGGCTGCGCTAAGCCCGGCGGCTGTCGCGATCTGGGCAAGCGTTTCGGAAGAGGTGGATGCCAAGATAAAGGAGCAAATCCAGGCGAAGGTATTTCCCGTGCGCTTGAAAGCCGATGATTGGAACAGCGGTGATGTCGTCTGGTTGCTTGATGTCATCGCCCCCTCGCGTGACATGGCGACTGTTGTGCTTTCCAGTTTCAGCAAGGTGGCGAAGAGTGAAACTGTGAAAATTCACCCAATGATAACGCAGTTGGTTGACCCCGAAGTCCTCGGTAAGCTGATTGTCAAGGAAGGCCAGGGCGAAAAGGATGGCGGGGAAAAGTCTTCGCTGAACTAGGCGAGTGCTAGCAATCACATGCGCCGTTTGCCTTCGTGAGAATTGAGATCAGCTCTCAAGCCCAATCGGATCCCTTAGGTTCTGGGGATCCGCTTTCTCCTCAGTGACTATGTATCTTATGTCGTTCAAGCTTGCGGCAAGAGCACCTGCTTCGGCTTGAAAAGGAATCCGGGTTCTTCGACTGTACTGGTAGTTCTGTCTTGGTCAGAAGCGTTTTGTGGTTCACGTAGGTTTAGCAAGCTCGGCCTCGAACATATCCAAAAAGTTGCAGAGGACAGGTTAAGTAATTGTCGGCCTCGCGCCACTCGTGCTACGAGTGGCTCGTCGTGGCACTTACCGGGGTGTTGCCACGGTAAGGCGCAATGTGGGGACATAGTGGTGGGTGTTGGCATTGCGTTCGCTGGCATTATAAAGCGTTGGGGAGCTTACAGAAATTCATGGTTCAACGCGCCTGCTGCGCGCTCGACTATGCGCATTCTTCAGCGTGGCGTTGGCATGCTCCTTATGTTGACGGTGATATTTGCGTTACCAGGATGCGGTTTGCTCGGTTTCCATTCGTGGGAATGGAATCAGAAAGTTACGATCCGGGTTAAGACTCCGGATGGAGAGCGGATCGGAAGTGCGGTTCAACGCGTAAGCTGGAGCGAGAGTCCTTCATGGGCAAGGCTGGGCGATAGCGGCGGCTGGTTTAGCGACGAACTGGCCGGTGAAGCGGCCGTGGTCGAAGTGCGGCCCGGCAAGCATCTATTTGTGCTTTTGAAATCCTATTCCGAAATGGACAATTTGAAGATCTTTGCTCCGGAAAAGGCAAGTTCTTCGACGCTGACAGGCGGCCTCCGTGCGCAGTTCCAAGGATTAAATGACCGACTTGAGGGAGGGGTGGAAGCCCACGATATTCCGCGCGCCTTGTATCCACAGTTGGCAACCTTCGGGGACATTTCAAATTCCGCAACTGTTCAGCTGGTGATGTCAGGTTAACTTGGGCTGAAGGGTTTGCGGCTATTTCGCTGTGATGAGCAAGAGCCCGGTCAGTTACAAGCGCCATCGCTTTCCTCCCGCTGTGATCGCTCATGCGGTCTGGCTGTATTTCCGGTTTCCGTTGAGCCTGCGTTTGGTGGAGGAAATGCTGTTGGCGCGCGGTATCATCGTTTCCTATGAGACGATCCGATGCTGGGCAAAGAAGTTCGGCCCGGACTATGCCGCGCATCTGCGTCGGAAACCGCCAAGTCCGAATGATATCTGGTATCTGGACGAGGTGGTCGTGATCGTCGGCGGCCGGAAACACTGGCTCTGGCGCGCTGTGGATCAAGACGGCTATGTGCTTGACGAGATCGTTCAGATCCGTCGCAACACCAAGGCCGCCAGGCGCCTG
>NZ_JAELTU010000919.1 GCF_016429015.1 Rhizobium sp. ASV20
CCCCCCCCCCCCCCCCCCCCCCCCCCCCCCCCCCCCCCCCCCCCCCCCCCCCCCCCCCCCCCCCCCCCCCCCCCCCCCCCCCCCCCCCCCCCCCCCCCCCCCCCCCCCCCCCCCCCCCTTTTTCATGCTCCGGCGCCCACCGAGATCTACACTCCAAGAATTTCGTCGGCAGCGTCAGATGTGTATAAGAGACAGCCCTTGGCGATTGCATCAAGCTCCAGTCGAAGACGTTTGACGCCGCCCATGATATCGGAGGAAAGCATGATCGTCCGCGCTTCGGGGAAGTGGCGCTCCACCTCCTCGGCAATGCGCTCGACGCCC
>NZ_JAELTU010000920.1 GCF_016429015.1 Rhizobium sp. ASV20
TCTGGACGAGGTGGTCGTGATCGTCGGCGGCCGGAAACACTGGCTCTGGCGCGCTGTGGATCAAGACGGCTATGTGCTTGACGAGATCGTTCAGATCCGTCGCAACACCAAGGCCGCCAGGCGCCTGCTGATCCGATTGATGAAAAAGCAGGGATGTCAACCGAAACGCATCGTCACCGACAAGCTTCGCTCATATGGTGCGGCTCGGCGGCAGGTGATGCCAACGATCGAGCATCGATCTCACAAGGGGCTGAACAATCGCGCCGAAAACTCGCATCTTCCACTACGGAAACGAGAGCGGGTGATGCAGCGATTTCGCT
>NZ_JAELTU010000117.1 GCF_016429015.1 Rhizobium sp. ASV20
GCGCAAGACCTACCGGCGGAGGGAGAATGATTTCATGACGCAGAACCATCTCGGCAAGTCGATCGCGCAGTTATCGATGCTGATCCAGGCCGGAAATCTCGATCCGGTAGAGCTGATCGAAGAGAGCCTGGATGCGGTCCGTTCGCACAAGGATCAGGCGATTTTCACGAGACTGCTCGAAGATCGCGCCAAGGATGAAGCGGCGGCGTCATCGAAAAGGTTGCGGGAAGGCCGTTCGCGAGGGCTGCTCGAAGGCATACCTGTCGCCTGGAAAGACCTTTTCGACATCGCCGGCCTACCAACCACGGCAGGGTCGATCGTGCTCGCCGATGCGTCGCCTGCGCAAGAGGATGCCGATGTCGTGAAAGCGTTGAAGGCTGCGGGCATGATCGCCATCGGCCGGGTGAATATGAGCGAGTTTGCCTTTTCAGGCCTCGGCCTCAATCCGCATTATGGAACGCCGCTCAATCCAATGGCCTCGGATACGCCTCGGATACCGGGCGGCTCGTCCTCGGGCTCCGCTGTTGCGGTGGCGTCTGGGCTGGTGCCGGTCTCAATCGGCACGGATACAGGCGGTTCCGTGCGTATTCCATCGGCCTTTAACGGGCTCGTCGGCTACAAGGCAAGCCGTGGTCGCTACAGCATGGCCGGGGTCTTTCCGCTGGCGACCAGCCTGGATTCGCTCGGCCCCCTCTGCCGCAGCGTTCAGGACGCGATTTGGGTTGACGCCGCGATGCGAGGCCACACGGCGCCGGACGTCGTCCGCGCCGGCCATGCGGGGCTTTCTCTTGTTGTGCCGACCACCATCGTCATGGACGATGCGGAGAGTGGTGTCGTGCAAGCTTTCGAGGCAGCACTCACTCGATTGACTGATGCCGGCGTCAAGGTGCGCCGGCAGGCGTTTCCAGCATTTGAGAAGCTTTTCGAGGTGATGGCCGAGTATGGACCTCTCGTAACGGCCGAGGCTTTCGTCCTTCATCATCGTCGCCTGGCCGGTCCTGAAGCGGCAGCAATGGATCACCGCGTTGTTGCGCGCACGCGTCTCGGCGAAAGGACAACGCTGGTCGGCTATCTCGAGATATTGAAGGTTCGCGAGCAGCTGATCCGGGAGGTGAATGGCATGCTTGGCGCGAACGAGCTCCTAGCTTACCCCACCGTCGCGCATGTCGCGCCGGCGCGTGCGCCGCTGGAGGCGGATGACGAGCTGTTCGTCAAGGTCAATGGCAGGACCTTGCGCAATACGCTGATCGGCAACTTCCTGGATTGGTGTGGCGTTTCGCTTCCTTGCGGTAAAGGAAATGCAGGCATGCCGGTCGGCCTGTTGATATCGGCTCCAAGAGGTCAGGATGAGCGGTTATTGACGGCTGCCCTGGCTTTGGAGGACATTGTCGCTGCTTAGCAGGGGCCCTATCCCCAGCGGCTTGCATGGGCGCTACGGTGCGACGGGAGTGTAAAGCCGCGCCGCTGTCGACCCACGAAGATCTGCTTCATCGATTGCAGGAGGGAGCCTTGCCTGGCACGACGAGTGAGCTCATGGCTTTGAACATCAGTTGGCTGGATATCGCATTGCGGCTGGTTCTGGTGATTGCCGCCGGAGCACTGATCGGCATCAATCGTCAGATAGGCGGCCATGCCGCCGGCTTCCGAACGACGATACTTGTCGGGCTTGCCGCGTGCCTGATGATGATCCAGGCCAATCTGCTGCTTTCCGCCTCCGGTAGATCGCCGCAATCATTTTCATCCATGGACATCCTGCGCTTTCCGCTCGGTGTGCTGACGGGTGTCGGCTTCATCGGCGGCGGCGCCATTCTGAGGCGCGGCGACCTAGTGACGGGCGTCACGACGGCGGCAACCTTGTGGATTATGACCGCCGTGGGTCTTTGCATCGGCGGCGGGCAGCTCATTGTCGGTTGTGCGGGGGCGGCGATCGCATTTTTCGTGCTGTCACCGCTCAAGTGGTTCGACAGGCGTATACCAAGGCGGCAAAGGGCGCATGTCGTCATTGAGTTGCCACGTGAGACCGGCGCCGTCATTCCGGTGCTTGAGGCGCACGCCGGGCCTGCCAGATATCTCTTCCGCTTTGTCGGCAAGACGATGGGGCCGACTTCCGTCGTCGACTACATCTCGTATGATGTCCATTGGCAGCATGCCGGCGATGATAGCGGTGGAGCTGGATTGCTCACATTCCTGCAGGAGCGATACACGATTGTTTCCTTCGAACTGCAAAGCACCGGTGTTTGAAAGCAGGCGCCGAGGTTCGAGAAATTTCCGGCGCCGGGGATAGCAAAAACGTGATGCTCTCGATCCTATCCGGAATGCTATCGATGATTCTCCGACAGAAAGATAAGGAACCGGCATGACCAAAGCAGCCTGGCGCGCAGATCCGCTAATCTGGGGTCATGGCCCCCGTGTTTTCGAAGTTTTCCTTGAGCCGACCTGCCCATTTTCGGTGAAGGCGTTCAACAAGCTCGATGCTCTCCTCGATCAGGCCGGTGAGGACAAGATCACCATCAAGATCCGGCTGCAATCGCAGCCTTGGCATATGTATTCCGGCGTCCTGGTGCGATGCATTCTCGCCGCGTCGACGCTTGCCGGCGGCAGGGCGGCGGCGAAGAAGGTGATGGCTGCGATTGGAGCGCATCGCGAGGAGTTCGAGTTTGCCCATCATGCCGGTGGGGCGAATATGGATGTGACGCCGAACCAACTGGTCGAACGTCTGGAGCGCTATAGCGGCATCGGGTTGAAGGATGCGTTCTCAATCCCGGATCTCGACCGCGAAATAAAGTGGCATTGCAAATATGCCCGTCAGAACGGGATTCACGTTTCCCCGACGTTCATGGTCGACGGCCTGGTGCAGGTCGATATGAGCAGCGGCGATGAGGTCGAGGCCTGGATCAGGAAGTTGGCGACCGCCTGAACCTGCTGTCGTCTCCGCGCCGGTGACATCAGCCATTCGGCGAAGCTTTGTCGTTGCTTCACATGCTCATTCAGCAGGCTGCCGGACATCAACTTGTCGGGCAGCCGACAGCAGGGTTCGTTGCGCGCGAATTGCGCTCCATTGCTGATCGATCAGAACGCCGATCAGGATCACCCCGCCCATGACGGCGAAGTTGAGCGAGGAGGGGATGCCGAGGAGGTTGACGAGATTCTGCAGCTCCTGCAGCAGGATTGTGCCGAGCACCACACCGATCAGCGACCCCTCGCCGCCGCGCAATGAAAAGCCGCCGAGCACTGCCGCGGCGATTGCATAGAGTTCGTAGAACTGCCCGTGGCTCGCCGGCGAGATCGAGCGCGTGTACATCGCAAAATAGATCGCTGAAAGCGCGGTCAGCACCCCGCATATGACATAGGAAATCATCACCATTTTCGAGGTGCGGATGCCGGAGTACTTCGCGGCTTCCTCATTCTTGCCGATGGCATAGAGATAGCGTCCATAAACCGAGCGATGCAGGACGATCCACATCACTGCCGCGATGATGACAAGCGCTATGAATGTGTTCGGCACGCCGTAAAAGCGGCCGGCAGTCAGAAATTCGAGGGAGGGGAAGTTCTGACCGAAGGCGAAGCCCGCGGTGCCGTCTGCCGTGTAGAACCGCGCAGCGCCACGGTAGATCAGCAAGCCGCAGAGCGTGACGACAAAGGGCTGTAGATTGAGCCGCGTGATCAACCAGCCGTGGATTGCGCCCAGGACGCCGCCGAGAACCAGGATGAGGGGCAGCGCGATGGCCCAAGGCACGTTTTGGACTGCAATGAAGTCGATAAACAGCACGCCAAGCAGAGCGACCAGCGAACCGACCGATAGTTCGATGCCGCCGGTGATGATGACGAAAGCCTGGCCGATCGACAATATCCCGAAAAGGCCGATGAGATTGGATGTATTGGCAAGGTTGATCGGCAGAAGGAAGCGTGGGTTGATGATCGTGACGACGATGCCGACAACGATGATCAAGAGGAGCAGGCCCAGGTCTTTCTTAGTCATCGATTTCAATTCCCATTGGCTGCGGCCGTTAGTGTAGCGTTTTGCCGACGGCGAGCAAAAGCACGTTTTCCTGACTGAATTGGTCCTTGTCGAGAATGCCGGCGATCTGTCCCTCGTGCATGACCGCGATACGGTCGGAAACGCCGATCACCTCTTCCATGTCGCTTGAAATCATCAGGATCGCGACGCCGGCATCGGCGAGCTTGCGCATCAGGCTGTAGATTTCGTTTTTCGCGCCGATATCGATACCGCGCGTCGGCTCATCGAAGATCAGGACCTTCGGTCGCATCGACAGCCATTTGGCCAGAACGACCTTCTGCTGATTTCCCCCCGAGAGCGTCCCGGTTCGAGTCGAGATGGAAGGCGCCTTGATGCTGAGCTGGCGGCGCTGAGTCTCGGCGGCTGCGTCCTCCAGTGCCGGCGATACCATGGAGCGGCGCGCATAGGCCGGAAGGTTGGGCAGCGATATGTTCTGCGCGATCGGCAAATCCAGCAGGATGCCGTTGAGCTTGCGGTCTTCCGGGATCAGGAAGATGCCGTTTGCGACTGCCTGCCTAGCTGAATTCAGCTTGATGTCTCGTCCATCAAGAGCGATTGCCCCTTCGCCATAGCTCCTGTCGATCCCGAAGAGGACGCGCGCAAGTTCGGTCCGGCCCGATCCGACAAGCCCGGCCAGCCCAAGGATTTCGCCATATCTGATATCGAGATCGACCGGCCGCATCGGATGCGCGGCAGTGCGGATGGACGATACTTTCAGAGCGACATTGCCCGGAGGGCGGGCAGGCTCGGCATCGCGAGCGCTCAAGGCGCGGCCGATCATCAGCTTGACCATGCGGTCATGGTCGATCGAGTCCTTCGGCAATGTCCCGACGAGCGTGCCATCGCGGAGTACGATGACGCGATCGGCCACGCGCTCGACTTCGTGCAGGCGATGAGAAATGAAAATGACGCTGATGCCTTCCGTCTTGAGCGACGATATGACGGTAAGGAGCTTCTCGGTCTCTGCGAGCGGCAGACTGGATGTCGGCTCATCCAGGATGACGAGGCGTGCGTTGATGGAGAGCGCCTTGGCGATCTCGACCATCTGTTGCTGCGCCAGCGACAGCGAAGCGACGGGCGTATCCGGAGAGAAGTTCGCGCCTACCCGCTTGAGCAAGGGGGCGACCATTTCGCGCAGGCGGCCTCGATCGACCAGCTTGAGGACGCCGCCGCGCAGCGGCTCGCGGCCCAGGAAAATATTCGCTGCGACGTCGAGATTGTCGAACAGGTTGAGCTCCTGGTGGACGAAGGCGATCCCGGACGCGATGCTGGTTGCCACGGTAAAGGCGCCGTGCTCGGCTCCGTCAAGCCGAATGGCCCCCTTGTCGGGCTTGACGACGCCTCCAAGTATCTTCATCAGCGTCGATTTGCCGGCGCCATTCTCACCAACGAGGCCGATCACCTCACCCGGGCTGACATCCATCGAAAAATTGTCGAGCGCCACGACACCGGGATAGGTCTTGCCAATTCCCGAAAGGCTGAGAAATGGCGGCGTAGCTTCGGTTGATGTCAATGTATCAGATCTCTGATTCATACGAGTATTGCGCCTGTACGATGTGACTTTGAAAGTCTCTGCGTCGTGTGCAATTGGATTCGAGCAGCGCCGGTCCCCGCAACCGGCGCTGCTGCAGGCTGGCCTTAATTGCCGGCCATCGCCTTCAGATTTGCAGCATAAGCGTCCACGTCATCCTTGCCGATGATCTTCGTCGGGATGATGATGAGCTTGTTGGCAGGAATGCCCGATTTGTCGCCCTTCAGGTAGGCGGCCATCAGCTTCATGCCCTGGTAAGCCCAGAGGTAGGGCTGCTGCACCACCGTGGCGGCAATCGTGCCTTCCTTGACGCCGCCGAGCGTGATCGGATCGTCATCGAAGCCGACGACGGTGATCTGGCCGAGCTTGCCTGCTTCGCGCAGCGCTTCATAGATGCGCGGCGTGTTGTAGGAATAGAAGCCGACCATGCAGGTGACGTCTGGGCTTGCGACGAGGGCATCTTCGACGTTCTTCTTGGCTCTGGTCTGATCGATGTCGTCGCCGCGCACGTCGGTCAACTCGATCTTCGTGCCCGCCAGGCCGTCCTTCATGCCCTGGATGCGTTCCTTGGCATTGTCTGCGCCGAGCAGGCCCACGAAACCGATGCACTTGCCCCCGTTCGGCATGGCCTTCTTGGCGATTTCGGCAGCTTGCTTGCCGGCGTCGACGTTGGAGGAGCCGATATAGGCGACGCGGTTCGTATCCGGAGCGTCGCTATCGGTGGTGAACAATGCGGTTTCGGAACCGATCTTGTTCAGGCCATCGGTAGAGGTCTTGGGATCGACGGCGGAAACCATGATGCCTTTGACGCCGGCCGAAACCAGATCTTCCATCAGCCGCTGTTGGATCGCGACTGAAGATTGCTCGGGATATTTCAGTTCCATGTTGAAGTCCGGCAGTTCTGCCTGGGCCTTCTTCACGCCAGCTTCGGCAGCCTTCCAGAAGTCGGATGCGCCGTTGACGACAAAGGCCAGCGTCGGCTTGTCGGCGGCATAAGTCGCTGTTGCATAGCTTAGCATCAGCCCTGCCGCAAAGACGGCAGCGCCCCTTGTTAGGTGCTTCATGACAATCCTCCCATAGACCCGTGTCGGGATCTGGTTGCAACTCGCGGCAGATCGTCCAGGACCCCCTCCTAGGGCCTCTCGCAAAGCGAGACACGGCACGTCCGACCACGAAAGCGACGGTATACGACTAATTTCGATTAGTAAATAGAATTAGTAATACAATATACCGTCAACAGAGTGCCGGAATAACGAGAATGCCGTATTCTGCAATAGTTTTGCGCCTTTAAGCCTCGCGCGTTTGTGGATGATCGCCCCATTCGCATCCGGACCGGTTGCCGAGCTTGCCCCAATGATGATAATAAAAATTAGCCAGCGGAGAGGGCGGTGGGGATTTGGCCGGCTCCGCATCAGGGAGAAGAGACGTCATCATGAATAAAATACCGGCGGCAAACGGCAACCTGACGGTCGAGGACCGCAGGCCATCGAAGCGAAACGGACGTCGTCCGGGCAATAGAGTGACGATGACCGATATAGCCAAGGCGGCCGGATGCTCGCAGACTGCGGTATCCTTTGTGCTCAACAACACTCCCGGCATGCGTCTGTCGCAGCAAACCCGTGAGAAAGTCATCGAAGCGGCGCGCCAGTTGGGTTATGTCGCGCCGGTACTGTCGGCGCCGCCTGCGCTTCTTTCACCTGCGAAGCTGGACGGCGTCATCGGCTTTGCCGTCGACCAACTTGCGACCAGCCCAGAGGCGGTCGTTGCGATCGAAGGCGCGCGTCAGGCCTCCTGGAATGCCGGAAACGTTCTCCTCGTTGCGCAGACCATGAGCGACCCGATCATGGAACCGAGAGCGATCAAGGCGCTCAGCAATAGCGGAATTTCGGCTCTGATCTACATGACCATATTCACTCGTGAAGTTGAGGTGCCGGATTATCTCTACGATCTCAATATCCCGATCGTACTTCTGAATTGCTACACCTCCGACTACGCTTTTCCCTCGGTCGTTCCCAGCGAGATCGCCGGAGGTCAGACTGCGACCCGGCATTTGATCTCGCACGGACATCATCGGATTGCGACGATCACAGGCGAGCCCTGGATGCAGGCAGCCCAGGATCGATTGACCGGTTATCGTCGTGCCTTGGCGACGGCCGACATTCCCTTTGACCCGGAGCTGGTCATAGAGGGCGACTGGTCGGCGAGTGCCGGTTATTCCGCGACGATGAAGCTGCTTTCTCTTGCCGAACGTCCGACGGCTATTTTCTGCCAGAATGACCGCACTGCCATCGGTTGCTACGAGGCGTTGAAAGAAGCAGGGCTTCACATTCCCGAAGATATGTCCGTCATGGGCTACGACGATGAGGATATTTGCCGTCATCTCGTGCCGCCCTTGAGCACATCGGTTCTGCCGCATATGGCCATGGGACAATGGGCGATCGAACATCTGGAAACGGCAGTTCTGCCGCGGGAACGCCGCTATCAGATTACCAAGCTGGAATGCTCGCTCGTGAAGCGGGCGTCCGTTGCTCCTCCCGCTGGAGCAAAGACCGGCGGGCGGAAAGCCCGCAAAGCCTAACGCGACCTCAGACCCTGTTTATTCGATGTTTGCCGCGCTCGAGCGTCGGCCTTGGAAACACCTCTCCGGCATCGAGTTTCGATTGGCTAGCGGTCAGAATGCGTGAGCCTGCGATTGCAAAGCGCAGGCTCGATATAATTCTGCTCGGTTGAGGTCGGCTCGCCTGGTCTAATCGACCACTTCGGGGACGATCGGGGGCGCTCTGCGCAATGGTCGACGGAAGATTTCAGCGCTGGCGACACCGATCAGGGCGAGGCCGCCGCCTATGATGTGATAGCTGTGCACAGGCTCCCCGAGCATTGTTATGGCGCCGATTGCGGTGAAGACCGGTAGGAGGTTGATGACGGCTGCACACCGGCTAGGGCCGAGGATCTGGACGCCGCGGATCCACAAGAAGGGCAGAACGACCGAAGCCATACCGCCGGCATAGGCGATGAGCGGCAACGTATCGGCATTCAGTGATCGCATCGGTGCAGGCGTTGCCAGGAAAGCGGGGAACATGATCGTCAGGGCGCAGATCGCCTGCATGTAGGTCGATTGCCAGCCTGCGACCGGAAGGTTCCAGCGCTTCAGCAGAACGCCGTAAAGCGCATAGACCATGGCAGCTATCAGCATTAGCGGATCGCCGAGATGCACGCCGTTTTCCACGATGGTCGCCGGATTGCCGCCGCTGACCAGATAGACAAGGCCGACCAACGAGAGGACGCCGCCGCCGACCATCCCAACCGTCGGGGTATCCTTCAGGACAATGGCGCTCAGGGCGACCGTCAGCAACGGGGCCAGAGCCGTGAAGATCGCCATGTTGGTCGCCGTGGTGGATTCGGCTGCCAGGTAGGAAAGGCTCTGGAACAGGCACATCGCCAGGAAGCCAAGAATGGCGAATTTTCCTATGTGGGGCCAGATGACGGTACGATTTCGCCACGCGGGAGCGGCGACGAAGGTGCTCATCAGAAGAACGGCAAACAGCAGCCGGTAGAAAGTGATCGCTTCCGGCCCGATCGTGTGGGCGGACATTCTGGAAACGATTACGTTTCCGGACCAGAGGATAATGGCGAACAGAGGGTAGAGAAATGCGAGTTTGTTTTTCATGATGGATAACCGTGAACTCTCGTTGAGGCCCACGCTTAACGGTTCCATGTTCGTCCGTATCGCTTTATACTGAACATAATTGTAGAGATTGGGACATGAAGAGCAGTCCTACTCAAAAGCATCTCGACTTTCACGACACCCATCGCGCCATGGCCGCGATGGATATCAACTATCCTGACGGGTCTTCGACGGGATGGCATTCGCATCCGCGCGGCCAGCTTCTCTATGCGATCGAGGGCGTGATGATCGTGCGGTCGGCGGAGGGATCGTGGGTCGTCCCCCCGAGCCGGGCGTTGTGGCTGGCCGCCGGCATGGAGCATGACGTGAGAATGTCGGGCGAGGTCAAGATCCGCACCGTCTTCATCGATGCGACGGCGATCCGGCATCTGCCCGAACGAAGCTGCGTCATCGAGGTTTCGCCGTTGCTGCGCGAACTCATCGTCGCAGCCGTTCACGTTCCGCGCGACTATGAGGAAGGCAGCAGGGACGATCGGCTCATGCGGCTGGTTGCCGATGAAGTGCGGGTTTCCGATATATTGCCGGTACATCTCCCCATGCCGGCGGATGCCCGCATCAAGCTGATCTGCGAGGCGGTCAGCGAAGACCCTTCGGATAGCTCGACGGTCGGACAATGGGCCGAACGGCTCGGCGTCACTGCCAAGACCATCCATCGGCTATTCAACAAGGAAACGGGTATGAGCTTCGGGAGATGGCGCGAGCAGGCGAGGCTGCTATTTGCCTTGCGGCGGCTGGCGAGCGGCGAGCGCGTGATCGATATCGCTTTCGATTGCGGCTATGCCAGCCAGAGTGCCTTTACCGCGATGTTTCGCCGACACTTCGGAAGGCCACCGTCCGAATTCTATC
This sequence comes from Rhizobium sp. ASV20, assembly GCF_016429015.1. Classification (GTDB taxonomy): domain Bacteria; phylum Pseudomonadota; class Alphaproteobacteria; order Rhizobiales; family Rhizobiaceae; genus Rhizobium. Next base: position 10,081 of record NZ_JAELTU010000117.1, read on the forward strand.
GCTAGCGGATTTCGGCAGCCTCCATCGGAAATTCGCTTCACGATATTGGAAGCGCTTTCTTGGCGCAGGGCCGATAGGCGGCAGAGCTCACTCAGTCCTTCTCGGCAAGCAATCCTTCCAGGAGCGTCCGGAAAGCCTTGACGGTTTTCTCCGATGTCGTAGCTGGATCATCCGAGTTGGCGATCCAAAGTGCAGCGCTGCTGCTGGCCGAATTGATCAGGCGAGCGCCTGCCTCCGGATCGATATCAACGATGATGCCTTCTTCGCGAAGGGCGCGGAGGCTGCGGGCGAGGGTGGCGATACAGCCATTGTTGCTGAGCCATTTTGAGGGATCACCGAGCACGGCCGGGCCGTCCCGAAACATGATACGCTGGATTTCCGGCTCGAGCGCCATCTGGACATAGCCGACATTCTCATCGACGAAACCTTGCCAGCGTGAGGGCGCGTTGGCTGAGATCTCACATAGCCTCGCCGTCATTTCCAAATCGATCTCGGTGATGACGGCCTGCAGCAGGCCCTTCTTATCGCCAAAGTGATGGTAGAGCGCGCCGCGCGTTAGCCCCGCCGCTGCCGTGAAATCGTCCATGGATGCTTCTGCGTAACCAACGCTTCCAAATGCCTCGCGGCCGGCGGCCAGCAATTTGGCCCGCGTTTCTGCAATCATCTCGCTGCGGGGCTTGCGCATCATGTCTCCGTTCAAACTTCCCAATTAATTCGCATACGCCTCGTATGATAGTTGACATACGCCGCGTATGCAATTATCTCATTCGCATACGCCACGTATGTATTAGGCGCCTTCGTTCAGTCAAGGAGCATTAAGATGTCCAATCCCTATAAAGAGATTTTCCAAGTGCCGGGCGCCAAGGGTTTTGCGGCTGCCGGCTTTTTCGCCCGCCTCCCGTTTGCGATGGCTCCCATCGGCATCATCGCCATGCTTTCGCAGACGCGCGGCGAGTATTGGCTCGCCGGCGCCGTTTCCGCGACCTTTGCGCTCACCAATGCGCTCGTCTCGCCACAGATTTCCCGGTTTGTCGATCGGTTCGGCCAACGTGCCGTCGTTGCGCCTGCCACGCTCGTCTCCGTGATTGCCTTTGCCGTTCTCATTATCGCCGCAAGGCAGGGCTGGCCTGCCTGGACGCTGTTCGCCGCCGCCTTCTTCTCGGCCGCCATGCCCAGCATGCCGGCAATGGTGCGCGCCCGCTGGACGGAGATCTTTCGCGGCCGGCCGGAGTTGAACACGGCCTTCGCCTTCGAATCCGCTGCCGACGAGCTTGTCTATATTTCCGGAGCGTCTCTTTCGGTCGGCCTTGCCGTTTCGCTGTTTCCGGAAGCGGGAATGGTCGTTAGCACCGCTTCTCTTGCGCTGGGGACAATCGCATTTCTGCTGCAGCGGTCGACCGAGCCGAGGGTGCGTGCATCGGGCTCCGAAGGTCGCCAGCGTTCGGCAATCTGGCTTCGCCCCGTCCAGATCATCACGACAGCCCTGATTTTCGTGGGGGCGACCTTTGCAACCGCGGAAGTCAGCGCTGTCGCCATCACCAGGCAACTGGGCCAGCCCGAGGCGGCAAGCATCGTGATCGGCGTCTACGCCATCGGCTCCTTCCTCGTCGGTCTGGCGATCGGTGCATTGAACCTCAGCATGCCGCTCCAGCGGCAGCTGTTGATCGCCGTCAGCGTGCTTGCGTTGACCGCTCTGCCTCTTCTTGTCGCCGGTTCATCGGTCGCTCTGCTTGCCTCTGCGGTGTTCCTGAGCGGCGTCGCGATCTCGCCGACCTTTATCACCGCCTTCGGTCTGATCGAGCGGCGTGTGCCGGAATCCATGCTCACCGAAGGCGTGACCTGGGTGATGACCGGTATCGGTATCGGCATGGCGCTCGGTGCTTTTGTCTCCGGCCTGGTGGTCGACAACTTCGGTCCGACGAATGGATTCTGGGTTTCCGTCGCAGCCAGCCTGATAACCGTTCTCATCGTGGCTCTTGGACAAGCCAGCCTGGCGGGAGAGCGTTCATCCTCCGATGTCGCATCCGTCACCCAAGCGGCAGAATAAGATCCTCAGCCTGACGTTTTCTCAACGGGAACAGCTGCGAAGCATCAGCGACGCAGCTGTTTTCCATTCGTGAAACGGTCTGGCTTGAAAGCGAGATCCGCGAAGCGTTCACCCATCAGCCGATGGGTTTCGGCGTCCGGATGCAGTTCGTCCGGCAACGGGAGCCGCGCATTGTCCGCCTCTCCGTAAAGCTCCAGACCGTCCAGGTAATGAATATCGTCGTCGCTTTGCGATCGTTGCTTGACGATCGCTCGGAGCTGATCGCGAATAATGGTGAGCGTCAGTTTGCCCTGCCTCACCTCGTCCGCATTGCCCGCGGCCTGAAATAGCAAGCCTCCTCTCCGTAGCGCGGGGAGATCGGCCTGGCTTGGTCCAGGGGTCGTTTCGTGGATCGGGCAGAAGATGGGCGATATGACGAGCAAGGGTGTGGTCGCATGTCTTTCCCTGATGGTGTCCAGGAAGCCATGAACAGCGGGGCGGAAGGCGCGCAGCCGCATCACGTCGGTGTTGACCAGATTGATGCCGACCTTGACGCTGATGAAATCCGCGGGCGTGTCCCGGATCGCCCGCGCCACAAAGGGATCCAGTAGCGCGTTGCCGCTGAAGCCAAGATTGACGAGTTCCATGCCTGCTTGATCGGCCGCGATCACGGGCCAGATGCCGGTGGGCGACGCGGCATTCGAACCCTGGCTGATGGAGCTGCCATGGTGAAGCCAGACGGGTTTCCGGGTCGCTGCAAGCGGGGCAATGGGCGCATCGGAGCGCAGAGCGATCAGCTCGGTTGTCTCGTCATGCGGCAGCCAGATTTCGACGGTTTTCATGCCTGCGGGAAGGTCTGCAAAGCGCAGAGTCTGCGGCTTGCCTGGCTCCATCGCTGTAACCCCAGTCGTCATGTTGATCCGCAGTACCCTGCCGTTCGAAACGCTTTCCTGCCTTTCCAGCCGCTCATTCACGCGCAGATCATAGACGCCGGCAGGGCGAGGAGGCATCCCGATATAGTCGCGCTTCGTGGCGAGGACATCCAGCTCGATCGCCGTTGCGGATGTCTGGAAGGCAATCCGGACGCCGGATGGCTGGGCTTCTGCCATCAAGAACTGCGCCTCGTCGCATTGGGCGCGGGCACTGGAAGGCAGACGATGCGGAATAAGACCGATATCCGTGCGTTCTGTTTCGAGTGCGCCGAGGAGCAGATCGGACGTGATTGGCGTCGCTATCGAGGTAGGTTTCATGGACATCTGGTAGCTCGATCAGGTCGGTAGATGGGAGAATTGGCCGGCGCTTGGAGCGACCCAGCTTTTCAGAAGCGCATCGAGCGCATCGAGGTTCCGCAGCCAGGATACCCCGGCCTCAGGCTGGCTGTGGGAGAAGCTTCCGGCCAGCTCCAACACGGAAAAGCCCAGGAAGAAGCTGCCCAGCAGACGGATCGCGTGAATGCGATCCGTCTCAGTCAGCGAATAGCCACGCAGGACCGCCTGCATGTTCCGCGACAGCCGGGCTCCGCCGCTTGCGGTGGCGGATGCGCTATCGACTGGGAACCGGGCCGCTTGAAACAGACCTGGATGCTCGCGTGCGAATGCGCGGTGAACGTTGGCGAGAGCAATGAGCGCATCCTTGCCCGCGCGTCCGGCAATGGCCTCGTCTGCGCGATCGGCCAATTCGGAGAGAGCGAACAATGCCACACCGACCTTGAGATCATCCGAGCTTTTCACGTGCGAATAGAGACTTGCAAGCTTCACGTCGAATTGGCGGGCGAGTGCTGCAAGGGTCAAGAGATCGAAGCCATGTTCATCGGCAAATTTCGCCGCCGCGTCGACAAGTCGTTCCCGCGTTAAACCCGCGCGCGCCATTTTGTAATCCTATTGATATTAGTTTATAGCCTAATAATGTTAGGTTTTGAGAATGGCAATCCCCTCGGAAAGAGAGACTGCAAATTTCGGGCGGATCAGCGGTTCGTTCGACGTCGATCGTGATGGTTTCAGAGCGTTTTGCTGGATATAGAGTGGCAAGGAACATACGGTTCGGGAGAGTTGACGTGCCTGAGATCAGTGAAAAGGAACATTGGATCGAAAGCCCGGGAGGGCGGCTTTTTGCCAAGTTTTGGACACCACACGAAGCCGCTTCGTCGATGCCGCTGATCCTGTTGCACGACTCGCTCGGCTGCGTCGCACTTTGGCGGCAGTTTCCGCATTTGCTGGCCGCGGCCCTCAATCGGCAGGTCATCGCCTACGATCGTTTGGGTTTCGGTCGCTCGGACCGCCGCAACGACATACTGAGCAGGGATTTTGTCGCGGCGGAAGCGAAGCAATATGTTCCGCTCCTCTGCGAGCACTTTTCGATCAACGAGTTCATCGCCTGTGGACATAGCGTCGGCGGCGGCATGGCCGTTTGGGCGGGTGCGAGCCTGCCGCAGCAATGCAAGGGTGTCATCACCATAGCGGCGCAAGCCTTCGTCGAAGACCGAACCTTGGCAGGCATCAGAGTTGCGCAAAAAGAATTCCAAGCCTCCGAGAGCATGAACCGGTTGGCTAGATATCATGGCGACAAAGCCGAATGGGTTCTTCATGCCTGGATCGACACTTGGCTGGCTCCAGCCTTTGCCGACTGGAGCCTCGATGCCGGGTTTCGGGCTCTTCGTTGCCCGCAGCTGACGATCCACGGCGAGCATGACGAGTTCGGCTCCCTTGAGCATCCCCGCCGGATAGCGGGGACGCATGGAGAATGCTGCATTCTCCCCGGCATCGGGCACAATCCACATAGGGAGTGTCCGGAATTGCTGGTTGAAGTAATCGAGCGTTGGCTGTCTTCGTCGCGTTCTGTTTCGGCGTAGAAAGCGGGCGATCGCTGAGGCCTGGAAGACCCAGCGCTCGATCGGTCAAAGCAATTCCGGGGATGTCGTCGCATCCCCCTTACTGTAGCCTCTTAGCAGTCCGGAGCCTGCGGCAGCCGCACGGGTTCGGTAAATGTACGCTGCAGCTTGCCCCAGCCGGGATCGTGCATGTGTGCATGCAGGCCGGCGCGATCGGCAAGCGCAAGTGCTTCCCGCTGGCCGAAATCGAGCGCGGCATCGACATCGGTCGTCAGCACCTTGCCGCCTTCCATCAGGATCTTGCCATCAACAATCACGGTGTCGACATCGCTGCCGAGGACCTGGTGGATCAGGCGGTGCACCGGCATCCAGTTCGGCATCAGATGCGGCTTGCGCATGTCGATAATGGCGATATCCGCCTTCTTGCCCACTTCCAGTGAGCCGATCTCATGCTCCATGCCGAGGACCCTTGCGGCATCGATGGTGATCATCTCGAAGACCTTGCCCGGCGGCAGCAGATACCGGTCGTGGTTATGGAGGATGTGCTGCGTGGATTGAAACAGTCGGGCGGTTTGCAGCATGTCGAAATGACGGCTCGGGGAAACGCCGTCCGTCGTAACGGCTAATGATATGCCCTTTGCCATCATTTCCAGCACCGGCGTTGCTCGGCCAGGCGGTGCGTGGGTAACATGCGTACCCGTCTCGACCAGAATGTCGATCTCCTCATGCGAGATGCCCCAGCAATGCTGCAGATGGATATCGGGTCCGAGAAGCGCATTTTCCTTGTCCTGGAATGCCATGCGGATCTGTCCGGCGAAGGCGTCGGAATGGATACGCACGCCCCATTTGCGTGCGGTTTCGCGAACCCGGCGCGCCTGCATGCGGTCGCCCTCCGTCAGGTTGACGGCCTGGTCCGGCGAAGACGCGTTGGATGGCTCCACGGACGGCACGATGGTGAACGGCGTCAGGAAGACGCTGATACGTCCGTCGCCGCTGCCGTTCACTGCCTCGATCACCGCTTCCGAGCCCTCGATCATCTCTTCGAAGGCGATGTATCGCCGCTCGGGCTTGCCGCTTTCCCAGCGGGTGACCGGATGCGGCCAGGGAAGGCCGGAGGGGCCGACGCAGATGATCTCCCTCAGTCCGAGCTCGGTATAGGCGCGTGCATGGTTGATCGCAAAGACCGGGTCGTCGGCGCGGGGCATGGAGGTGATGATGCTCGCGGCCGTCGTGACTCCGGCGCGCAGCCGTTCCAGACCTGAGACGAGACCGTCTGCGTACCAGAAGTCGCGGGTGACGTAGTGATAATAGGTCGGCGTCACCACGCGCATCCACAAGGCGTTGGTATCGGCGGCGATGCTGCGGATCAACGTATGGCCCGCGTGGCCGTGCGCGTCGATGAGGCCCGGGATGATCATCTTGCCGTGGCAATCGATCACCTTCTTGTCGGCGTGACGTGGCGCCAGTTCGCCAGCGGTGCCGATCTCGACGATCCGGTCTCCTGAAATTGCCAGCGCGCCATCCTCGATAATCCGGCGCTCCGTGTCGACCGTTACGATCGTTCCGTGCAGTAAGAGCAGATCTTCCATATTTCCTCCCATGTTCCAGTCGGGCAGCTTGGCGCCGATCGGATCGATTTTTGCGTACGATAATTGTCAACAATTTATTTGACAATAGTCTAGGCCGCATCGATACTCGCGGTTAATGGAGGTGGGCCTTCGCATCTGGCCACCTGTAAATAACCGAGGGGAGAAACAATGCTTGGTTTGAAGAAGATCATCATCGCCGCATTGGCTACGGCTGCGTTGGCCGCGCCGGTCGATGCCGCGACATTGCGTTGGGGCAGCAGGGCGGACATCTATTCGCTGGATCCGGATTCTGTTCCGTCGACGTCGAACCTTGCCTTCCTTAACCACATCTACGAGGGTCTGGTTCGCTATGACGCGAACTTCAAGATCGAGCCGGCGCTCGCAACGGAATGGAAGCTGGTCGACAACAAGCATTGGCGCTTCAGCCTGCGCAAAGGCGTGAAATTCCACGATGGCGCCGATTTTACTGCCGACGATGTCGTTGCATCCTTTAAGCGCGCCTCGGATCCGGCTTCGCCGCTGCGCGGCAACATTCCTCTCTATGCCGGTATTCAGAAGGTCGACGACTACACTGTCGATATCGAAGTTTCCGCGCCTACCTCGTTGTTCCTCAACGACATCACCAATATTTTCATGTTCAACGCCAAGTGGCTGAAGGACAATAACAGCGAGAAGCCGACGGATTTCGCATCGAAGGTCGAAGGCTATACGACCATGCACACCAACGGCACCGGGCCGTTCAAGCTCGATAGCCGTGTGCCCGATGCCAAGACGGTGCTGGTCGCCAATCCCGGCTGGTGGGATCAGAAGAAGCACAATCTCGATCGTATCGAGTTCGTGCCGATTGCGTCGGCTGCCACGCGCGTCGCGGCCCTTCTGTCGGGCGAGATCGACTTCATCGACTCCGCGCCGATCCAGGATCTGCCGCGTCTCGAATCCACGCCGAATATCTCGGTGAAGAAGCGCACCGAACTGCGCACGGTCTTTGTTGCCTTTAATCGCAAGGAAAAGCTGGAAGACGGTCGCCCCAATCCGTTCAACGATCTTCGCGTACGTCAGGCTGTCGAAGAGTCCATCGACCGCGATCTGATCAACAAGAAGGTCATGCGCGGGCTGGCTCGCCCGTCCGGCTCGCTGATCGCCCCGGAAATCTCCGGCTATGTCAAGGATCTCGATACCTATAAGCCTGCCGATCCCAAGGCCGCGCAGAAGCTTCTGGAAGATGCCGGGCAGAAGAACCTCGCCTTCACCTATACGTGCATGAACGACGAAAGCATCAACGAAGAAGATGTTTGTTCGGGCATTGCCAACATGCTGAAGCGCAGCGGCTTTCAGCCGAGCATCGACATCGGCCCGCGCGCCGTACAGACGCCGAAGCGTAGCAACGGCAAGGCTGACGTCTTCAATCTGAGCTGGGCCAATGAGCCGACGCTCGATGCCTACTCGCTGTTGTCGCAGGTTCTCTCCACCCGCAAGGGCGCCATGGGCGTATCCAACTATGGTGGTTGGTCGAATCCCGATCTCGACAAGCTCGTGGAGCAGGCGGCTCAGGAGCCGGATGCAGATAAGCGTCTTGCCCTCGAAGCTCAGGCGCTGAAGATCGCCAAGGATCAGGTCATGCTCATCCCGCTTCATCAGCAGCCGATTGCCTGGGCAGTGCTGAACAAGGTCAAGAGCATCGATTTCCGGGCCGACAACAAGCCTCGCCTGTGGCTGACACAAATGGCCGAGTGACGATCTGGTCGCTGTAATATCGAAATATCAAAGAGCGTCTTGCGATCCCGCGAGGCGCTCTTTCCCTTTGCCGTTCCTCGTCAGACATTAATGTCCAATATTGTCGACAATCGCGTTGACAACTTCGAATTATCTGCGTTAATGGCTGCCAAAGGGAGTGAAGGAGGAGGTTCGCAGCGAGCGATGCTTGTGCTGCGACGACCGTCGAAAGCGACGGCTTGAGGCAATGTACGGCCATGCACTTGAATCAGCCCGTCACCGCCGATTTCCCCTCTGCTGCCAAATTTGAATTTCGCCGGGCGTTCTAGCAGGCCAGGCGGTGACCAAGCGAAGCCTAGAGGTCCTCATGCTGGTTTTCATCATCAAGCGTCTCGGGAATGCGATCCTGGTCATGCTTGCCGTTGCCTTGCTGGCATTTCTGATCTTCCGGCTCGCGGGCGATCCTGTCGAACTCATGGTCGGCGAGCAGACCTCTCAGGCGGATCGCGCTGCCCTGCGCGAACGGCTGGGTCTCAATGACAGCCTCCCGACGCAGTATATCCGCTTCGTCGTCAATGCGGCGGAGGGCGACTTCGGCGTCTCCTATCGCAATGGTCAGAAGGTACTACCGCTGATCGGCGAGCGCTTTCCCGCAACCTTGGAACTGGTCTTCGTCGCGACGCTGATCTCATTGGTGTTCGGCATTCCCCTGGGCGTGCTGACCGCGATCAAACGCGGCAAATGGTATACGGAGGGGCTGCAGTTCCTCTCCATTGTCGGTGTCTCGCTGCCGAGCTTCGTCGTCGGCATCCTGCTCATCCTCGGCTTTTCGGTCAATTTGGGCTGGTTGCCCGCCTTTGGGCGCGGCGATGTGGTGCAGATCGGCTGGTGGTCGACCGGGTTCCTGACGCCGTCCGGCCGTGCGGCGCTCATCCTGCCGTCCATTGCGCTTTCGCTCTATCAGATCACGCTGGTCATGCGCCTGGTGCGGGCCGAAATGCTAGAGGTGCTGCGCTCCGACTACATCAAGTTTGCCCGCGCCCGAGGTATACCGCGCTGGCGCATCTATTTCCGCCATGCATTGCGGAACTGTCTCATGCCGGTCGTCACCATGACGGCGATGAATGTCGGGGCGCTGATCGCCTTCGCGCTTATCACCGAGACGGTGTTCCAGTGGCCGGGCATGGGCATGCTGTTCATTCAGGCCGTCACCTTCCTCGATATCCCTGTCATGGCGGCCTATCTCTGCATCATCTCCTTCATCTTTGTCGTTCTCAACACGTTGGTGGACATCGCCTATGCGGTGATCGATCCCCGCCTGCGCACTGCACGCTGATCGAAGCCAGGAGCCCGTTCGATGACCATGGAACTGTCCGAAACGTCGAAGCCGGAAAAGCCCCGGCGCCCCTCGCTGTTCAAGCGTCTACGCAGCAGCGACCTCTGGTGGTCCTTTACCCATAGCAAGACGGCGATCTTCGGCGCGATGATCCTTGCCATATTGATCCTGACGGCGCTGCTGGCGCCGCTGATCGCACCACAGAATCCCTATGACGGCGCCCAGCTGGACATGTGGAAGGCGGAATTGCCGCCGATCTGGCATGATGGTGGCGAGATGCCCTATCTCCTCGGCACCGATACGCAGGGGCGCGATATGCTGTCGGCCGTCCTGTATGGCACGCGCATTTCGATCGTCATTGGCGTGGCGTCCGTCGTGCTGTCGCTGCTGATCGGCTTGGTTGCCGGTCTGGTTGCCGGCTTCTTCGGCGGTTTCATCGACAATCTGCTGATGCGCATCGGCGAAGTCATGCTGTCCATCCCCACCATCCTCGTTGCGATCCTGGTATCCACGGTCGTTCGGCAGATGCTGCCGGAAAGTCTGCGGGAGATCGGTGCGTCCGCCGTGCTCGTCTTTGCCATCGCGCTATCGAGCTGGGTGCAATATGCCCGCACGGTGCGTGCCCAGGCGATCGTCGAGGCCGGCAAGGATTATGTGCAGGCGGCAAGGCTGATCGGCGTGCCTGCCCGCCGCATCATGGGCAAGCATATCCTGCCGAACACGCTGACGCCGATCATGGTCGCGGCGACACTCAATTTCGGTATGGCGATCCTGACCGAAGCGACTTTGTCCTTCCTTGGCATCGGCATGCCACCGAGCCAGCCATCGCTCGGCACGCTCATCCGCATCGGTAACCAATTCCTGTTCGCCGGTTCCTGGTGGATCGTGCTCTTCCCCGTCATCCAGCTTTGCCTGCTTGTCGTGGCCGTCAATTTGCTCGGCGACTGGCTGCGCGACGCCCTTAATCCCAAACTGAGGTAAGTTCATGAACGATCTTCTGCTCCGCAACATCAGGCCCATGGCTGGAGAGACCTGCGATATCCTCATCCGAGACGGAAAGATTGCAGGCTTTGGAAAGTTCGAAGCCGAACCGGGCATGCCGGTGGAAGACGGCGGCAACGCGATTGCCGCACCCGGTCTGATCGATGCGCATACCCATCTCGACAAGACCACCTGGGGCATGCCGTGGCATGTCAACAACCGCGCGGCAATCCTGCGCGAACGTATCGATTTCGAGCGCGAACACCGTCTGGAGATCGGCATCGATCCGCATCGCCAGTCCATGCGCCATGCCATTGGCCTTGCAGCGCATGGCGGCACGCATATCCGCAGCCACGTCGACATCGACCCGACTCATGGCTTGCGGCTCGTCGAAGGCGTCTGGGAAACCCGCGAGAAGCTCAAGGGCATCATCGATATCGAAATCGTCGCCTTCCCGCAGTCCGGCGTGATGGTCATGCCCGGCACCGTCGAATTGCTCGACGAGGCTCTGCGTCAGGGCTGCGAAGTCCTGGGTGGCATCGATCCGTGCGGTATCGACCGTGATCCCAAGGGTCAACTCGACATTCTGTTCGCCCTTGCCACCAAGCACGGCGTTCCGATCGACATCCACCTGCACGAAGCCGGCGAGCTCGGCGCCTTCACCATGGAGATGATGTTCGAGCGCATCCGCGCCAACGGCATGCAGGGCAAGGTGGCAATCAGCCATGCCTTCGCACTCGGCATGAACGACTATCTCCGTGTCGGCAAGCTGATCGAGGAAATCGCAAAGCTGGATATTGCAATCCTCACCACCGGCGCGCCTTCGGCCGCCGTGCCGTCGATCATGCGGCTCAAGGAAGCAGGAGTGCGCGTTGGCGGTGGCTGTGACGGCATCCGCGATACCTGGGGTCCCTGGGGCCATCCGGACATGCTCGATCGCGCCCAGGTCATCGGCATGAAGAATGGACTGCGGTCCGACCGCGATCTGGAACACGTCCTCTATGTCGTGTCGCAGGGCGGCGCCGACGTAATGAACATTGAAAATTACGGTCTGAAGGTCGGCTGCGACGCCGATTTCACGCTGCTGGCCGGCGAAACGCTGGCTCATGCCGTCGTCGATATCGCGCCACGCCCGCTCGTGGTCAAGGGTGGCCGGGTGACTGCGCGCGGTGGTCAAGCTGTGGTGGAGATGCCCTGATGGCACATGCATTGGAAAGTCTCTCCCTCGGTCAGCGCCCGGAAGGACGGACGCTGATTACCGCCAGCTGGGTCGTCGGCCACAAGGAAGGCACCCATACGCTCCTCCGTAACGGCCAGGTCGTGTTCGAAAACGGCGCCATTCTTTTTGTCGGCCACAATTTTCCCGGCGAAGTCGCGCGTCGCATCGATTTCGGCAATTCGGTGATCAGCCCCGGCTTGATCGACCTCGACGCGCTGTCCGATCTGGATACCACCATCCTCGGCATCGACTGCCACCCCGGCTGGGCCAAGGGACGTGTCTGGCCGCGCAGCTATGTGGAAGCCGGTCCCTACGAGATGTACTCGCAGGAAGAGCTGGCGTTCCAGAAGCGTTTTGCCTTTGGTCAGCTCCTGCTGAACGGCATCACCACCGCGGCTCCGATCGCCTCGCTGTTCTATCGTGAATGGGGCGAGACCGTTGCCGAGTTCGATGCCGCTGCCGATGCCGCTGGCTATCTTGGGCTGCGCGTCTATCTGAGCCCCGCCTATCGTTCGGGCGGCATGGTTCTGGAAGCCCCGGGCAAGATGGTTCCGGTCTTCGACGAGGAGCGCGGATTTCAGGGGCTGAAGGACGCCATCGCCTATATCGAGCGGCAAAATGGCCGGCATGGCGATCTCGTTCGTGGCCTCCTGGCACCGGATCGGGTGGAGACTTCGACGCTTGCCCTTCTGCAGCGCACCGATGCTGCCGCGCGCGATCTCGGCTGCAAGTTCCGGCTGCATATGGCGCAGGGTACGATGGAAGTCGACACCGTACGCATGCTGCACGGTTCGACCGCTCCAGTTTGGCTTGCCAAGCACAAGCTGCTGAGCGATCGGATGGTTGCGCCGCATGCGACGAATGCCACCGAAGAAGATCTTGGGCTTTACGCCGAAAATGGCGTTTCCATTGTCCACTGCCCGTTGGTTTCTGCGCGCAGCGGTTCGATCCTCAATTCCTTCTCCAGCTGCCGCAAGCGCGGCATCAACATCGCCATGGGGACGGATACGACTCCGCCGGACATGCTGATGAACCTGCTCGCCGGGCTTATCACCTGCCGCATCAGCGATCATGCGCCGGACCGCGTACGCTCGGCCGATCTGTTCGATGCGGCAACGCTCGGCGGCGCCAAGGCACTGGGTCGCTCGGATCTCGGCCATCTGTCGGCCGGAGCCCGCGCGGACATCGCCGTTTTCAGCCTGGACGACGCCATCATGGCGCCATCGGTCGACCCGATCACGACGCTGGTCGTCGGCGGCTCCGGCAAGGTGACGCGCGCGGTCTTCGTCGATGGTCGCGTTTCGATGCTGGATCGGCAATTGGCCGGCTTCGACATGGACAAGGCACGCGTCCAGGCGCAAGCGCAATATGACGGGCTGATCGCCAAATATCCCGAGCGCAGCTGGAATAATCCGCCTGTGTCGGAGATCTTCCCGCCCAGCTATCCGATCGAGGTGGAGAGCAATGGTTGAGGCGCAACAGCCGGTCATCGACGTCCGTAATCTCAAGGTCGAGTTTCCGAACCGGCGGGGCACGGTCACGGCGCTCTCGGACATAAACCTGTCCATCCGGGCCGGCGAAATCCTAGGCGTCGTCGGGGAGTCGGGCGCGGGTAAATCCATGACCGGCCTTGCCATTCAGGGGCTTCTCGAGCGCCCGGGGCGTATCGC
>NZ_JAELTU010000118.1 GCF_016429015.1 Rhizobium sp. ASV20
ACCGGATCCTTGTCGCGACTGGGACGATAGACGGCACAGGTCACGGACCGATGCATCGTGTACCGCCGGTGATCGGCATGTTCCATGGCCGTCGACGTCGAAAGCTGATCCTGGTGCTCGCCAAAGCTTGCGTGGTCGACCGTCGGAACGTTCGCCCATGCTGGAGGCACCATGATGGTCGAGAATAGAATTGTAGGAACAATGCGCGATCTCATATGTCGTCCCCCCATCCGCAGAACGTTCGAAGCCAACCTTTGGGGTCGTCGCCGTGGAGCGCACGGAGCCGAGCGCATTCTTCGGTGGTCTCCTTGCGTCCCGACAGGACCTTGACGAGATCCGGCATGGATGTCAGATCGAGCTTTGCAATGACGCTGTCATTGCCGTGTTTGATTAGGAAAGCGCGCTTTTCCGGCGGCGTATTGCGGATGAAGTGAAACTCTTTCAGCGTCAGACCGAAGCGCCGGATGTAACTTTCCTCATCGGCACGAGGGTTCGGAAAATGGATATGCGTTGCCGACTGCTCGATCAAAGTGTGTGCGGCCGGGGAGCGGACGATATCGGCTGCCGATTGCGTTCCAAAGCCGACGATGCCGTTGAGCTTGCGGATGGTCTTTAGCTTATCGACAATGAAGTCGCTGAAGATCGGATCATGCAGGAGGCGCCAACCCTCATCCATGAAGATCATGACGGGTGCGCCGTCGAAGAGTTCGTTGAGCCGGTGATAGATATACATGAGCACGGGTGTGCGAACGTCATCATGGTCGAGAATGCTGGTCATGTCGAAGCCAAAGACGCTGCGTCCGGAAAAAGACATCACGTCCTGCGGAGCGTTGAAAAGCCAGGCCTTTTCACCTTCTATCCAGGGGCGCAGCCGAGAATGGAGATCACTGGGATCCGCACGGGATCGACCGATGAGCAAACCTGCCATGTTCGATAGCGTGCGGTCGGCCGCGGGCTCCCGCATCAATCTGACGACGGCACGTTCGAGTATATCGTTTTCCTCCTGGGTAAAGGTGCTTCCGTCGTCCGCTCGCAGCATCGCCTTTAGCAACCTGAAAAGAAACTCTCGGTTCTCCGCGGTATTTTCGATCTGCAATGGATTGAAGCCGGTCGAAACGCCCGGCGACAGAACCTCATAGGCGCCGTTCATCGCTCGAATGAAAATCTCCGCACCCCGGTCTTTGTCGAAGAAGATGGCCCTTGGGCTCGGGCGGACTCGAAATGCCTGCGCAAGCAGGAAAGAGAGAGCGACGGTCTTGCCGGATCCGGTCGGGCCGGTCACAAGGAAATGCCCTATGTCCCGTCTATGAAAATTGAACCAGTAAGGCGTCTGGCTCGTGGTTTCGAGGATTGTGATCGGATTGCCCCAATGCAAGCCATGCCTTTGACCCGACGCGAAATTGTGCATCGACGAAAGCCCGGAGAAATTGGCGCTCGACAGCATCGCCCTTCGGGCGATGTAGGCATGGTTGCCGGGCAATTGCGCCCAGAACGCAGCCTCCATGTTCAGGTCTTCGCGCAACCAGTTGATGTTCATATCGGTAAGGCAGGCGCCAAGCTCCGATATGGCCTTGCCGACGCCCGCGAGATCGCGCGCCAGACACAGCAGGGAAAAGTGATGAAATCCGAAAACGGCTTCCTGGTTCAGCAGGCTGTTAAGAGCAAAGTCGATATCGCTTTCCACATCGCTGCCGGCTTCGTCTGAGGCGCTGATCTGTCGCTTAAGCCTTGTGATACGCTCCTGAGCGATCGGCTTGTCTGCGATGGTAAAAGATTGAGTGAGGATGAACTCATGGTTGACCTGCAGCAAACCGTCCAGCATTCCCGGTCCGCTGAACGGCGGATACTCCTTGATGGAGAGCATGGCGGCAAAGCGACTGTCTTTCGGGATGGCCGCTTGAGCCTGCATCGTTCGTCGGGAAAAATGCAGTCTTGAGGTTCCAACATATTTGGCGATCCCCATGCGTGGCAGCCGCATGTCGCGCCGCACGCCGCATGTCAGGATCATGTTCAGGAATTCGCAAGGTTCCGAATAGGGGGCGCCCTTGCGATATGCGATGCCGAGCGTCCGGGCTCCGTATTTCGTGAGGTCGCGAACTAGGCTTTCGACGAGTTCCTCAACGTCATCCACCGCCTCGCGGAGTTGCTCGGTGCCACTTCCACGACCCGACGTCCTGTCGAAAATGCGACGGATAGCGTCGCTGGCGCCAAGGGCGCCGCGCAATCCAGAGCGCAGAACGGTTAGATAGATTTCGTTGGTGAACATTCGCTTCTGGCTGAGTGCAGCCGCATAGCGGCGCTCCAGGACCTGGCAGAACTGATCTTGAAACTCGCCGTCCAACGTTGGGTCGATTTGTCGGCGGATCACGGTCGACCACAAGGAATATCGGCTCGAACCCAGTGCCCGGATCATCGTATTTTGGACGATCGAGCGCATGTTTAGCTCTGCCTGGTCCTCGGTCTGGAAAAAGAGACCGTCCAGGCGGATAATCGTCAAAAGCGCGCCGTTTCGTGTTCGAAGGACGGAATCGGCAACATGCCGTAGATAGGGGATGTGTCTCGACATCGATCGCTCCTGGTGTCCGACGATGCCAAAGCCAATTTCTTCTCTGATCGCTTTCAACATGATCAGGGACCGTAGGAATTGGCGCCCCAGAAGGCCTTGTTCGGCATTCGAGGAGTGAGCCTGGTTGTGACCTGGAGGACGTCGAGGATGCGTATGTCCCACGTGCAAAGCGTAAATAGCGTCACATAGGTGATCGGTGCCGTCAAAAACGCGACGATCGTATTGGATGCAAGCCACGCTACGATGGTCAAACCCAGAATGATCACCCCCGCTAGGTATGGCACGCCCCAAAGGGTTGGCGAACGTGTAAGGCCGATCACGAGCGGGGTGAGAACCGGCTTTGCCAAATCGTCCTCAATCATGACTATTTGCCTACAACAGCGATCAAGGCGTCGACGATCGATGGTCCGCCAAAGACAAGCCCGATGCCCATTGCGACGCCGCCGGCAAGAAACCAGCTGAGGCGCCCCACCCAGGCAAGGAAACCCATCGACATGACAGCGATAATGGCGCACAGGCGACCGAACGGGCCAGTGATGAAGTCGACGACCGCCTGAAATATTGCCTGAAGGGGCGCAAAGGCGTGACCGAGCTGTTGTGCTGCTGCGACATCGGCAAAGGCAATCTGCGCTACTGCCAAGGTGCACGCAGAAATGCATATGCCCCGTCCATAGGGCGCCAACCATGCGCTGCATTGTTTCATCGTCTTTTCCTCTCAACAGTTAGAATTTCATGACACCGTCGATGAAGCCGCTGGTCGGAAGGGCAGCGGGCACGTCGCTATTTGACGATTGGTTGCGCCGATTGCCGGATACGGTCGGGGACTTCGGTCCCGCCAGTCCGAGCTCGAAATCCAAAATCGTCGTGATGTAGCGAACCGTTTCGGTATAGGGAGGAACGCCGTGATGCTCTCGCACCGCCTGCGGTCCTGCGTTGTAGGCCGCCGCCGCAAGAAGCGGATTGCCAAACTCGTCTAATAAACTGCGCAGATACCGTATGCCTGCGACGACATTCACCGAAGCGTCGCAGGAGTGCGTCGCCCCGAGATCGGCTGCGGTTCCTGGCATCAGCTGCATTGGTCCAAGCGCGCCCTTCCGGCTTACTTGCTGACGGCCGAACCGGCTCTCCGCCCAAGCAACCGCTGCAGCGAAATCCGGATCGACCCCAAAAGTGCGCGCCGCCCGTTGCACCATCTCCCGGGTCGACTCAGGTGATAGCGCAGACGGCATGCATGCCGTCGTTGAATTTAGATACCTATTTTTATTCTGACTTTGCGACTTTATGCGCTCGGCTTCGGTGTCGTCGCGGATATCGCTTTCTTTGGGTAGATACCAAAAATTATTCTCTATCGACGGAGCGGCGGCGAAGCGTTGACGATGCTCGACATACAGCCCGGCTGGCGGCAGCGGGCCCGCAGATCGAGAGGGGTCCTCCCCATGGCTGGATTGCGAACTATCCGAGTAAAAACGATTATAATCAAACGCATAGGCGGATCCTGGTGCGATCGACAGGCCTAGGATGGTAGCTTTGAGCACGGGTCTATAACCCATCATCAACCAATATCGCATCTGCTGACCTCGCTCTGCAATGGCAGTCGGTTGTGACGAACTGAGGTGTGATAGTGGAATTTCGGTTGCGGTTTATTACTAATTTAGGTAATGCTTACCTTAAAGTTTTCTGCAGGAAAAGGCCGAAAATGATGAAGCGCGTAAAAAAAATTCTTACCAAAAATAGTAATGCACTCGCGCTGGCCGCTGTGACGATCATGGTCGTCGCAGTCGGGCCGGGATACGCGGCAGGGCCGGTCGATAAAGGATATGTTCGTTCCCTCGCTGCTCCCGGCAAGACCGTTCTGATCATTGAATATTATGACGGCAGTGGTTCGGTGGCGTTTCGCAAAGGATACGCGTCGGTGGTCGGCTTTCAGGCGCAGTCGGGGACCGATATAAAGCTCGACGACAAGGTGTCGCTACATCTATACGGCGTCGAGGCCTGTAACGGCGAAATGCTCAATCGTGCCGAAGCCTATAGTGGAGCCTGCGACGAATATGCAAAGCAGCAGCTTTCCATCAAGCTGCGGGCGAAAGTTCTCTACTGTCGTGCATTCATGTCCGAGGAAAAGGCCGTGCGACAGGATGTTACCTGCTTCGGCTATTACTATTTTCCTGGTTCTGTCGATGCAGTCGACAATCTCGAGGAACAACTCGTGTCGATTGGCGCTTTGCGGCTCTCAAGGAATGCAGACGGTTCCTTGATGCGGCCGGACCTTTCCGAGGCCGAGAAGATCGGCCGCGGCGGCTTTGGCATGTGGGCCGATCCGAGGATGCAGGACCGATGAGATCAATTGGAGTCCTGGCCTGTGCCATTGTTGCTTCCGCCGCGGTCAGGGCCATGGCGGCCCCTGCGGGCTACTTCGAACTGGGGCCGGATGTGCTGCTCGAGAGCGGTGATACCTGGTCCAGGAATGGCGTGCGCTACAGGCTCTATGGCGTGCAGTCGTGCCTGCGTGGCACGAGCTTCACCAACCGCTATGGTCGCACGGAAGATTGCGGGGAGGCTTCGCTTTCAGTGTTGGCCGCCTTTGTCAAGGATACAAAGCCTGTGTGCGCCCCGATCGTCAAGTCAGGCTCCGTCACCTATGTGATGTGTTTCGCCAGCGTGGCCGGCAAACATCTCGATCTCGGAATGATGCTTATTTGCGAAGGCTACGTATTCGCGGCGCTCGACACCGCAGGCATGCCCGTTGATCCTAGCTATGCGGTTGCAGAGCAGCAGGCGAGGGTAAACCAGGCGGGCCTTTGGCAATTTTCCGGCATACAGCATCCGGCCATCGTGCTTGGGCGTGCAGCGGGTAGGCAAGGATCGAGACAATGAGGCCTATCGCATTGGGCCTCGTTCTTGTCTCTTGCCTTGGCGCCTGCGGGGCCGTCGCTGCAGGTCGATCGCAACCCGTCCCAAGCCCCGACAAAACAGCCTTCGATGACATTCAACCCTTGCGCAAAGGCAGGGTCGTCATCCTCGATGGCACGACCTTATGGTTTCCTGATCGGGGCGAGCGGTTTCATCTGGACGGACTCTGGACTTGTGCATGGCCGCAATGGGCACTCGACTGGTCAACCGAGGAGAAGTCCTTGACACCCGCGCCGGTTCCTTGCGGCGCTCTTGCCAAATCCTGGCTGAAACGTGCCGTGCGGCAAGCGATCGTCGTTTGCCAACCCATTTTTCGCGTCGGACCCGCAGATCTCTCCGGGCGGTGTTCGGTCGATCATCGTGACCTCGGGTTGGAGATGTTGCGCGTCGGATGGGCCAGGCTTGCCACGCAAAGCGATCCGGACCCAGGCTATGTCCAAGCCGAGCTCGATGCCCGTTCGGCACGCTATGGACTCTGGAGAATCCAGGTGTTGGACATGGTCGACCAACGGACGAAGAGCCGCGATCGCGGAGCGGATCTGCCGATATCGCGGAGAAAATGCATGCTGGAGCGCCGGGGCCAGGCCGTGGCGGCTCACGATGCCTGTGGCGCACGAACCAGATAGGAAAAGGAGATACTTGCATGCGGCTCATCCTTGCTTTGGCCTTCACCTGTGGCGTCGCTCTCACTCCAGCCATTGGAAACACGAGTGAATGGGGATGTGAGGTGTTGCTTTGCGTCTTGTCCAGCAACCCGTCATGGAAGGGCGTGCCGAGTTGTCGCCCACCGATGAACCGCCTGCTTTCCGCGATGAGACGCCCCGGCTTTTCCTGGCCGATCTGCGCGGAGGCGGGGACTGGAAGGCCCGGCTATGAAGAATATGCCGATTGTCCTACAGGTTGGCTGCCAGCCGCGGAGGCTCGCGACTATGGTCACGGTCAGGGTTTGGACATGTCTCGTTGCAGCCACGCTGCCGACGGATGCCGGACGACAAGATCCCGCCAAGACAGCACCACGGACGAACTGGCAACCGGTCCGCGCGGCGGGCGGCAATCCCATTTTTCAAGTGACTCATGCCGTGACGTCGAGTACATGCCTCGGCCGCGGCGCGAGGAGCCCTATTACTTCGATATTGGCGACGAAAAGACCGGTTCCCGGATGCGCCATTTCTTCAGCCTTCAAAGGTAAATTTTATCGTCGCGAACCCTTAGTCGTGCGTTGATGTTTGCAGGGGTGATGGCTTCTATAGGGGGCATACGACTTCGCGTTCCCATGCACCATTGCAACGCTCACAAAAATGCGCCTTGAACTTTAAATATATTGTCTCTCGGCCCGATCTCGGCATCTTGTGCACCAAGCAGAGATCTCCCGCAAATAGATCAGATTAGCTAGCCGGCTCCGGGCTCAATCGGGTCCAATTTACAACCGTGCCGCATCATTGCTGCCGACAAGGCGCGGGTCTCAGGAGCCAGATACAGCCAGTGTGCAGAGTGGCGCAACCACGACGCACAGAAGCGCGTATGCAAGCTGCGCCTGCGCGGGATCAGGCGTTGGCTTCTGAGGGACGGATAAAGGCAAATTCAGGCGCCCTCGTTTCAGAAGGGCCTCGACGTGTAGGGCCCAAGCGGAGCGATCGCACGTCAGCGCTTGCCCGATGTCATCATCGAGCAGGAAAGCATCGCGCTTTCACTCCGGTGTGTTTGACGGCATCCTGCGAACAATGTTCGAGCCCGACCGTCGCCAAGCTGCGCGACGCATTCGGCGACGCTACATTCCCATGCTCTTGGTCTCAAATGTGGAACAGGGTGGCGTCGAAGTTGCTGTAGCGCTTTGATCGCTTGAGAGCGTCGAACTGAGCGGAAGGGGATCGGCCGACGCCAACCCGGAACTGATGGTCGTAGCCCTCTGAGAGAGACGAGAGAGTAACGCTGTCAGCTCTTCCTCGACGCCGGGATCATCTGTTGCAGCAGAAGCCAATATGATCCCTGCCGCGTAGAGGGCCAGATACTGGCGATCCTCTTTCCTTGTCGCCGCTATCTCCGCAATCCTCGTCCTCGTTTCACCGGCGCGGCGGCGCAATGCATCAAGCTGTGGCCCTGACGGCGAACTGGAATCCGCGTAGATCACCCTTGCTTGCGCACCAGTCTCTGCAAAGTCTGCAAGCAAGGATAAGAGATCGTCCGCGCTTTTCGCGCTCCGTGCGTTCATAGCCGCTCTTCCCTTTTCTGGGGCGCCTTTATTCCCGCCAAATGCCGTATTCTCCAGATGTGCAGTCGTCCTTCTAAGCTCGATTTATTTAAAGAGGCGGGTTGCGAGGCGGTGCAGTTCGGGTGATACAAACCGTTCCAGAGGCGTTAGAGTGCGTAAATGACCACGAAGACGGAAAGCTATATCGAAAAGACCGGCCTTGTTGAGACTCATGATCCGGAGATCGACAACCCGATCTTCAGGCAAGGGGGCTTTGACGCTCCGCCGCAATTCGCAGAGATCGATCTCCGTATTGGCGAGTTCCTGCGCCTCGAGCGGGAAAGGCGGGGGCTGACCCGCGCAGATCTCGCACCGCTGGTTGGTTTGACGACCCAGGTATATGGGCGCTACGAGCGCGGTGAGGCAAAACTGAACGTAACGCGTCTCGTCCATCTCAGCGAGATTCTCGGTTTTTCGCCATTGGCCCTTCTGTTCGTCGCTGCGCCTCACTTGTGGGGTCACTCCGAGAAAGAAGTCGATGTCCGCTCCCAATTGATGGGGCACGTCGAGCGATTGCCGATCGACAAGGCGAAGCTGTTGTTGGGGATCGTTGATGCTTTTCTGGTCCTAAATCCCCACAGTGATGGCGAAGGCAGTCGTTGAAAGGCCGGTTTCGTCGGCTCCTCTGGTTCACCACTCTCGCATCCCCTAGCAGGCATATTTCCATGCAAATGCTTACGGAGGAGGTCGGAAGATGCGAAGCCCGTCATTGATCAGGCGGCCGAGCCGTTCGACCTCCGCCGAAGTGTGACCCGCAGTCGGGCATACCCTCAGGCCTGCCTTTCCCTTCGCAACTGTCGGGAAGAATATGGCAGACGTATAGAGACCGTGATCGAGCAGATATCTCGCGGCAAGGATTGCGGCTTGATCGCTCCCAAACTCGATTGTCCGGATTGGCAAGGATGAGCCCTGTTGCGGGCTCGCGACAAGTTTGTCAAACTCCTTCAGTCTTTCGCTCAGTGCTCGCTGCCGATGTCCGAGCTCTTGCGTACGATGGAGAGCCTGCGAAGCCATCGCCGCTCCGATGGCCGCGACGTTCAAGGAGGCCGAGAACGCATAGGCAATAGAGTATCGGCGAAAGAGTTCCTCTTGCTTGCGCGTTCCCAACATGAGCAAGCCTCCCGAGGCCCCAAACCCCTTTCCCAGCGATGCAGCGATGATGGTGCGTTCGCCGAATGGCGAACCGATCTGCGATCGAACGAAGCCTTGCCCGGTTTCGCCGACGAGAGAAATTCCATGCGCATCGTCGACGTAGAGAAACAGGCCGTATCGTTCCTGCAGCGTGAGCAGATCTTTAACAGGCGTCTGCCCGCCCATCGAATAGACACCATCGCAGACGTAGACGACGGAGGCGTGTCGCTTGCAAAATGCCTCGAGCGCGTTGAGATCGTTATGGGTGATCGTCTCGACCTTGGTCTCTTCCGCGACCACTGCCTTATGATGCGCAAGCGTTGCGTGGGCGAAGCGATCAAACACGATGAGCGGCTTGTTGCCCCCCGTTAGGTGGCCCGAGGCAAGGAGCGGAAGCGCGCCCATATTTGCCGCCAGCACGGTAGTATACGTGATGACCCGTGCCGAGAAGAGGTCAGACAGCGCCTCTTCCAGCTCGGCCAGCAGACCGAAGTTCAGCCGGGTCCTGGCACATGACCAGTGAAAAGCCTGGTATCGTTGCATGGCATCGATTGCACCCTTGACGATCGTCGGATGGTTGTCGAGCCCGAGATAGGAGCAGCGTACGAAGTCGACAATCTCTCGTTCCTCGTTCCATGTGTCCAGCAGCATGACGGATCGATCACCGCTCGGAATGGCGTAAAGCGCCATGACGCCTTCGCTATGTGCTGCAGTGAAGCTCTCATTGGCATGCATGATTAGACTATCGGTATTGCGACGTGAATGCGGCACGGACACAGCCGTGCGCGACTGAGAGGGATCGTTCATTGAAATATCCGTTGATTGTCTTGCTTTGAGATCGGCGTATTGACTACGCCCCGGAACCAAACGTGCCGTCTCCGTTGAGACGTGACGCAACTAAAATGCCATGGAGTTGGCTCGGCCACAACGAATGATGGAATAACATTTCGCAAAGCTAATATAGAGCTTTCACGAAAATCCACAGGCGATCCCGACGATGTTTCGTTTCAAGACCGTCCGGTCCAATGAGCGGCCTGCGTCAAATGCCATCGCGACCGTAGTCGAGTGAATATCCAGCCGCCCTGACGGTGCGAATTACATTTCGGCCGATGACATCGGTCAAGGCGCGACGAAGGCGACCGACATGCACATCAACTGTCCGAGGTTCAACAAATTGCATATTCGGCCAGACGGCCTGGATAAGTTCGTCGCGACTGAAAACCACCTCCGGCCTTTCGAGGAGGTGACGAAGAAGTCGAAACTCGATTGGACTTAGGTGCAGTTCCTTTCCATCCACCTCCACACGCCTGCGGTCGGGTATCATCGCGATGCGAGCGTAGTGCAAAGCGCCTGCGATCGGTTGCGCGTTCATCGTCTGTTGCTGCGAGGACGAAGATGGCGGAACAAGGCGATCGAGATATGCAAGAAAGCGCGCAGGATCGAACGGTCGCATGAAGATCTCATCCGTCTGGGCTTTGAGAGCCTCTATGTATAGGCGCTCGTTGCCGGCGCCGATGAAGACGACTATGGGCGTAGACCCGCAGTTCGGCGTCGCTTTGAACTCACTTACGCACTTGCCAAGGTCGAGAGGTTTCGAAGTGTTGTCAGGGACCAGTGCGACGAGCGCACTGCCTGCAACGCCCGCCAACGCATCGTGGGCTTCTTCGTAGAGCGCCACGTCGAAGCCTCTCATTGCCGCCAGGCTCGCCAGAAACAGATAAAATTCATAGTCACGAGAGCAGATCAACACGAGTGGCTTCATCGTCAGCGCCTTCGATGTGGAATCCAATGGGCTTCGAGCTCTTGCGAAAGGTGATGCAACAAAAAAATGTTGAAATCTAGTAAGGTTTGTTGCAGGTTGAAAAATATTTCCGCTTGCTCCTTGTTTATGTCGAGATCGTGCGGCAGAATCGCCAATATTGCAGCCATCCTGTGATTTTTTTGATGCAACAAAAGGAGTGCGCGGAACAGGTACCTCTCAGTCAGCGCAAGGGAAGCGCTGTAGGAATTGAAGTATTTGAGATTGGCCAGGGACATCACGACAAAGAGCGGCCAGGCAGGCCCTCTGCGTGACCCAGAATTTGGGAGGCACGTCCGGCCAACATCTCACCTGCGTGCCGGACACGCCGGAGTACTTCCCATGTCGATTATTGAATCCGTAGACTGCTCATCACCAGATGAGATCGAGAACTTTTCTTTGCTTCTAGGCTTGGATCCGCGATCCGTGTCTGCGGTTGCAAGGAACCTATATGGTTCGCAAGCGAGGCAGGCCGTTGCATTGTGTGGTTTGCAGGCAAAAATGGACGGTCGCGTCTATGACGGGCATTTCTGGTTCCAAGTCTTCAACCTGCTTTCGTCCGACGAAAGCTGAGGGCGGCTAGGCTCGCAGCTGCAAGGCTCGATCCCGTGTTCAATCGGCCAGTTTGATGCCTCGAGCGGCATCTGTCTTATTGAAATAGTCGCTGAGAGCACAGCATTACCATGGCTGAGCTCTATGGGGTTCTAGGGCAGAAGGCATCACATAGATGTATTCGTCGCGCTTCGAGCCATCATTTTGGACGGCCTTGCTGTCCGCGCTTTTTCCAGCTTGGCGATTCCCATCGCCCTCACCACATATATTGCTCGCCTGCGTAGGAAGCGTCTTTGTTGAAGAAGCTGTATTTGATCGCGCCGAAGTGCAGCCCGTTGATATCGTCACCAAGGGCTATGGTGTGATGTCCGCTAAGCAGCTTGGTAGATGTCGAGCGAGTGTTCGTTGTCTTCCCGATGTGACTGGCCTTGCTATCACCCCGTACCGGGATAGCATGCGTCCATCTATACTGCAGGTCCGAAAGAACCGGGCTTTTGCTGTTCTGCTCATCATATGCAGCGAGCAAAGAAATCAGCACCAGCAAAACAGCGTATTCCATATGTCCTCATGTCAACAGCCCGTGACCGTCGACCTTCCCGCATAGCTGGCGATATTACAATTGACCCGGGACTAATAAATTTGCGAATAGCCAGATCGCCGGGGCGCGGTTCTAATTCGGTGCATCGGTTGCCAAAGTTCTGAAGACGCTTGAAGGAGGATCAATGTGCCTGGAAACAACATTCACGTTCTACACCTACTCGCGCCTGACAAATGGCGGCGATCGATGGGCTTATCCGGATATTCCGGACATCTTCTATCACGATGAGGAGCAGGCCCGGCAAGCGCTTCGCGAACCGCGCCGCGATATCACAAGCGACCCCGAGAACATATGGCGGCCGACGAGGTTGGAGAAAATCGTGACCCTTCCCATGTCCAGCACTAATATCCTCGCGCTGCTCAACGATGGCGTTGGTGTGTTCGTGAAGAGCTACGAGATTATCGACATCATCGACTGACGCGAATCGGGCATTTCTAAAGGAACCGATCGTCCATTACGCCGATGTCAGTCGTCGGCCTTGAGCCTGTCGAGATGATCCTGGCAGACAAGCGCGACGAGGCTGTGGAGCTGCTCGGTGCGGGCGGCAAGCCAGGACAGTGCCTCGTCGGAAATCTCGAAATGCTCGGAATAGCGGGCCTTCACATAGGCCTCGTTGATGGTGTTGAACCAGGCGACGTATCGCTTTTGATCGTCGGGCCAGACGGTTGCAAGCCGCCGGTCGAGCTCTTCGGAATGCGATCGCAGGAAGCGAAGATTATGCGAGGCGGGGCTATAGTTGGTCAGCACCAGCAGCACCGTCGAATAGGCCTGTTCGATCGCTTGATGAAGGAGGAAGGCGCTTTCTTTCGGCATGGCATTTTGCAGGCCGACCGTCGCCAAGCGAAGGAAGTTTGTTGCCGCCGGAAACCTGCTTTGAAGTTGTTGCGTTGCGACCTGATATTGTTCCGCCTTGGAGAGCAGTTTCGGCTCGGCAAGCGGTTCGTCATCGAGTTCATAGAGGACGATGCCGTCGCGGCGAATGTCGCGGAAGAAGTCGTTGCCCTTCCTGAGCTCGTCATTGACCTGGCGGCGGGAATGGATGATCAGGCTGACCGGCACCTTGACGAGGCGCGGAAAGCGATCGGTGGCCTTGTGCCAATAGGTGCCGATCTCGGTCAGCTTGCGATTGTTGACGACGATCAGCAGATCATAGTCGGACTGATATCCCTTGCCGGTCCTCTCGTCGACGAAATCGCCGCGGGCATAGGAGCCGAACAGGATGATCTTGAGAATGCGGCCCTTCTTCTTGAAGTCGGCCGAGCCTTCCTTGATGGCGTCCTCGAACTCCTCGTGCAGGATCTCGACGATGCGGCCAAGCTCGCGGCGTTTCGGTTCGGGCAGATGGTCGATGCTGAACTTCATGGAGGAGAACATCCTTTCCGGCTGCCGCAGTCTTAGGCATGATCCCGTCACAACGCCAGTCCCACCCCGGGCCAGAAACAAATTTCTCGACCTCCATTGCCCCGGCTCTGGATCGGCGGCCAAATCTGAAATGGCACGGCAGGGCAGGACGATCGCTCAATGTTCTAATTGCGGTGCAGCCGTGTCAAGTGCAACGCGAACGGGCGTTCGAGGGTGGTGACGCAAGCCCAACTGCGGACTTGAAAATGCAGATGGCAGCCGCTCTTGAAGATGACCGCGTGTTCCGGTTTAAACAGACAGGCAGGCGCCGAACATGCCGCATGGCTGCTTTTCGAGGTCTTTTTGCCGATTCTCATCGAAAATTCCTTACGCGTAATGATTGAAGCCTCAGTTGCGGCTATGGCTGCTCAGTCCAGACTTTCGGCGGAATGACGGTTCGCCAGAATTCTGCGCGCATGAATTTGACAGACACCCTGTTGCAGATGAGAGGATGTATGGCGACTTTGACCCGTGCCGATATCGCACAGTCCATCTATCAAAGCATCGGCCTGTCCCGGGCCGAATCCGCGGAGCTCG
Organism: Rhizobium sp. ASV20; assembly: GCF_016429015.1. Classification (GTDB taxonomy): domain Bacteria; phylum Pseudomonadota; class Alphaproteobacteria; order Rhizobiales; family Rhizobiaceae; genus Rhizobium. The sequence continues at coordinate 13,742 of NZ_JAELTU010000118.1, forward strand.
TCGATACGGTTCTCGAGGAGATTTGCGCTGCATTGGTGCGGGGAGAGGACGTCAAGCTGTCATCCTTCGCGATTCTGAGTCCCCGCCTTAGGCGTGAACGGGTGGGGCGCAATCCCAAAACAGGGGAGGATCATCAGATTGCGGCGCGCTGTACCGTGTCCTTTGCGGCGTCAAAGGTCATGAAGGCCCGGATTCAGGACGGACATGTCGCTCGGCAGCACGTGTTCGATGGCTCGCCGGAGACGGCGTTTCGCGGGCCGCCCAGGCGTGATTGACCCATGGTTCGAGCCAGCGCATTTGAATGATGCCCCACATTGCGAACCGAGTCGTGGGGCACGAATGAATGTGGAAGGGCGATATTGCCGAAACCTGACGGGCTTCAGCGGATCCAGTTGTTCCATTCCTGCAGCAGTTCGGAGGCGTGCGCGTTGATCCATTCGGCATCCGGAACGACGATGTTGTCGCGTAGGTCATCGGCACTCGGCATTTGATTTCGAACCTCCTGTGGCATAAGCGCGATCGCCGCCCGGCTTGGTGGGGTGCAGAAAAGTTCAGCACAGACGGCGGCCTGGACTTCGGGGGAGTTCAGCCAGAACGCGATGAGCTTCAGCGCATTGTCGCGATTGGGCGCTCCCTTGATGATCGTCAGCCGATCGCCAACCAGAAACGCCGCCTTGTTCGACCATGCAATCGAGCGCCCTTCGGCCTTCAATGCGCTGGCACGCGTCAACCAAATCTGCCCTATGCTGTAGTCCTTTTGCCGAAAACCCTGGACACTCTGGTCACCTGTTTTCCACCAGAGCGATACAGCCGGCCTCAGCTCATCGAGTTTCTTCAGTGCTCGGCCGACGTCCAATGGAAACAGATTCTCGCGCTTGACGCCGTCTGCCAAGAGCGCGGCTGCCATCACCCGCCAGGGATCGTCGAAATTGGGCAATGCCCGACCGCCCGGAAATGCCTGAAGATTCCACATGTCACCCCAGGTTGCCGGCGGTGCGCCGGTAAAAGCGTGGGGATCATAAGCCATTAATGTCGCCGTCGAAAAAAGCCTCACGCCGGTTGGAAGGCACGTATCGGACACCAGATCGTCGTGATCCTTGAACTGCCCGCAGAAGCTGTCGAGCGGTTCAGATACGGCAAGATGCTCCTTGGAACTGACCTGAATTTCGCCATCCGGATAAAGGTCCCAGCTGACGTTTCCCGTTTTGACCATCGCAGCGGCCTTGGCGCGCATCTCTGCATTCGTGGCGGCGACCGAGACCACTTTGATCCCGGTTTTTGCTGTAAACGGATCAAACCACCATTTGCGCAATGCAACGTCATAGGCGCCGCCGGTCGTGGCAATCACTACCGTTTCCGCCGCCGCGGCGGCGCGAGGTTCGCGGCCACCCAAGAAGCAGATGGCGATAAGCACAGCGGTGCCGCCCAGCCGGATGGCTGTCATCATTTTCATGTGTATTCCTCCCATAAGTGGCTGCCGCTTTGGCGGCAATATTGTCGCTAGTTTTGTTCCCGGCGACCGTTCAGGACATGGATGGCGCTCATGAGGAGCAGCGAGACCGTGACGATCACGACGGAGACCGCGGCAATCACCGGCGTCAGGTTGAAATCGATATCTTCGAACATCTTGCGGCTGATCGTCTTGCCATTCGTATCGGAAATGAAGAATGCGACCGTGGCCTCGTCGAACGAGCTCAGGAAGGCAAACACAGCCGCCGTCCCGATGGTTGGGGCAAGATTGGGTAGCATGACCGCGAAAAAAGCTCTGATCCGGCTTGCACCGCAACTGAGGGCCGCCAACTCAAGCAGGGGATCCATTCGTTCCAGCGCCGCCGAAACGATGATGACCACGAATGGCACAGCCAATACGGAGTGGGCGACGACGAAGCCGGGAAGGTTTCCCGTCAACTGCAGGGGGGAGAACACCAGGTATAGAGCGATGCCGAAGACAATCGGCGGAACGATCATCGGGCCAAGGCACAAACCCTGCAAAAGCGCTTTGCCGGGAAGCCGACCCCGCACGAACGCGACCGAGGCCATCGTGCCGATCGTCGTCGCGACGATCGTGGTCATTGCCGCGATTTCGGTGCTGAAAAGCGTCGCCTGCCTCCAGTCAGGATCGGTGAGATAGGATCTGAACCAGTCAAGGGTCAATCCTGCCGGCGGGAACGAGATGTAGGCAGCGTCATTGAGCGCCAAGGGCAGGACAAGCAATGTCGGACCGATAAGAAAGAGCAAAACCAACCCAATCAGAAAGCCATTCAAAGAGCGAGCGGACCTTTGGAGCCACCGATGAGGTATCGGTGCAGCTGAGCCGCTGGATGCGGGTGCGCCAACCGAATATTGTGAATCAATGGACACTGTTTAATCCCTTGCTGAATGAGAGTGCGCGCCGGAAAATCAACACCAGCATGAGGGTTGCCGTCAGCAGGATCGCCGATAAGGCAGCGGCAAAGGGCCAGTCGAGGAGGACGACGGTCTGTTGGCCAATAAGGGTTGCCATCATGAGCGCCCCGGGTCCTCCGACGAGTGAGGGCGTGATATAAAACCCGATGGCCAGAATGAAGCAGAACACGCCTCCCGCGAAGACCCCGGACAGACTTAACGGGAATGTCACCCTGCAAAAGGTGACGACGGCACTCGCACCGAGGTTTCGCGCCGCCTGTTTGTAGGTGTCGGGGATAGACCGCAAGGCGGAGTGGATCGGCAAGATCATGAAGGGCAGAAGCACATGCGTCATGGCGATGACGACGGCACCCTCTGTGTAGAGCATTTTCAGCGGCTGCGAGGTAATGCCGGTCTGCATCAGCAAGGCATTGACGAGTCCTGTCCGTCCCAGAAGCACGATCCAGACATATGAGCGCACGAGCACAGAGGTCCACAATGGTATGAACAAGCATGCCATCGCGAATTTTTGATGCCAATGCCGCATGTGAGCGATTGCATAGGCCGTGGGATAACCGATGATGAAGCAGACGATCGTGACGATTGCTGAGATTCTGAAGGTTCGCAGGAGAACTTCGATGTAGAGCGGGTTTTCAAAAACCCTCTCATAGACCCCGAAGGATGCGGGGCCGGACATGCTGATTCCGATCAGCTTTGCCAGCGGGTAAACAAATCCGGCGCCAAGTAGGCAGAGAAGGGGTGCAACAAGCGCTGCGGCCACCAGGTGCGAATAGCGGCCACCTGAACTTGCCGACAGCCATCGGATCGCCAACAGGCGACGATTCTTCTTTAACGCATCCATTCTCAGGCCCCCGATTTTTCGAACAGTCGAAGCGCCCCATGTTCGGGAACGATGTCGACATGATCGCCTTGTCTCAGATTTCCCGACAGTGGATCCGCGGGCATCTGGACCTGCCACAAGGCCGCCGTCTCACCATACGGGCGTACGAGAAACAGGAAGAAGGAGCCGGCGAACACAGATGCTTCGATCGTACCGGTCAGCAGGGCGCCGCGGTCGCGGCCTTGCGGCGCGAGCGACAAACGCTCGGGGCGGACGGCGAGGCTGACCGATTGTCCGGCGCTGAACGCGGCGGGCCGGCTGTCCGCAGTATCGATCGTGACGACTCCGCCATCCCGCATTCGTATGGCGTGGCGCCCGCCATGGTGCCCAGCATAAGTTGCCTCGAGGAAGTTCATGCGGCCGATGAAATCACCAACAAATGCCGAGGTTGGAGAGCGGTAGAGTTCGATCGGTGAACCGATCTGTGCCAGGCGACCCGCGGCGACCACGGCGACACGGTCGGACATGGTCAAGGCCTCTTCCTGGTCATGCGTCACGTAGACGACGGTTGCGCCCAGCCGCTGCTGCAGGTTCTTGATCTCAAACTGCAGTTTTTCCCGCAGCTTTCTGTCAAGGGCGCCAAGCGGCTCGTCCATCAGCAGAACCGGCGGCTCGAAAATGATGGCGCGTGCGACCGCCACGCGCTGCTGCTGTCCGCCCGACAATTGTCGCGGATAACGTTTCGCATAGGCTTCAAGATGAACCTGCTCGAGCACGGCATCGACCTTGCGCTTTATGGCCGCTTCGGCGATGCCCCGCATGCGCAACGGAAAGGCGACGTTGGCCGCCACACTCAGATGCGGAAACAAGGCGTAGCGTTGAAACACCATGCCGATATTGCGCTTGTTCGGCGCAAGATAGGTGACATCGCGTGGGCCGATTTTGATCATGCCGCTGCTTGGGGTTTCAAATCCCGCGATCATCGTCAGCAACGTCGTCTTGCCGGAACCGGACGGGCCAAGGATTGAGAGGAACTCGCCCGCTCTTATGCCGAGCGAAAAGTCCTCGATCGCAACCGTCTTGTCATACCGCTTTTCTAAAGCCTGAAGGGTAAGCGCCTCTCCAATCAAGTTCCTCTCCCATTTTATAGTTTGGACCGGATTCGCTGCAGCAAAGGCAATGGCTCGTCATCGAGCGGCAATCGCGCTGCGTCGAATTTTGCAAAGACGAGATTTCGCAAATATGACATGATGCCTGATGTCACATAATATTTGCAAAGGCGTCGTGTCTTCATTTTGTTGCAACAAAAATGTCGCCCTGTCAAAGGAATTTGGAGAATTTGAATGGAAAAGACGGCGCAAGACGAGGCGAGCGCTCAGCATATGCCCAGCCGACTGGGTGAAGTCGCCTATATGAACATGAAGGAGCAGCTGATCAGGGGCGCGTTTTCGCCCGGCGACAAGCTGACGGTGCGCCGCGTATCCGAGATGCTGGGTGTTAGCTCCACGCCTGCCCGCGACGCCATCAACCGGCTTGTTCTTGAGGGGGGGCTCGTCTATTCCGCCCCGAAAACGGTGATCGTGCCACGCCTGACCCTGGCGGACTTGCAGGAGGTCACCCAGATGCGTATTGCTCTTGAGGGTTTGGCGGCGTCATTGGCGATCCGAGAGGAGCTGGATGACACGATCGAGCAATTGGTTGCGATCCAGGCAAAGATCGACGAAGCCTTGGATGACAGGCGTTATCTCGATGCTCTCTGGCACAACAAAGAGTTCCATTTCGCCATCTACAAGCGAAGCGGCATGCCCTATTTGATCCAGACAATCGAGAGCCTTTGGCTGCGCGTCGGGGCGTCCTTCAATGGGCTTTATCCGGAGTTTTCCGAGACGCGATACGGCGCGCGCAATCACCGTTGCGCAATCGAGGCGCTTGCCGATCGAGATGCGGCTGCCGCTCGCGCCGCGATCGAAAACGACATACGCGACGGCTTCCGGCAGATGCGGAAGGCCAGTTTTGATCCCGTTCCGCGGAATATCTCGATGGCCTGAACAATTATGTTGCACTTTCCCCGGCTTCATGTTTTTTTGTTGCAACAAAAATATGAACGGCATGCGAACATGCATTGCCGAAAAGAGGAAAAGGCATGCTCCATCAGGGTTTCCAATCGCTGCGGCGTGCGAACTCGCGCGCTCGCTCGCACTATTTCTTTGAGCGCGGACGAATAGTCTTTCCGGACGGAACGACCCGCGCGACCGTCGAGCGTGATCCATCGCCCACTTACATAGCGCGCGGCGATGGCGCCTATCTTGTCGACGTCGACGGCAACCGCCTTCTCGACCTCAACAACAACTTCACCACCCTGATCCACGGCCATGGCTATCTGCCAGTCGCCGATGCGGTCGCGGATGTCCTCCAGCGCGGGACATGCTTTTCCAATCCGACCGAATATGAGCTCGGGCTGGCCGAACTCCTTGTCCACCGCATCCCGGCAATCGAGCACATTCGCTTCGTCAACAGCGGTACGGAAGCGGTCATGTTCGCGATCAAGGCGGCTCGTGCGTTCACGGGGCGGTCCCGCATTGCCCGCATCGAAGGCGCCTATCATGGCGCCTATGATTGGGCGGAAGTCAGCCAAAACGCCGGGCCGGCATCCTGGGGACCCGGCGATGTCCCCCGTTCGACGACGGCCTATGTCGGGGCGCCGGACAGTGTCGCGGACGAAGTCGACGTCATCCGTTTCAACGACATCGCGGGTTTGGAACGACTGCTTGTCACCTCCGGTCAAAAGCTTGCCTGCATCCTGCTCGATCCAATGCCAAGTCGCGCCGGCCTGATTGCACCCGATGCCGCATTTATCGAGGTTGTTGGAACGCTGTGCCGGCAATATGGCGTGCTTGTGGTTGCTGACGAAGTCCTCAATCTGCGGCAGGGATATCATGGTGCGTCTGCTCGTTTCGGATTGGAGCCGGACCTCATCGCAGCAGGCAAGATCATCGGCGGCGGCTTTCCCGTTGGCGCAGTAGGCGGTCGTCGCGAAGTCATGCAGGTATTTGCCTGTGATCCTCAAAAGCCGATGCTGCCGCAGGGAGGTACGTTTTCGGCCAATCCCATCTCGATGGTCGCAGGGCGCGTAGCGATGGAAGCCCTGACGCCGGCCAGTTTCGATCGGCTTGACGAGATGGGAGCGCAGATACGGTCAGATATCACCGCCATCATCGAACGCAACGGCGCACCGTTTACGGTCACCGGCTCGGCGTCGCTCTTTCGCATCCATCCAAAGAGTGAAGCGCCGCGGGACTACCGCGAGGCGTTTCCGACACCGCAAGAAGAGCAGTGGATGGTCGCCCTGACGCGGCATTTCCGCCAGCTCGACATTCTCTTGCCCCATGGGGCCGCCGCCTGCCTTTCGACCGCAATGACCAATGCCGACCTTGATCGCATCGCTGAAGCGTTCAGCGACTTTCTTCAAAGCCATGAAGCTGATTTTTTCGGAGCACGCATATGACCCACACATTTCCCGAGACCGTGGCAGAACGTCTGGCACACGCATTGTTGCGCCACGAGGTCTCACACATCTTTGCCCAAAGCTTGCCCTCGGCGCTGATCCTGGCAGCGGAGGCGCTCGGCATTCGACAGATCGCTTATCGGCAGGAAAACATGGGCGGCGCTATGGCGGATGGCTATGCGCGTCGCTCTGGCAAAGTCGGTGTCGTCGCCGCCCAGAATGGGCCTGCGGCGACGCTCCTCGTGCCTCCCATGGCGGAGGCGCTGAAGGCGAGCATCCCGATCGTCGCTCTCGTGCAGGAGGTCGAACGCGATCATATGGATCGCAACGCTTTTCAGGAACTGGACCATATTGCCCTTTTCCAAGCCTGCGCGAAGTGGGTGCGGCGCGTGATGGTCGCCGACCGCATCGACGATTACGTCGATGCAGCATTCACGGCTGCGGTTTCAGGTCGGCCTGGCCCCGTTGTCCTGCTGTTGCCCGCCGATCTCCTTCGCTGCGAAACGACGGCCGCGGCCGCCCCGCGAACCCTCAGTCTTGGACATTGGCCGCTTGATCGCTCTCGTCCCGATCGCCAGGCGGTGCAGGCAGCTGCTGACTTAATCGCCGCAGCGCGCAGGCCTGTCGTCATTGCCGGCGGGGGTGTTCTTGGCAGCCAGGCGAGCGATCAGCTGGCTCAATTGCAGGACATCGCATCCTTACCGGTGTTAACGACCAATATGGGAAAAGGTGCGGTTGATGAGCGGCATCCGCTCTCTGCCGGTGTGTTGGGATCGCTTGTCGGGCCACGATCATTGGGCCGATATACCCATAGTCTGGTGAAGGAGGCGGATCTGGTTCTACTGATCGGCACGCGCACGAACCAGAACGGCACCGATAGCTGGAGGCAAATACCCACCACCGCACAGATCATACACATTGATATCGATCCCCAGGAGATCGGCCGCAACTATCAGGCCTTGCGTTTGGTTGGCGATGCCCGGGAAACCCTGACCGAGCTCATCGACGCTTTGCGGCATCGAGACCTATTTTTTCGCCAAAGCCAGAGGGAGGGTGTCGCCGAGCGCATCGCAGAATGCTGGTCTCGGTTTCGCGCTGACTGCAGCCGTGTCGTTCATGCGACGGGCTTGTCAATACGGCCTGAGCGACTGATGGCAGAGCTCCAGACACTGCTTACGCCGGAAACAACCGTGGTTGCCGATGCAAGCTATGCGTCTATGTGGGTGACTGGTCAGTTGCGATCCTTGGCGCCGGGGATGCGCTTCCTAACGCCACGCGGCCTTGCAGGCCTTGGTTGGGGGTTGCCACTGGCTTTGGGTGCCAAGGCGGCATATCCAGATGAACCGGTGGTCGTCGTGGTCGGTGACGGTGGATTTGGTCACAGCTGGGCAGAGCTGGAGACGATGGTGCGCCTGGACCTCCCGGTGACGATCCTTCTCCTCAATAATGGCGTTCTCGGATTTCAAAAAGATGCCGAGACCGCGAAATTTGGCCGCTACACCACAGCCTGCCACCTCGCTCCCGTCGACCATGTGGGGATCGCGCACGCGTGTGGATGCCCTGCCGTTCGTGTCGATGTTCCGTCACAGCTTGCAGAACAGTTGAGCCGCGGCCTTGCGGGTCACCGTCCGCTTCTCATCGAGGTGATGACGGATCCCGAGGCTCATCCGCCCTTATCGCTATTTGCCAGCATGGACGAGGCCGCATGACGGCGAATTCCTCTCGAGTTGCGGTTGTGACCGGCGGTACCAGCGGCATCGGATTGGCGACAGCACGAAAGCTGCTCGCCGCCGGACATCGCGTTGCCGTCTTCAGTCATACCGCCGCCGCCTCTGATGCGGCGGAAATGCTTCGCGCCGAGTTCGAATCCGCCCGCGTCCTCGGGCGGACGGTGGATCTTTCGGATGCGGGGCAGACGAGAGGTTTCTTTGCGGAGCTCTCCTCCCTTTGGGGGCCGACGGAAATTCTTGTTTGCAATGCCGGCATTTCGCCGAAAAGCCTCGAACAGCGACCGGCCTTCGGCGATGTTGATCTCGCGCTGTGGAATAACGTCTTGGCCGTCAATCTCACGGGAGCGATGCTGTGTTGCCAAGCCGTGGCCGAACCGATGCGCAGTGCCGGCTTTGGACGCATTGTGCTCGTAGGATCGCTTGCCGGTCGAAGCATACCCCGCATAGCTGGTCCCGCCTATAGCGCAAGCAAGGCGGGCCTTGCCGGTATGATGCGCTCGTTGATCGCTTCGCTCGCCCCGTCATCGGTAACCGTGAATCTCGTCGCACCTGGACGCATTTTGACGCCTATGACCGGTAAGCACGATTCTGCAGACAACACCGCCGCCATCAGCCGCATACCACTGCGGCGCCTGGGCTCACCCGACGATGTTGCAAGCGTGATCGCGTTCCTATGCTCGGCAGAGGCGGGCTTCGTCAATGGTGCAATCGTCGATGTGAATGGGGGTGAATATGCGCCTGCCTAAGACGGAGGTGAACACATCTGACGGGCAAGGGCGTATGAGACAAGAACGGCCGGCGATTTTGATCTGGACGACGGATCCTGAATTCTTCCTGCTCCTCAATTACATTCTCAAACTCCACGACGTTGCGCCGCATCGCGTGGAGCGTATCTCCGATATTCCGCAGTGGTGCGCCGTCGTCAGACCGCAAGCAATTGTCATGGACTGCCGGAGCTGGGTCGATCAGGTAACGACGGTGTGCCAGACGATCAGACGCGGTGATACCAATAGCGCAACAAGGTTGGTTGCACTCCTCGCCGACGATACGCATTCCCTTCGCTTGGACCTGCTAAG
>NZ_JAELTU010000119.1 GCF_016429015.1 Rhizobium sp. ASV20
CGCAGTAAGGGCCGCGGCAATAGGCAACGATTTCGCGCTCCGACGGTAATTCGCACAGCCGCCTCTCCAGCTCATCGCTCGGGATGTTCAGCGCGCCCGGCAGATGCCCAAGCGCATATTCTTCGGCTGATCGCACGTCCAGCAAGATCATTGTACCTGACCCCAGCCGTTCGAGCAGTTCGTCGCGCGAAATGGAATCAAGCCGGCCTTTGGCATTGCCCGGGTCGGCGACCAGTTCGCGAAGTTCGGCGCGAACCTGCTCGGCATAGGTTCGCAGCGAAGCAAGGATCGGCTCGATTGGCTTGTTGCCGAGGCGGTAGAGAACACGTTTGCCGTCCCGGCGCGTCTCTACGAAGCCGAAACGCCGCAAGTGCTGAAGATGCTGCGAGGTATTCGCAACCGTCAGCTTCGTGAGTTCGGCTAACCGTTCCACCGGCCGCTCGCCTTGGGCGATATGCTCCAGCAGCATGAGGCGATGGGCGTGACCGAGCGTCCGGGCAATCTCGGCAAGGTCTGCATAGAGCGGAGTGGGGTCAAATATTTTGCTCATTGACAGAATGCTACCATTAAACAATCATTCAAGCAAATTATTGAATATTGAAACTGACCAGCGGACGCTCTGTGGCGTTGGTTTGGAGACAAAGCATGGTGAATGAACTGACAACGAATATCCTGGGAGTCGTCGCGGTCGGCATGGGTGCAACCGCAGTCATGGATATCTGGGCGGTCGTGCAAAAAAGTCTGCTTGGCGTAGCATCCCTCGATTATCGCATGGTGGGCCGCTGGATTGGCCACCTTTCGCAAGGTCGCTTCCGTCATGACGGCATTGGCAAGGCCGCTCCCGTACGCAATGAGGCGACCACTGGCTGGACAGCGCACTATGCGATCGGCATCGTTTACGCCGGTCTTCTGCTCGCGATCTGGCCGGGCTGGCTGCGCGATCCTACACTTTTACCGGCGTTTATCGTCGGGATCGGCAGCATCGTCGTGCCGTTCTTCATCATGCAGCCCGGCTTTGGGGCCGGCATAGCCGCATCCCGCACTCCCAGGCCTTGGCTCTCGCGGTTTCGCAGCCTGGTGGCCCATTGCTCCTTCGCGGTTGGCCTGATTGGGTCCGGCGTTCTGATCTCCAGGCTGTTTGAATTCCTTCGGATCTAGAGCCGTTTCGGCTAGTTCCCTACGCATCTCCTGGTGTACCACCTCTCAATGGCCGCATGGTGCCTGTCGCTCGCAAATTGGAAAATATCGGCTTTCGCTCGCCGCTGCCACAATTACGCCCGCCGTTTCCGGAATTGTCGATTTTTCGCATACCCGCCTGCGCGGGACGCAATCCCGCGCGTGCTCCGGGAAATATGGTTTGTGAAATGAAGACTATAAGATTGGCTCTTTTGCCTGTACTGGCGGTGCTTTTGACAGGCGTCTCCGTGCATGCCCAGGAATGGGGATACTTGCCTGACGATGGCGACGATCCGGATGGCGGCTATGTGATTCGCCGCGATTGGCGCGAACCGCCGCCGCGTTATCGCGATGATCGGCGCTACGGTGACGACTACTCCTATCGCAACCGCAGCTATGAATATTACGACGACGAAGACGAGGACTTTCCGTTGGATCGCCGTCCGCAGCGACAGGCCTCGATCGATCCGCGCGCCGTCTCCCCACAGTTCAGCCCTGGCATCAAGGATGACAGACAGGCAAGTCTGGCACGATCGCCAATCCCGCGCAGCGTCGTTGCCTTTTCCGGATACGACCCCGGCACGATCGTGATTTCCACCAAGGAAAGACGCCTCTATCTCGTGCTCAACGACGGAACGGCGCTCAAATACGGCATCGGCGTCGGCAAGCAGGGTTTCTCATGGAAAGGAACGCAAACGATCAGCCGCAAGGCGGAATGGCCGAGTTGGACACCGCCCAAGGAAATGATCGCCCGCCGCCCGGAATTGCCTGACCGCATGGAGGGTGGCCTTAACAATCCCCTCGGCGCACGCGCGCTCTATCTCGGCTCCACACTTTATCGCATCCATGGCACCAACGAGCCCAACTCGATCGGCAAAGCCGTATCCTCAGGCTGCATCCGCATGGCAAATCCGGATGTGATGGACCTCTATGGCCGCGTCGGCGTCGGGACAAAGGTCGTCGTGCTTTGATTGCACTCCCCCGCGGCCTCGGATTGCAGTGCCTCGACCCCCGACTCACCATCGGCTTGCGGGCGTGATCGGCTTCGGCACGCCCTAACTGACCGAGACGGTTACCTGGACGATCCCGCCAGTTTCACCCAGGCAGGATCGCCGGAAGGGTCCGTCGACCAGAACTGGATGTCGGCAAAATCAATCGATTGCACGACGTCAGCCAAAGCGTCCCTATAGATCCCGAAACGCGGTTGAGTGTCGATGAACGGATGGCCATTCTGGTCCCTCATGCCGTGATCGAGGTAGCCAAGGCGTCCTGTGTAGGCGATGTTGCAGGAGCGACCATTGAGGTAGACCTGCAGGGAGCTCTCTCCCTCCTGCAGGCTGGGCTTCAGCATGACGTTCACATCGTTCCAGTCACCGACGTTCAGATGCCAGGGACCGCAAAGGATTTTGGAATGCCCGGCATTGCAGTCCGCCGTCCCCCTCGCCTTGGCAACGAAGTCTGCTCCTGTGGCCGACGGTATGGCTTCAATCTTGAAGAGCGGGTTGGCTGACTGGCACAGTCCAAACGGCTTGGTCTCTTGCGTCGGAATGTTCTGCTTCACCTGATGGATGACCGTGCGATTGCCGACCCCGTGCCAAGGCGCATTGAGCCGGAAGGCGAAATGATACCAGATCGGCCTGTCGAATCTGACAATCTCCTTCTTGATCTGGATTTCCACACGTTCCGTTGGCGCATCTCCCAAGCTTTGATCGGAAGCATCGCCGGGATGCACTGTAACATGCAGGATCGGCTTGGAAGGAGATGAGAGGTCGCAGGCGACGCGCGATCTCCATAGAGCAGGATCCAGCCTGCTGCTGATCTTCCAGAGCTTCGATGGACGGTCGCTGCTGGCATTACACAGATCATCAAAGCTGCCGGAAAATACGGGTGCGGCCTCTTGTGCCACGGCAGATGCTTCGTTCAAGGGGCCAAGGCATGACAGGAGGATGGCAAGCTGCAGAATTCTCCTTATCATCATCGTCAGTCTTTCCTGAAAGAGAGCGAAGGGTCCGAGAAGCGGTGGTCCAGCCAGCTCTACCGCCAAGAATATGGTCGCAAGGCCTCAAACGCAGCTCTAGTGGTGAACGAATGCAAGTCAAGGATGTTTCAATCGCCGGCGGCATCAAAGTCGTCGTCAACCTTGATGGAGCAAGCCCGTGCAATTGACGGGCGCCCCTTTCAGGCGATGCAACTCTCCTCTATGTCCCCCGCGACGGAGGCGACCGCGCGGTCGAGGGCGGACATGTAGGCAAGATCGTGAAATCGCCGCCGAGCGTCCTCGCAAGCGAAGCTGAGTTTGTCCTTGCGCTGTCCGTCGGATGGTCGCAAAAGAACTTGCAATGTCCGTGGGCGTCATGCGCACAGGCGGCATCGAGCTTGGTTGAATTCTAGAAGCGAAAGCAATTCAATGACCCGACAACTTTCCCTTCCGCGCGATCGGATTTCCGTCCTTCTGCTTGAGGGCATCAGCCAGACTGCGGTGGACTATTTCTCGTCGTCCGGCTACGCCAACGTCACCCATCTGCCGAAGGCTCTGGACGACAAGGATCTCAAAGAACGCATTGCCGATGCGCATATTATCGGCATTCGCTCGCGCACGGAGCTGACCGAGGAGATTTTCAGCGCCGCCCGCAAGCTCATGGCGGTCGGTTGCTTCTCCGTTGGGACCAATCAGGTCGATCTCGACGCGGCGCGGCATCGTGGGATCCCCGTATTCAACGCCCCCTATTCGAACACGCGATCGGTTGCCGAGCTTGTGATTGGCGAGATCATTATGCTCACCAGGCGGATCTTGACGCGTTCGGCGTCTGCACATCAGGGCGGATGGGATAAATCCGCGGTGGGCAGCCGTGAAGTGCGCGGGAAAACGCTTGGCATTGTCGGCTATGGCAATATCGGCTCGCAACTCAGCGTTCTTGCCGAAAGCATGGGGATGATCGTCCGCTACTTTGATCCTTCGGACAAGCTTCGCCACGGCAACTCGGAATCGATGGCAACACTTGCTGAGTTGCTGGAGATTTCCGACTTCGTCACCATGCACGTTCCGGAGACCAGCGCAACGCAAAACATGATCACCGAAGCCGAGCTGCGCCGCATGAAAAAGGGCGCCCTGTTCATCAACAATTCCCGCGGAACTGTCGTTGATCTGGAAGCGCTCGCGAAGGTCTTGAAGGAAGGGCATCTTGCCGGGGCGGCCGTCGACGTATTCCCGAAGGAGCCGGCATCGAACAGCGAGCGTTTCGAGACACCGCTGCAGGGCTTGGACAACGTCATTCTCACCCCGCATATCGGCGGGTCGACCGAAGAAGCGCAGGAGCGTATCGGAAGGGAAGTTGCCAGAAAGCTCGTGGAATATTCAGACGTCGGCTCGACGCTCGGCGCGGTCAACTTTCCGCAAGTTCAGTTGCCGCCGCGGCCGAATGGCACGCGTTTCATCCACGTCCATGAAAATCGCCCCGGCATCCTTAACAATCTCAACGAGGTTTTCTCGGCCCGCTCATTGAATATCGTCGGCGAGTTCCTGCAGACCCATGGCGATACGGGCTATGTGGTCATCGAGGCCGAAGGCGCCGGGCAGATCGCAGATGAGATACTCGACGCGCTTCGTCAGATTCCAGGAACGATACGGGCGCGACTGCTTTACTGACGCGGGCGGGAAATCCGCCGTCCGGAAGACACAGAGCCGCGCGCTGAACAGGCACAGTGCGCGGCAGGCCTGCGAGGCGAAACAGTTCCAGGAAAAGCGCCCAGCGAGCTTCTGTCTAGAATGGGCAAAGACAATCAGCGATCTTGAGTGAAAAAAGCATGGTCCCTCGATCGATCCGCCCGATTGTCCCGCCACGGCATTGGGAGCCGACATCCGGGCTTATTTTCCGCATCAGACAACGCGGATGTCAAACCCGAGCCCATGACGGCCGGACACGTGCCGGATCCATCCCCTAAGACCTGAGGCAGGACGGCCTTCAAATCTGTCGCTCACCAACTGAAACGGGGACCGAAAGAGCCGTAGTAACCCGGTGTCGATCCGCTTGGAGCTAGCTCATTATCGCGTTGGACTCTCTCCGACCATCGCCGGCGCTCGGCCGCCTTTTCCTTGGCGCTGGCAGGATCCGTCGACTTGCTCGCGGTCATTGCGCCTGATTGACCACCAGTTCGGCCGGCCGTCGAGCAGGAAACGAACAAAACAGCGGAAAAAGCGAGCAGAATGCCCAAGGCAACTGCCCTCGTGGCGCTCCCATGAAGAACCTGACCCATCGTCCATCCTCCGATTCGGAAGACGAGAATGCCCCATCAACGCCTGGGATCAAACATCTAATTCGCCGCCGGCCGCGCTTAAGAGCCGCTCTTGTCGCCGCCATCACATTCCTGCTGAACCGACCGCAAACAAGAAGCCGTCCTCTTCATGCTGCCCGGCTTCAGAACTGTGAAGCAGGAGACGACTCAATGCCGGATTTCGCGTCGTCGGAACAAGCGGTGCCCATCCGCATTACGATAACTGTCATGACAACGCGGACCTCAGCCTTTTGGTCACGAGGCTCGCAAGTACAAAGGTCGCATCAGCTTCCTCAAGCGTTGCGAGCCGTTCATCGCATCGAAGCATCATGCTGTCAGGTCGCGTTGATAATATAGGCGACGGTCCGATTGTAATGTTCGCGAAGCAGATCGACCGCCGTCTCCGCCTGCCGCGCCAGGGCGGCTTCCATGATACCGCTGTGCTCCGCAGACAGATCACGTGCCGAGCGCGAATGGTCCCTGCTTCTGAAACTTGGCAGACGGTAACGCTGCGTTTCGGCATAGAGCTGTGCAAACAAAGCGAGCAGGCGCGGCGAGCCGCAAGCCGACAGCAGCGCCCGATGGAATTCGTGATGGCGAAGCTCAAATTGCATGAGCGCGTCGCCGTCAGCCGTCCCGCCAGCATCCTTCATCCGGCCCGATTGCAGGTCGAGCTTGTGAAACGCCGCCACGACCTCCGTCTCCCAGTCGTCGCCGCCCAGTTCCACCGACTGGCGCAACGCCTGACTTTCGACCAGGATTCGAACATTCATGACATCCTGCATTTCCGAGGGCGAGACCGGTGCAACGGTAAACCCGCGCGGCGGATCGTTGACCACCAGTCTTTCCGCATGAAGCCTATTCAACGCTTCGCGCAACGGAGAAAAGCTCAGGCCATACTGCGTTTTCAGAAACTCGAGCCGAAGCGGCTGGCCGGGAATGAGCCGCCCGTGCAATATGTCGTTGCGTAGATTAAAATAGGCAGATTCAGCTAGGGTCATCGCGGTACGGAACAGTCCTTGCTCTTTCAAAATCAGGCAGGCGCTTGCTTGGTGCGCTCGGTCTTGCTTTCTATATACTCCTTCCAGGTCGGCCTATCGATCTGGAAATAATCTCCCGAGCGCAGATAACCACCGCTTCCATGCGTGCGTGCGACCAGCCCGAGCCGCGGCGTATCGACATAGCAGCGCTCGGCGTCAAGCACGAACTCGTCGCGGATATGCACCATAGTCACCTGCCCGATCACGATCGTCTGCAGCGGGCCGGTCACGACCGAGCTTAGCATGCGGCACTCCATCGAGACCGGTGCGGTCGATATGCGCGGAGGTGCCACGGTGTCGGACGGCTCTACTGAAAGTTCCGCCAGTTCGATTTCGTCGACGTCGGCGGGGGCGTCGATGCAGGTGAGGTTCATGGCTTGCGCGTTCGGCTCATCGACCAGATTGATGACGAATTCGCCGGTCGCCAGAATGTTCGCAGCCGTATCCTTCAGGCGGCCTGCCTGCGGCATCAAACCAATGGCGACAGTCGGAGGCGAATTGCCCATCATGTTGAAGAAGCTGAAAGGCGCTGCGTTTCGAACGCCGTCCGCTGAGATGCTGGTAATCCAGGCGATCGGGCGCGGGACGATCGACGAAGCAAGGATCTTGTAGCGCTCCTGTCCGTTAAGCCTGTGCATATCGAAACGCATGATCTCAAACCTTCCCGAAACGTGATAGCGGCCTGACTGTACTCTTCGGTCTGTCGTCGACGGTCAGCTCGAATATGTCGGGACGACCGTAATGGCCGACGACATCGAAATCGAACTTGCCGCGCAGCACTTCGTCAGGATCGATCTGTGCATATAGGATGGTCTCGCTGTCGAAGAGCGGGCCGGCAAGCACACGGCCCAGCGGGTCTATGATTGCACTGCCGCCGCGCATCATGACTGTTTCAGGCGCATCACCGAGTGAGGATTCATGGCCTGCGGGATAGGCGCCGCGGACCATGTATTGGCAAGCCGTCAAGACATAGCAACGCCCCTCCAGCGCGATATGCCGCATCGAAGGAAGCCAGCTATCCCGATCGTCGGCCGTAGGCGCGCAATAGATGCTGATTCCCTGCGAATACATATGCATCCGCAACATCGGCATATAGTTTTCCCAGCAAATGACGGCGCCCACCCTGCCGAGCGGCGTGTCGAAGACGGGCATCGTCGAGCCATCGCCGAAACCCCATATCAACCGCTCGCCGGCCGTCGGCATCAGCTTGCGATGTTTGCCAATAAGGCCGCGCTCACCGTCAAAGAACAGTGCCGTGCAATATAGAGTGCCGCCGTCGCGCTCGATGCACCCGATGACCACGAAAGCTCCGGTCTTCGCCGTCGCATCGCAGATCGTTTCAACCTCGGGACCTCCAAGATCGATCGCCGCCTTGTGATAGAGCATGTATGCTTGGCGGCCTTCAGGCTTGCGCACACCAACCGGACAGCCGAACGACGCCCCCTTCGGATAGCCGCCAAGGAAGGCTTCAGGGAAGACGATGAGCCGCGCACCTGCGCCGGCAGCCTCATGAATGATTTGGGCCGCCTTCTGCGCAGAGGCAACCGGATCGTCGGGAACGGACCCACATTGGGCAACGGCGGCTTTCCAAGATGTCGTCATCCGCGGCTCCATATACCGATGCGGGCGGCAGCGTCCAGAACCGCACCGACAAGCTTGCCATCCCTCTCCTGCAGGGTCAGCGGCAGGTTGAAATGATTGAGTTCCGGCATATCCACCACCGTTGCCGAATGCCCTGCCTGCCGCCAGGCTTCGGCATAGGCAGCTGTCTGCCTGCGAAATTCCGGCGTCTCCAGGCCGCCGACCGAAGCAATCAGATGCGTGGACGAAGCCTTCGGGATCAGGAACATCGGGCTATTGCGGGCAACCATTGCCTCGTCGAAATTCATCCATCCATTGATATGCGTCTGCGGCAAAGGCGTAAGGTCGTGCAAACCGGACAGATCCAGCCCGACGCCGACGATATCGTCGGGCACGTTGTAGACATGCTGCCAGTCATCCGACAGAAGCATTGCGGTCAGATGGCCACCCGCCGACGTCCCGCCGACAACGAAGGGGCCTACCCCGATGGTGAACCGCCTCCGGTTGCGATGCAGGAAAGAGATCGCCGTGCGGATTTGCCGGACGATCTCGTCAAGGGTGACGGAGGGTGCGAGCGTATAGTCGATCACGGCGACGTTGAAGCCATGCGCATGCAAGCCCGGGACCCCAAAGGCATTGTCGGCGGCGTTGCCGCCTCGCCAGTAACCGCCGTGAATCCAGACGAACAGCGGCGCGTCCTTGCCGGCCGGGTAGAAGTCGAGCGTCTCACCGCTATCGTCGTCGTAGACGATGCCAGCCTGGTGCTCGATATCTCGCATCACCACCTTGCTGACGTTCACAAGCCTTGCATATTCATCGTCGAAGGAGGCAACGCTTGCGCGCGCATTGTATTGGATATCCAAAGCTGCGACATCATAGTCCTGATAGAAGAATTCAGCCATCGTCAAATCCCCAGATAGCGGTGTGACAGATCCTGGTCGGCGGCAAGCTCGGCAGGACTTCCCGTCCACACCACCCGCCCTTTGTCGACGATGTTGTGGCGATCGACCAAAGTGGCCATTTCGGACAGGTTCTTATCGATAACCAGAACAGTCTGGCCGATATTTTTCAGCTCATGCAGGCAACGCCAGATTTCGGAGCGAATGACCGGTGCTAGCCCCTCCGTCGCCTCATCGAGGATGAGCAGCTTCGGATTGGTGAGCAGGGCCCGACCGATTGCAAGCATTTGCTGCTCTCCTCCCGAAAGGGTTCGAGCCAGTTGCCGCTTGCGCTCCTCCAGCCGCGGAAAAAGCTGGACGACGCGTTCTAGCGTCCATGCTCCGGGACGCGAGGTCGCGACAAGATTTTCCTCGACGCTCAAGGATGGAAAGACACGACGCCCCTCCGGCACCAGTCCGATGCCAAGCCGCGCAATGGCGTTCGGCGGCAGGCGATTGACGATCGTATCTGCGAAGCTGATCGTTCCGGCCGTCGGTTTGATCATGCCCATGATCGACTTGACGGTGGTCGATTTCCCCATGCCGTTGCGGCCAATCAACGAGATGACCTCGCCCGCCTTGGCCTCTATCGACATGCCGAACAGGACGCGCGCCTGACCGTATCCCGCCTCAAGTTTGTCAAGCGTCAGCATTGGGCTTCCTCCCCCAGATATGCGGCCCGCACCTCAGGGTGAGCGCGGATCTCGCTCGCTGTCCCGGTAAAGATGACCTTGCCGTAGACAAGGACACTGATCCTGTCGGCAAGTGCGAAAACGGCATCCATATCGTGCTCGATAAGGAGGATGGGATAGTCGCGTTTCAGGTCCTGCAGCAGAGCTGTCAGCGAGGCTGATTCCTCCGCTCCCATGCCGGCCATCGGCTCGTCGAGCAGGATCAGCCGGGGATTGCGCGCAAGAGCGACGGCGATTTCGAGCTGCCGCCTCTGACCATGCGCCAGACTGGATACGATACGCTCTCCCTGATCGCCAAGGCCCGCCCGCTCAAGCCAGGTTCTGGCAATCTGTCGATTGGCGGCATTGCGCCGGGGATTCCTGAAAATATCCGCCGAACCGCCGCCCTTGGCTTCCAGTGACAGCAGGACGTTTTCCATCGCCGTGAAGTCGGCGCATAGCTGCGTCAGCTGAAAGGAGCGCCCCATTCCCATGCGCGCCCGCCGGTAGGCGGGCAGGCCGGTTATATCGTGCCCATCGAACAGGATGCGGCCGGCGTCGGGGGTGATTTCACCGCAGATCTGGGCGATCAGTGTCGATTTCCCCGCACCGTTCGGACCGATCAAGGCGTGAAGCTCTCCTTGCCGTACATCCAGATCGACGCCATTGGTCGCGACCAAGGCACCGAATTTCTTTTGGAGGTTCTCGAGAACCAGGACGGATGCGTTCGTGTCAGCCATGGTGTTTTCCCAACAAACGCCCCAGCATGCCATGTCGTCCGAACAGGGCGATCAAGGTCAGAATCGGGCCCATGATGATCATCCAATGCTCGGTCCAGCCGGACAGGATCTGTTCCAGTATGATGAAGACGGCGGCACCGGCGATCGGGCCGATCAATGTACCCAGACCACCGAGCACGACAATTGCCATGAACTCGCCAGATTTCGACCACGCTGCCATATCGGGGGTGACGAACAGCGCATAGTTGGCCCAGAGAATACCCGCCAGGCCAGTGCCGAATGCGGAGATGACGAAAGCCGTCAGCCGGAAATTCAAGGGACGAACACCAAGATTGACGGCCCGCCGTTCACTCTGACGCAGTGCCTGAAAGATCAAGCCGAAGCGGGAATTGACGATCATCATGCAGAACATCGTCCAGACAATCAGCAGGAACAGACATAGATAATAAAAGGTCGATCCGTTGGTGATGTCGATCAACGGCAGGGTGTTGCGTGCGTCGATCAACAGGCCGTCGTCGCCGCCATATGTGGCGAGCGACACAAGGATGAAGAACACCATTTGCGCGAAGGCCAGCGTGATCATGATGAACTGCACGCCGGCGGTCTTGAGCGCAAGCCAGCCGACAATCGTCGCAAGCACGATGCAGGCAAGCAGCGCAATCGGCCAGACGATGAGGGCGGCAGTCGTGCCTTGCCAGCCGAAAAGCGGTTCTCCATTGCTGGTATGGTAGGCGATGATACCAACGGCATAGCCGCCGAGGGCGAAGAACATGGCGTGACCGAAGCTGACGAGCGCACCATAGCCCATGATCAGATCGAGGCTGACGGCAGCAATCGCATAGATGACGATCCGTGTGGCAAGGCCTTCGACGGAAGCATTGCCCGTCAATGCGGATAGAAGCGGAACGATCGCAAAGGCAACAAGCCCAACGAGGATGATTGCAATTCTTGTCGAACGCATCGGTCAGCCTCTCGCCGCCAGCAGGCCCAGCGGGCGAAACAAAAGCACCACGGCCATCAACACGTAGACACTGGCCGAAACAAGCCCGGCGCTCAATGTATCGGCTGTTGAAGGTGGAAGCAGCAACTGCATCAGTTGCGGAAGGTAGGCACGCCCCATGCTGTCGACCATCCCGACCAGGAGCGCGCCGACCAGCGCTCCCCTGATCGACCCGACACCACCGATGACGATGACGACGAAGGTGGTGATGAGGACGCGTTCACCCATGCCGATCTCGATCGCCAGGAGCGGTGCGGCCATCACGCCGGCAAGGCCGCAGAGCGCACCGCCAAGACCGAACAGGATCGTATAGAGACGACGAACATTGACCCCGAGCGCATCCACCATCTCGCGGTCGTCCGCGCCGGCGCGGATCAGCATGCCGATACGTGTCTTGTTGACCAGCAGCCACAGCCCGATTGCCACAAGCGCTCCGACGAGGATGAATGCGAGACGCATGACGGGATATTCCAACCCTGGCAGGATTGGAACGGCGCCCTGCAGGGCGGATGGTATGTCGACGAAGGGTGGCTGGCGCCCGAAGATCATGCTGACGGCTTCATTGGTGAACAGGATGAGCCCGAGTGTCGCAAGAACCTGATAGAGATGATCACGCTTGTAGAGCCATTGCACGACCGAAAGCTCGATCGCCATAGCATAAAGACCGGCGCCCAGAACGGCGGCCACCATCCCCAATAGGAAGCTTCCGGTTCCGAGTATGGCGAAGGCGGCGCAATAGGCTCCGACCATGTAGAATGCGCCATGCGTGAGGTTGATGACGCCCATGATGCCAAAAATCAGGGTCAGTCCGGATGCCAGCATGAAAAGCATGGCCCCATATTGCAGGCCATTGAGCACCTGTTCGATGAATAGCAGCATCCCGCCTTCCTCATTCTGAAAATTCGCGAGGCAATGCCCCCGCCCAGGAGCCACGACTGGCCCTTCCTGGACGGGGTTTCTGATTGAATGCCGCTATTTCATCGAGCACTTGGACGCATAGGCGTCGCCGTAGTCCGACGCGACCTTCCTGACGATCTTCTGGACGATCTTGCCATCGGCATTCTTCTCGAATTTGGTCAGATAATAATCCTGAACCGGATGCTGATTGGGTCCCATCTTGAATGCGCCGCGGATCGCCGTGAAATCGGCCTTTCGCAGCGCGTTGCGGAAATCATCTTCCTTCGACAGATCGCCGCCCACGGCTTTCAGGCCGGTGCCGATCAGATGGGCTGTATCATAGGCCTGCGCCGCATAGATCGTTGGATCGCGGCCATAGTCCTTGCGGAATGCCTCGACGAAAGCCTTGGAGGCGGGATTATCGGTTTCCGTCGTCCAGAGGGCGGAAGCGTAGACGCCATCGGCGGCATTTCCCGTCGCCTGGATCATGCGCGCGTCCATGGAAAAGCTCGGAATGACCATCGGGATGGATGTGGCCATGCCGGAATTGGCGTATTGCTTGGCGAAATTGATGCCGGCGCCACCGGGATGGAACTGGTAGATCGCGTCAGGCGCGAGCGACTTGACACGCGCGAGCTCGACAGAAAAATCCGTCTGGTCGAGCTTGGTATAGATCTCGCCGACGATCTCTCCCTTGTAGGTACGCTTGAAGCCCTCGAGTGCATCGCGCCCTGCCTGATAGTTCGGCGCAAGAATG
Source organism: Rhizobium sp. ASV20 (assembly GCF_016429015.1). Classification (GTDB taxonomy): domain Bacteria; phylum Pseudomonadota; class Alphaproteobacteria; order Rhizobiales; family Rhizobiaceae; genus Rhizobium. The sequence goes on from NZ_JAELTU010000119.1 coordinate 13,073, forward strand.
ACCATCTTCTTGAAGCCAAGCTCGTTGGCCGCCAGGCCGGCGGCCTCATGAAACGCATCGTTCTGATAGGATGCGACGAAATAATTCGGGTTGCACTTTTCGCCTGCGAACGTCGACGGGCCGGGATTGTTGCTCACGTAGAAAGCCTTCGCGCTCAATACGCTCGGAAGGACTGCCGCCAGCACGTTGGAGAAGTTGACACCCGTATAGAGCTTGATGTTTTCCCCCAGCATCTTGTCGACGATCTGCTTGCCGTTGGCAGGCTTCAATGCATCATCCTCGATCTTCAGCGTGACCGGCACGCCGCCGAGCTTGCCACCCTCTTCCTTGAGAGCAAGATTGAAGGCATCACGGATATCCTCGCCGATGTAGCCGGCCGGCGTCGACAGCGTGGTAATCAGACCGATGGTGACGGGCTGCTGATCCTGCGCCAGGACCGGAAACGCAGCCACGACTGCGCCCGCCGCGACAACTCCCATAAGGCTGCGCCTTGTCCATTTGAATGACATGTTAAGCTCCCCTTTGTTAAATGAAGCCGAGAGGCTCCGATCTTGAACTCAGTCGCTGTCAGATAGCGACCACAGGATGTCTGATCGTGCCAATTCCCTGTACCGTGGCTTCGACGACGTCGCCGGGCCACATCCACTCCTGAGGCGTACGGCCTGCGCCGACGCCATCCGGCGTTCCCGTGGCGATGATGTCGCCCGGCTCGAGTGTGATGCCCGAGCTGATGTCAGCAATCAGCGTCGGCACATTGAAAAGCATGAATCGGGTGTTCGAACGCTGCTTCTCGACGCCATTGACCGTGAGCCAGAGATCCAGATCGTGCGGGTCGGAAATCTCATCGGCGGTGACGATGCAGGGACCGAAGGGCGCATAGGTATCCTGCCCCTTGGAGAAGATCCATTGTCCGGCGCGGCGATTGTCGCGCGCACTGACGTCAATCATCACGCTATAACCGAAGACGTGGCCAAGGGCGTCCTTCTCAGTCACACGCCTGGCGGTCGTGCCGATGACGACAGCCAGCTCGACCTCCCAATCGAGCTGCTGCGTGATACGGGCATTATGCTCGATTGCGTCACCGGGGCCGATAACCGTCGTCGGCGGCTTGGAGAAGATGACAGGCTGCTTCGGCAATTCCTTGGACGTATCCAGGGACTTCGCCGATTCCGCCACGTGCTCTACATAATTGAGACCGATGCCGAAGATGTTCTTGCGTGGGCGCGGTATCGGCGCCAGCAATTTGACATTGCCCAAAGGAAGGGCCGTTCCCGCAGGAAACCGTTCGTCACACTCGCGCAGCAAGTCGCGCAGCCGGTCCGGTCCGACGGGGCCAAGATCGATCAGGCCGAGCATCGTGTCAGGCAGATCCACACCGAAAGCTTCCCCCAGCCATGCGACGTCGACGACGAGATCGCCGGACATGACCCCAAGCCGCGCCCCCGCTTCGACACCGTTTCGATAGGTTACTAGACGCATAATATACCTTTCCTTAGCCGTTAATCGGCTGATGGCCATCGTTGTCCGCGAAGGCCTGCTCACGATAGAGTCCCAGCGAATGCATGACCGGCATGTCGTTGAAGGAGAACAGGCACGCGTCTTCGCGATCCGCACCGTTTGCGTGTTCATGCCACGCCCAGGAGGGCACGCAGAAAATATCGCGTTCCTTCCAATCGAAGCGCTCGCCGTTGATAATCGAATAGCCACTGCCCTTGGCGCATTGATAGAGGACGCTGCCGGTATGGCGATGTGCCTTGGTTTTCTCACCAGGGCGCAGCATCTGCATGGAAGCGCCGATGGTCTGCATTACCGGACCGCCGGTTAGCGGATTGACGTAGTTCATGAAAACGCCGTCGAACGGCGAGCCGTCGGTCACCAGCGCATAGCGGCTCAACGCTTCATAGGTCGGCGCCCATTCATATTTAAACAAAGGCGAATAGGCATGCCCCCATTTTCCCTCTGCCCGCCGCAGACCAGGATTGCCGAAGGTCGCCGTCATATCATCGACGGGATAGCCGACGGCCTGGCGCAATTCGTCATGCACGGCATAGAAATTGGCCTCGAGCGCATTGACCAGCGGAATGTCCAGGCCGTCCTGCCAGATACAAGGCGTTCCGTCCTCGGCGATACCATGCTCATGCCAGGTGCCGTTGGGCGTCAGAACGAAATCATTGGCCCCAAGCGTCATCTTGTGGCCATCGACGATCGTATAGGCTCCGGACCCTTCCATGATGAAGCGCAGGGCAGACGCCGAATGGGCATGCGCGGATGCCGCCTCGCCCGGATGCATCACCTGCAAGCCGGAATAGAGCCAACCGACAGCAGCGGCCACATCCTGGCGACCCGGATTATTGAGATAGATCACGCGCCGACCGGCCTTCTCCGGCGTCACCAGATCGACGGACCGCAGGACACGATCACGAAGATCGGCATAGCGCCAGAGAACGGGCACGGAAGCCGACTTCGGCTGCCACGGCTCGATCTTGTTGGCGACGGTCCATAAGGCTCCGGCCTTATGCCGTTCCAACTCCTCGTAATAGGCCAGTAGCTCGGGGGTATCCTCCACATTGGCGCGGCCAGCCGCATCTTCGCGATGGTTTTCGCGGGCTTTGGTCATGACAAATCCTCCCAGACATGCTTCTTTTTCGACAATACATATCTTTTTATAAAATAGAAGCGACTTACGATAATTTTTCGCCAAGCGCGCAAACCCACCCCTTCGGAATGGCGGCCACCTTCTTGCTCAGCGAAAGCCCGGCGACGACGGAAGCGGGAAGACGTTCGAGGGCGGCAAGCTTCTGATCGCCGAGTGCCTTGGATTTGCGCCGAGATCTCGCCCGAGGTCGGATTGCCTCCCTCGGGGCTGGACCAGCGATCAGCTTCAAACCAAGTCGCCTGTCGGGCAATTTGGGTTTCAAACTCCGCTGGCGATAGACAGCCAAGGCCTAGATGCAGCCGCCTGCCGTTGCACACCTCTTCGACGAGCTAGAGCAACGGTACGGCAGCGTCCGCAGATCCGCAGGTGGCGGCGCAGACGTCCTCGACTTTCAGGTTCTTCATAAAGCTTGCGGCATGTGCGTTGCGATACGATTGCCGACAGCGCTCATGGAACCCTACCAACCGCCGATATGGCGCCGACTGATCCAGGGATGCCCCACCGAAGCGAAGGGCATCGAACCACCTATCCGGGCCGCAAATCCCTGTCTTCATCCCTCACATGGGACGGAGGTCGAGACAAGCGACATAACCGTCATCGTCCGGTTTTGATCAACGAGCTCGGATCCCGGTCAACAGCCTCTCCACACCTGCGGCCCAACCGAGAAGCCGCCGGTCCGATCCATGGCGCGCCATCAACGTTAGCCCTGCGGGTAAGGAAAGGTGCGGCAAGGGAAGTGATATGGCGGTCAGGTCGAATTGATTTGCGATCTGCGTGTTCCTCAGGAGGAGAGCCTCCGTCTGTTCTGCAAACGCCACGTCGGTAATGATATGGTCGATACGGGGCGCGAAGATTGGAGCCGTCGGCATGACGAGGGCATCGATACATGTCAGGCGACCATCCATCGCCGTTATCAATTCGCTGCGCGTGCGCATCATCCGCAAATAGGCCCAGGCCGGAAATTTCAGTCGACGCCTCAGTGGCTCGGAGACGCGTGGATTGACAGGCCCGATACCGGCCTGGAGCCAATCGGCGTGAATTTCGGCCGCTTCAATGGAGGCAATGGACGCGTCACTGGTCGCCGCACGCATCCGCTCCAGGAGGTCATCGATATCGAACTCCAAAACCAACGCGCCATTCTTGCGCAACAGCTCCAGAGCATTTTCCATGGCCGCCGCGATTTCACCGTGAACATCACTCAGCAAATATCCCTTTGGCACCCCCACTCGGATGCCCTCCAGAGGCGCTTCCGCCAGCACATTGGCAATTTCCCCTGCCATGATAGCGTCGGCAAACGCGCAGTCAGCGACTGAATGTGCAATCGGGCCAATCGAATCGAGCGACGGCGACAACGGAAAGGCACCATCGGATGGAATGCGTCGAGCCGTGGGTTTGAAGCCGACGACACCGTTCAATGCCGCGGGGATGCGAACAGAGCCGCCAGTGTCGGAACCTATCGCTATATCGCTGGTATGCTCGGCGACGGACACGGCCGCCCCAGCCGAAGATCCTCCCGGAATAAGCTCGGGATTGCATGCATTGCCCGGAGTGCCATAGTGGGGATTGACCCCGGTCGTGGTGAAGCAGAATTCGTCGAGGTTTGTTTTGCCGAGGATAATGGCCCCGGCTCCCCGCAGGCGCCGGACCACCAGAGCATCCTCTTGCGCGGGCTCGGCATCGCGTCGGATAACCGACCCAGCCAGCGTAGGCTCACCAGCGACATCAAAGATATCTTTGATTGATATGATCGTGCCGTCGAGAGGTCCCAACAACGCATTTGAGTGACGACGGCGATCCGAAGCGTCGGCGGCAGCGCGGGCCTCCTTGTGATAGACCTTCAGGAACGTATGCTCACGGCTGCTTCGCTCCTCCAGCACCGCCAAAATCTGCTCCAACCGGCTGCGCGAAGTTGTGGTTGCTTTCTGGTCGTCAATCATAGAACTGGCTACTCCCACAGAACCATATGCTCCCGCTCAGGTGCACGCTGAACCATCGGCCTGCGTAAAAATTATACGGCGAGCGCGGCCCGAGCAGGACTTTCAGTACCCATACCGATCTTCATTCGATTCGCCCAATCCCATAGGATTGAAAGAATAGCGGGTCCGGCCGAAGCGATGGATAATCATCACGCCTGCCCGGATCGATCGTGTGGTTCGAACCTGAATTCCCTACAGCCGTCCTGCCTCGATGATGCTCTGCAGGAAACTGCGTGTGCGCTCCTCCTTCGGGTCTCCGAAAATCTGCGCAGGAGGTCCCTCCTCATGGACCTTGCCCCCATAAAGGAAGCAGACCTTACTCGCCACTTCGCGGGCAAATCCCATTTCATGGGTCGCGAGCAACATGGTCATGCCCTCGGCGGCGAGATCGCGCACGATGTTCAACACCTCGGAGACCAGTTCAGGATCGAGCGCCGAGGTAATTTCGTCCAGAAGCAGCACCGATGGCCCCATCGCCAGAGCGCGCACGATGGCGACGCGCTGTTGCTGGCCTCCGGACAGCTGATCGGGATAGGCGGTCGCGCGGTGTTCGAGGCCGATGCGCTTCAGCAGTGACAGGGCGCGGGCTTCGGCCTCCCCGCGTTTCTGACCCAGAACCTTGGTCGGCGCGAGCATGACATTCTCGACGACACTCATATGCGGAAATAGATTATAGCTCTGGAATACGATGCCGACATCGCGCCGGAGCGCATTGACGTCGACACCAGGCCCCGACATGCGGTCGCCATGGATGCGGATCTCGCCATCCTGGATTTGCTCCAGCCCGTTGAGGCAGCGCAGCAAGGTGGACTTGCCGCAGCCGGAAGGTCCGATCAGGCATACGACCTGATGTTCATCAACCTCGAGGTTCAGCCCATCGAGTATCTTCACGACGCCATAGGATTTCGTTAGGTTGCGAATTTCGATCATCGACATCGGTCGTACCTTTCCGGATCAGCTATGACTGCGTACGGCGTTGCTCACGCTCGAGCAGCCGGTCCACGAAACGGGCTTGCGGGATAGTGATCAGGATGAAGAGCAGGGCCACCGTCGTTACCGGCGACAGATTGAAATTGTTGGCGCCGACGATGCGTGCCTGATTGAATGCATCGATAGAGCCGATAACATTGACGAGCGCCGTATCCTTCTGCAGACCGATGAAGTCGTTGAGCAGCGGCGGTATGATGCGCCGCACCGCCTGGGGCAGCACGACATATCGCATGGTCTGCATGTAGGACAGGCCGAGAGATCGAGCTGCGGCAACCTGACTGCGGTGAATACTGTCGATGCCGGCCCGGTAGACCTCTGCAACATAGGCGCCATAGGTAAGCGTAAGCGCTATGATCGCATAGGATTCCGGTGCCAGATCTTTCAGATAAGGCAGGCCCGTCAGCGGGATGCCGAACCCGATAAGATAGATATTGATGATCGCCGGCATGCCACGGAACATATCGGTGTAGATGGTTGCTATCATGCGAACCGGTCGTCCGGCATCACCCGGCATCAACCGGGCGATCGCAACGATCAGCCCCCAGACCAGCACCAACACCTCTGCGAGCACGAAGATGTAGATGTTAATCCAGAAGGCTTTCAGCACCAGACTGAAGGAACTGAAAATCAATGGCAGCTGCACGAAGGTGCGACTGACGGCAAGGTCGTTGGCCATCAGGAATTGCGCGCCGACGAGCAGTAGCACAATGACCGCAGCGTAGCCGAGCGTCGAAAAGGCCGCCTCGCGTGATGTTGCCGCGGCTATCCGCGCGGCAATCAGGTCATTGCCGGCAAGGGCATTTTTGGCCGCGACGGATGCGCGCCACGATTTCGTCGCCGGTCGTAGCAGCAACAACACGACAAGACCGCACAGAACCAGCAAGGCGGCCGAGACAACACCACCCGCGCCCAGTTCCGTAAGCGCCGCATAAATGTCGCGCAGGGTTTTCCAGCTTGCAAGCAGGACGAAGATGCTCACGACCAGGGCTGTCGCGGCCCAATTCGTCGTGTCTTTCGGCGGTGCGCTGGCACTCCAGCTGCGCGCGCCCTCATAAAGACCAAGCAACGGCTTGGTCCCCGGCCTAGGGGTATTTTCGGACATCGCATGCCTCTGCCTTCAAGGCATTTTCCGGAATGAATTCAATTCCTCGATGGAAAATGCGTCAGAACAAATCTGGGCGAAGATGTCGTTCCTCAATCCTCCGCCGCCGGGACAAACCCGGCAGCACGAGGCGATTGCGGGAACGGCTGCACCGGATCGCCAGAAACGGCAATCCGGCGCGACAACCAGATCAAGGCTTGAGATAGGGGATCTGGGCCGGATCTGCCCCCCAGGCATCGGCCAGATATTTCTTGGAGAGGGCGGCCAGCGTACCGTCCTTCTTCATGTCTTCAATCATCTTGTTGAAGGCGGTTTCGTTGGGTGATCCCTTTGGATAAAGAGCACCATATGACTCGCCCGTCGTGTACTGATAAGGCACGCTGATCATGCCGTGCGAATTGGTGGCGACCCCGAGCATGATCGAGGTGTCATGCAAGGCGGCATCGATCTGGTTGGACATCAGGGCCGTGGATAACACGCCGGTGTCGGAGAAAACCTTGACCTCTTTCGGCTTCAGCTTCTGATCGACGAAATTCGCGCCGGTCGTGCCCTGCATTACGCCGAAGCGCATGTCCTTCACCGTATCGGCCGAGTATTTTGTACCCTTCTTGACAGCGACGCCGATATCCGAGTCGAAATAGGGCGTCGAGAAATCGACTACCTTCTTGCGCTTGTCGGTGATGGAGATTTCAGCCAGTGCGATATCGAAGTCCTTGGTCTGAGCGGCGACAAGCGCGTCGAAGGACACGTTGACGACCTTCACCTTGTCGAGGCCGGCGCGATAGGCCATGTTGATGGCCATGCAATATTCGTAACCATCCTTCATTGCATCCGGTGAATCGCCATTCCACCAGGCTGGTGCCGGCAGCGTGGTCTGGACAGTCAGCTGCCCCGCGACTGCCGGCTTGATCGGATCAGAGCCCTTCTTGCCAGTAACTTCGCAATTGCCGATCGTTTCGGCCATGGCAGGAATTGCTGTGCCAAGCAGCAACGCGCAACAAATCAGGCTTCCTGCAATAGAGTGTTTTCCCACTTGAGTTTTCATATTCAGGTTCTCCTCCTTTATATTTTATCATTTATGCTTATCTCGCTGCCGCCATGCAGAAGCGGGTTTACCCGTCCAATAGCGCTCACGAACCTCACAATACATTTGTGACTCAGAGATTTTGTAAACACAAGCGCCGTTTACGATATGTTTAGACATGGGAAGTTGGCCTTGGCGCACATTTGCGAAGCTGAGGGTCCAGAGCGTCTCGGAGCAGCAGTAATGCGGTTCAAATTACTAGTCGCCACACAAGCGAGGGCGACCCCGTTAAGTGTCACGCGAGAGAGTTGAACTCGCAACCACCCAGTCACTGTTTGGGTGACGCCGCGAAAGCGGCATCCCGTTCCCCGATGACCCTTGCGAAACTCAATCTGCCTCGCAACCACTTTCCCGCCTCATGCGACCGCCTGCGCGCCGGTGATTTCGACCAGCGAACCACACATGAACGCTGCTTCATCCGAGGCCAGGAATGCAACGAGCGCGGCGACCTCCTCCGGACGACCAATTCGGCCGAACGGTACAAGCTTATCGAGATCGGCGATCGTTCTCCCGGATCTCGTCACGCCCGCCTCCAGCATCGGCGTGTGGATCTCTCCCGGGCAGACGGCGTTGACGCGCACTTTGTCGGGTGCATAGTCACGGGCCAGATTTTGCGTGAAGGCTGCCACGGCGGCCTTGGTGGTGTTGTAGGCGATGTGGTTGGGTGCCGGATAAAGGCCCCATTGCGATGCGGTGTTGACGATGGCGCCACCACCGGCCCTGATCATATGCGGTATGACCGCACGGCAAAGATGGAACATTGAGTCGAGATTGACGGCGAAGCTGATGTCCCAGTCCTCGTCAGTGAGTGAGAGCAGGTTTCCGCGCCGGTTGATGCCGGCATTGTTCACCAGAACGTCAAGACGACCCTCAAGGCCGAATGCCTTCTCGATCAACTCGGCGCATTGCTCCTTCCTGGAAATATCGGCCGCAATCGCAACCGCTCGGCCTCCTCTTGTTTCGATGCTCGCCGCAACTTCCGCTGCTGCAGCGGCGTTGGCGTCGGTGACGATCACCAGCGCGCCCTCATCCGCCAGTCGGCCGGAAATCGCCGATCCGATGCCACCGCCGCCACCGGTCACCACAGCAACCTTCTCTGCAAATCTCTTCATTTCTTCCCTGCTCCCTAACGAATATAGCTGCCACCATTGACGTCGAGCGTCGCCCCGTTCAGCGATGCCTGCGAAGGCCGAAGCAGAAATGCCACGAGTTCACCTATCTCCTCAGGCTCCGCCATCTCGCCGATGGGAATATCGGAAACGGCGGCCTGCTTGCCGTGCTTGGCGACGAAATCATCGGCCATATCGGTGCGAACCCAGCCAGGCGCTATGGCGATCGCGGTTATCCCGTCCGGTCCGAAACTTCTGGCGATCGACTTCGTCAGATTGACGAGCGCGGCCTTGCTAGCGCCATAGGGCATGGCATCGGCCGCATAACCGCGCTGGCCCGCTCTGCTTGCGATGTTGATGATACGACCACCGCCCTTGGCCTTGAAATGAAGGATGGCCTCCTTGCAGAGATCGGCAGCCGCGAAGAGGTTCACCTGAAACTCCCTCTGCCATGCGGCCTTCCAATCTGCCGGTTCTGCATCGACGGAGATTTCTGTGCGGATGCCGGCATTGTTGACCAGAGCGTCGATCCGGCCGACCGTCGCCTCTGCCTGTTTCCAAAGCTCGAATGGACCTTCGGCACTCGACAGGTCAGCCTGAAGAATGACGCCGCTACCACCGATCTTTGTCAGGAGAGCCTCCGCCGACTGCCGATCTCGCCCGAAGTGAATGAGCACCCGCGCGCCTTCGGCCGCGAGGCGTTCGGCGATTGCCGCTCCAATTCCACGCGAGGCTCCGGTGACCAGCACTGTCATGCCTTCAATTGATTTGCCCGTTCCGGACATAAAGTCTCCTACGTCAAGAGTGTCACTTGCGGACCCCAGGTGTCGGACAGCGCGAAGCCCTTGAGAAAGGGATCATCGCCCTCATAGCGCAA